>NZ_CP160849.1:2007271-2347156 GCF_040790665.1 Sulfitobacter pontiacus | reverse complement strand
CGAGGAACGGGATGACCTCGTTCCAGGCCCGGCGCCAGCTCGGCGCGATCGCCGGATACTGCCTTGCCAGATCGCTGTCCTCGAACTCAGCCAGAGCCAGTTCTGCCGCCTCGACGTCCACGGCCGTGTAGATCGCCTTGAGGGCGGCGGCGACGGCCTTGCGGTCCTTGTAGCTGGCGAAGTTCATGGAATGGCGCAGCAGATGGACGATGCAGGTCTGGATCCGAGTCTGGGGGAATGCGGCCTCAATGGCCTGGGGAAAGCCCTTCAGCCCGTCCACGACGGTGATGAGGATGTCCTGGACGCCCCTGTTGCGCAGGTCGCTGAGCACTTTGGCCCAGAACTTCGCGCCCTCATTGGCCTGAAACCACAGGCCCAGAACGTCCCGCGTGCCATCCGGCAGCACCGCGAGGGCCACGAAGACCGCCTTGTTCGAGACCGCCCCGTCGCTGCGGATATTGACCCGGATCGCGTCCATGAAGACGATCGGATAGCAGGGATCCAGCGGGCGGTTCTGCCAGGCGGTGACCTCCTCCATGACCGCGTCGGTGATCGCGGAAATCAGGCTGGGCGAGGCCTCGACGCCGTAGATTTCCTCGATATGCCCCTGGATCTCTCGGGTCGTCATTCCCCGGGCATACATGCTGACAATCTTGCGGTCGAATTCAGGAAAGCGCCGCTGATACTTCGCGATCAGCATCGGATCGAAGGTGCCGTTCCGGTCGCGGGGAATGTCCAGAACCACCTTGCCGCTGTCCATGGTCACGGTCTTCTGGCTGCTGCCATTGCGCCGATTGGGCGGCTGGTTCTGGCCCTCAGACGCATCATCTGCGCGCTCTTCATCGAGATGGACATCCATCTCTGTGCTCAGCGCGCGTTCCGCCAGCGCCTTGGTCAGCTCCGCCAGGATGCCGTTCTTGCCAAACAGGTCACCGGGTGAACGCCCTTCCATCAGACGGTCTAGCAAGTCTTTGTCGATGCTCATACGTGGGTCTCCTCTGTGAGCAGTTACCACGTCAGCGCACAAAATTCAGGATAGTCCCAAGTCAAAGAATTTCTGGTTATCGAATATGCGCCATCACTTTTGGACAATGAAGTGTTCGCACCTGTTCGGATGGATGGAGCATACTCAGACTACTCCAACGCACAAGATATCGCAGAGATTTGGGCCTCAGAAACAAGCACGCCAGGCCATCGGATAGTCGTTGCCGAGGTGGTAAAAGAAGTGAAAAGTGATCGGGCAACTAAATCTGGTTGATCTAAACTTCTCAGTTACTTGTCGTTAACCTTTGCAGCCACTTCCAATCTTCATATTTGTCGCCTGTCTGTTTGATGTGGGTGTATCGCTGCAGTGAAGACCAAGAGCGATGCCCGGACACGGCGGCAACCTGCGGAATCGTTTCACCGGTTTCGAACAAGCGCGTAACCCCTTCATGCCGAAGGTCGTGGAAGCGCAGGTCTTCAATTTCCAGAACTTTGCATGCCCGCGTGAACGCGGCGCTGATGGTGTCGCTGTGATATGGGAACACCAGTGGCTTCTTCCTTGGCATCGCCATCGCTATGTTTATGGCGGGGGCCGGTAGGTCGTACCACACGTCATTGCCCACTTTGTCACCGGGGTGCTTCATATCCTTGATGAACACCCTGTTGTGCGTCTGGTCCAAACCTTTCCAAGCCACCCTTGTGATTTCTTCCTGACGGCGCGTTGAAAACAGCGCGAACCCGACCACGCGATGCATGGGCAGTGAATTGGGGCGGCGACGGTGCTTGTCTTCGAACATGGTCAGCAGCGCATCCAGTTCATCCAACGTAGGGCGACGGTCACGCCTCTTCGCTTTGCCAGTTATCCCAAGGCGATTGCAGACCACGAACGCATCTTTCATCGCCTGCTGGTCTAATGGGATGCCCCATGCTGGTCTGGCCACGGCAAAGATTGCCCCAAGGTGGGACAAGTAGTTTCCAACGGTGGCCGGTGTTCGTGTCGCGCCAAGTTCTTTGGCGAACTGAACGATGTCGTGGCTTTGTATGTCGTTGCAGTTCATCGACGCTATGTCATATTCACGGATTGACCGCAGAACCTGTGCTTTGGTGCGGCCAATCTCTTTGACGCTTTCGGTGATGTAGCGGTCAATCGCTGTGCTTAGTGTTCGGCCTTTGCTATTGATGGCGGTCAAGTCTGCACCAGCAGCAGTGATTTCTTTCATCCGCTTTTTGAACCATGCTGAAGCAGATGAATGCTTGTCAAAAGTTCGGGATTCGCGATGCGCCCATTTGCCATTCCGTCTGATGTTGATTTGTGCAACATACGCGGTGGAACCGTCCTTGCGTTTACGCTCTATAATCTGGGGCATATCTGAACAACATTTTTGGTCAATCTGAACAACATGCATTGTTCAGATAGCAAAAAACGGGCAAAAACAAGCTAAAATGCGCAACAATGCGCAAAGCGAAACGGAACTTGATTTGACGAATAGTATATTAAAATCAGATATTTGCAGGTCATCAAGGCTATCCGTGGCACCCATGATGGACTGGACCGACCGGCATTGTCGCTACATGCACCGGCTGTTTTCCAAGCAGACGTTGCTTTATACCGAAATGGTCACCTCGCCTGCCTTGGTGCGCGGCGGCGCTTTGCATTTGCTGGATCATGATACCTCGGAGCATCCCGTGGCCTTGCAGCTTGGCGGGTCTGACCCGGACGAGCTGGCAGAGGCGGCGCGGATCGGGGCACAGGCGGGGTATGACGAGATCAACCTGAACGTCGGCTGCCCGTCGGATCGCGTGCAATCGGGCTGTTTTGGCGCGGTGCTGATGGAGCAACCGGCGCTGGTGGCGAAATCCGTCGCGGCGATGCGGCGCGCGGTGGATGTGGACGTGACCGTCAAATGCCGGATCGGCGTGGATGACCAGAACCCCGCCGAGGTGCTGCCCGAGTTTCTGGCGCAGATCGTCGGCGCGGGTTGTGAACGGGTGACAATCCACGCGCGCAAGGCGTGGCTGCAAGGGCTCAGCCCCAAGGAAAACCGCGACATTCCCCCCTTGGACTACGAGCTGGTGCACCGGATGAAGGGGCTGTTCCCGAACCTGCATATCTCGATCAACGGGGGCATCACCTCGCTTGATCAGGCAGAGGCGTTTCTGGACGCCGGTTTGGATGGCGTGATGATCGGGCGCAGCGCCTATCATAACCCGACCGATATTCTGGCGCAGGCGGATCGCCGCATTTACGGCACCGGCGCAGACACCACGCCCGAGGATGTCGTGGCGCAGATGCTGCCCTATATCGACGCGCATATCGACGGCGGCGGCAAGCTGAACCAGATCACCCGCCATATGATGGGGCTCTTTGCCGGTCGCACCGGTGCACGGGTCTGGCGGCGCACCCTGTCCGAGCAAGCCTCCCGCCCCGGTGCCGACCGTCAGGTGCTGCTAGAGGCGCTGGACGCGATGCAAACACTGGCCGAGGCGCAAGAAGCGGTATAGCAACAGGGGCAACCGCACGACATTCAGGATCGCCCCCCATGCAAGACCCCACCCTCTTTCTGCAGATTGTCCTTATGATCATGGCCATCGGTGCCTTTGCCGGTGTGCTGGCGGGGCTGCTTGGTGTCGGTGGCGGTATCGTCTTGGTGCCTGCGTTCTTCTATGCGTTCCAAGCGCTTGGCTATGACAGCCCGCAGCTGATGCAGATGTGTCTGGCGACCTCGTTGGCGACGATCATCGTGACCTCGCTGCGGTCGGTGCACAGCCACAATAAAAAGGGTGCGGTCGATTGGGCGATCCTCAAGACATGGGCACCGGGGATCGTGATTGGGGCCATCATCGGGATGCTGGTGGTGGCACAGCTGCGCACGAGCGTCTTGCAGGGCATCTTTGGAGGGCTGGCGCTGGTCGTCGGACTATACATGGCCTTTGGGCGGGCGCATTGGCGCTTGGGACAGGCGATGCCCCGTGGGGCCGCGCGCGCGGCGTTGTCACCCTCGGTCGGGTTTCTATCGGTACTGATGGGGATCGGCGGGGGCAGCTTTGGCGTGCCGCTGATGAGCCTGTTCAACGTACCGATCCACCGTGCCGTGGCAACGGCTGCGGGGTTTGGCGTGCTGATCGCCGTGCCCTCTGTCATCGGGTTCCTGCTGGTGGATGCCGCGCCCAACAGCCCGCCGCTGACGGTGGGGGCGGTGAACCTGCCCACCTTTGCCATTGTCATCGCCATGACGCTCATCACCGCGCCGCTGGGGGTTAGACTGGCCCATGCGATGGACCCCAAACCGTTGAAACGGGTGTTCGCGGTCTTCCTGATCCTCGTGGCGCTGAACATGCTGCGCAAATCGCTGGGGCTGTAACCCGCCACGATAAGCGTCAGGCGCGCAGGATGGCGATCAGCTCGTCCTGCGTCAGCGCGAAGGGCGTGCCCTTCATCGAGGATGCACCGGCGGACAAGCGTGCCACCTCTGCGTGATCCTCGGGGTTCAGCCCCATCTCGGTCAATGTCCGCAGCCCCATCTGACGGGACCAATCGCGCAGGGCGGTGATCCCTGCCCCGTCTTGAACGTCGAATGTCGCATCGATCAGCTCAAGCACCCACATCAGGCGCGTGTGGATCAGCGTGCCTGCCTCTGCCTTGTCCAAGTGAGACGCCAGCACCGCGGGCAGAAGCGCGCCGCAAATCTCTCCGTGGGGGGCACCGGTCTGGCCGCCGATCACACCCGCAAAACCATGCACCGCCCCCAGCCCCGCATTCGCCAAGGCCAAGCCGCCGCAGGTGCTGACCCAAGCCATATCGTCCCACGCTTCCGCTGCGTCTTGTTCAACCACGGCACGCAGGGCGGCCAGGCCCTTGGGGATCGCCGCCTGACACAGCGCATCCGTCATCGGCGTCGCTTTGATGGACAGATAAGGTTCGATCACCTGCGTGACCGCATCCAGCCCCGCCGCAAGGGTGACGCGGCGCGGTGCGCCCTGCATCAGCCCGGCATCCACGATGGCGATATCGGGGATCATCCGCGCGTCGCGCAGGCTGACCTTGACCCCGTGTTCCGGCACGGCAATCACCGCGTTCTTGGTCACCTCTGCCCCCGTGCCCGCCGTGGTCGGCAGCGCGATCATAGGCAAGGGTACGCGGTCGAGCGGTTTGCCGCCCCCCACCCCTTCGAGGTAGTCCAGCGGTGCCCCCGCACAGGGGATCAGCGCCGCGAGCGCCTTGGCAAAGTCGATCACCGATCCGCCGCCAAGTGCGACAACCACATCCGGCCGATCTGCGGACACACCGGCGAGTGCGGCCTCCAACGCAGGCAGGCTCGGCTCGGACCCGCAGCTTTGTGTGGTGACCGACAGACCCGCCGCGCGGCAATCCTCGACCAACCAAGCCGCCCGCGCTGCATTGGAGCCGTGTACGATCAGCACATGCGTCCCAAAGCCAGCGGCCAGCGTGGCCGTCTGCGCGGCCTGTCCACGTCCGAAATGCAGCGCTTGCGGAGAGAAGAACGAGAACATCGGCTTAGCTGTCAGCGGTGTCTTTGTGGTAGCTATCAAGCACGGCAACCTCGTCGCGCGAGCCAAGGATCACCGGAACGCGCTGGTGCGGTGCCGTGGGGGCGACGTCCATGATCGCGCCCTGCCCCGTCGACGCAGCACCGCCTGCCGCTTCGATCACCATCGCCATCGGGTTCGCCTCGTACATCAGACGCAGCTTGCCGCCGGTCTTCTGGTTGTTGCTGTCAGCGGGGTACAGAAAGACGCCGCCACGCGTGAGGATACGGTGCACATCCGCGACCATGGACGCGGTCCAGCGCATGTTGAACGACCGGCCACGGGGGCCTTCCTTGCCCGCGACGGCCTCGTCCACATAGCGGCTGACGGGGGCATACCAATAGCGTGCGCGCGAGGTGTTGATCGCATATTCCGAGGTCTCGGCGGGCACGGTCATCTTGGGGTGCGTCAGGCTGAATTCGCCCGTGTCGGGATCGCTGCTGAAGCCTGCCACCTCGTCGCCTTTGGTCACCACAAACATGGTCGAGGGGCCGTAGATCGCATAGCCCGCGCAAATCTGGTTGCGGCCGTTGTACAGCACGTTGCGGTCACCATCGGCCTGCACCTGCATGACCGAAAAGATCGACCCCACCGACAGGTTCACATCAAGGTTCGACGACCCGTCCAGCGGATCGAAATACAGCAAGTAGTCGCCCTTTTGCGGCTCTTTCAGCCAAGTGACCTCTTCCACCTCTTCCGATACAAGTGCCGCCACACGCGGGCTGTTGGCACACTCTCGCTCGAACACGTCATTGGCCATGATATCCAGCGTCTTTTGCGCCTCGCCCTGCACGTTGATCTCTCCGGCGGCACCAAGGTTGCCCTCGAAGGCACCACGACGCACGAGACCGGCGATCAGTCGCGACGCCGATGCGATGTCTTCCAGCAGAAACACCAGATCGGGGTCAAAGCTGTTTTGGGTCAGATACCGGCGAAGCGTTGGGGCTGTCATGGGGAGTTCCTTAAAAATTCAGGGTCGCGTCAACGGCCTTTTTCCAGAGCGCATATTTCGCGTCGCGCTGGTCATCGTCCATTTTCGGCGTGAATTGGGTTTCCTGTGTCCACGATTTCGCGAACTGTTCCTGATCAGGATAAACGCCCGCGTGCATCCCCGCAAGCCACGCGACCCCGAGGGCGGTGGTTTCATGCACGGTGGGCCGGTCAACGGGGGCGGCGATGATGTCGGACAGGAATTGCATGGTCCAATCGCTGGCAGACATGCCGCCATCGACGCGCAATGTGGGCTGCACGCCATCGGCTTTCCAGTCGGCGGACATCGCTTCAAGCAGGTCGCGTGTCTGGTAGCCGACGCTTTCCAGCGCCGCGCGGGCCATTTCGGCGGGCCCCGTGCCACGGGTCAGCCCGAAGACCGCGCCGCGACAATCGGGGTTCCAATAGGGCGCACCCAGCCCGACAAAGGCAGGGACAAGCACCACGTTCTGATGCGGGTCCGCCTGTTCGGCCAGCCCTTGCGTCTCGGCCGAATCCTGAATGATCTGCAAACCGTCGCGCAGCCATTGCACCACAGCCCCCGCGACAAAGATCGAACCTTCCAGCGCATAGGTCGGCTTGCCGTCGAATTGATAGGCAATGGTGGTGAGCAGCCGGTTTTCCGACCGCACCGGCGTGTCGCCTGTGTTCATCAGCGCGAAACAGCCCGTGCCGTAGGTGGATTTCAGCATCCCCGGCTCGAAACACGCCTGCCCCACCGTGGCCGCCTGCTGGTCGCCAGCAACCCCGTGGATCGGCACGGCAGCGCCCAGAATATCGGGATCGGTGCTGCCGAAATCATCGGCGCAATTCTTGACCTCTGGCAACATCTCCATCGGGATGTCGAGCAGATCACAGATCGAACGGCTCCACCGGCCTTTGCGGATGTCATACAGCATGGTGCGCGCGGCGTTGGTGGCGTCCGTCGCATGGGACGCCCCACCGGTCAGCTTCCAGATCAAAAAGCAATCGACGGTGCCGAACAGCAGCTCGCCCTTGGCGGCACGGTCGCGCGCGCCTTCGACATTGTCCAGCATCCACGCCAGCTTGGTGCCCGAGAAATACGGGTCCAGCAGCAAGCCGGTGCGGTCGGTGAACATCTCTTCGTGGCCCGCGTCGCGCAGGGTGCGGCACTGGCTGGCGGTGCGGCGGTCCTGCCAGACGATGGCGTTATAGATCGGGCGGCCGGTTTCCTTGTCCCAGACCACAACCGTCTCGCGCTGGTTGGTGATGCCGATGGCGGCGATATCGCCTGCCGTGATCCCTGCCTTGTCGATCGCCCCGCGGCAGGTCGCCTGCGTGGTGCGCCACAGATCATCGGGATCATGTTCAACCCAGCCGGACTGGGGGAAATGCTGGGGAAATTCTTCCTGGGCGCTGGCAATCGACGTCATCGTGTCATCGTAAACGATGGCCCGTGTGGAGGTGGTGCCTTGGTCAATGGCAAGGATATACGTCATGCGCGTCCCTTTGGAAGTGTAGCAACCGTCAGATGGTGCCGTATCCTAGCAAGGGTCGGCAGGCCCGACCAGATGTCAGGGCAATGACGGATGTCGGCGTTGTTGGAAAATCAAAGGTTCCGGGGCCAGCGAACCGGCCCCGGAAAGAGTGGCTTACTGCCAGGATTTGATCAGCTCATCATAGGCGATGGTCTGTGGCTCTTCGTCTTCGCTTTCCAGTTTCGCTTTGGGCGAACCGGGCTGGGACAGCCAGTACTCTGGGTCACGCTCTTCGTTCATCTTGGGGCCAATGTCCCCTTGAACGCCGGCACGCTCCAGACGGATCAGGACTTTTTCCTGATCGGCGCACAGGGCATCAAGCGCTTCCTGAGGGGTCTTCGCACCGGACATGGCGTCGCCGATGTTCTGCCACCACAGCTGCGCCAGCTTTGGATAGTCAGGCACGTTGGTACCGGTTGGGGACCACTGAACGCGCGCTGGCGAACGGTAGAATTCAACCAGACCACCCAGTTTCGGTGCACGCTCTGTAAAGCTTTCGTGCTGGATCGACGATTCACGGATGAAGGTCAGGCCAACGTGGCTTTTCTTGACGTCCACAGTCTTGGAGGTGACGAACTGCGCATAGAGCCAAGCGGCCTGTGCACGGTCCACCGGCGTGGATTTCATCAGCGTCCACGACCCGGCATCCTGATACCCGATCTTGGTGCCTTCGGTCCAATAGGCACCGTGGGGCGAAGGTGCCATGCGCCATTTCGGCGTGCCATCTTCGTTCATCACGGGCAGGTCAGGCTCTACCGACGCGGCGGTAAAGGCGGTGTACCAGAACATCTGCTGGGCCACGTTGCCCTGCGCCGGAATTGGGCCCGCTTCAGAGAAGGTCATGCCCGCAGCCGCCGGAGGCGAATACTTCTGCAGCCATTCGATCGCTTTGGTCACAGCATAGACCGCTGCTGGCCCGTTTGTGGCACCGCCACGTGCAACGCAAGACCCCACAGGCTGCGAGTTTTCGTTGACGCGGATACCCCATTCATCGACGGGCAGACCGTTTGGCTCGCCCACGTCACCGGCACCGGCCATCGACAGCCACGCATCGGTGTAGCGCCAGCCAAGCGACGGGTCTTTCTTGCCGTAGTCCATGTTGCCAAAGACTTCGCCTTCGACGCCAAGACGCGACAGGTCGCGACCGGTGAAGAATTCCGCGATGTCCTCATATGCGGACCAGTTGACCGGAACACCAAGATCGTAGCCATATTTCTCTTTGAAATCAGCCTTGTTCTGTTCGTCGTTGAACCAATCGTAGCGGAACCAGTACAGGTTCGCAAACTGCTGGTCGGGCAGCTGGTAGATCTTGCCATCGGGGCCGGTCGTGAACGACAGGCCGATGAAGTCTTCGAGGTCGAGACCGGGGTTGGTCACGGCCTTGCCTTCGCCTTCCATCCAGTCGGACAGGTTGCGGGCTTGCTGATAGCGCCAGTGCGTCCCGATCAGGTCGGAATCGTTGATATAGGCGTCATAGATGTTCTCGCCCGACTGCATTTGCGTTTGCAGCTTTTCGACAACGTCACCTTCGCCGATCAGGTCATGGGTGACCTTGATGCCGGTGATCGCTTCGAAAGCGGGGGCCAGAACGGTGGATTCGTAGGTGTGCGTGCCGATTGTCTCGGACACGACGTTGATCGACATGCCTTCAAACGGTTTTGCAGCGTCGATAAAGAACTGCAGTTCGGCTTCCTGGTCTTCCCGCGACAGCGCGGAGAGATCGCCGATTTCCTTATCAAGGAAAGCCTTTGCGGCCTCCATGTCGGCGAACGCAGGTGCGGCAAACATGCAAGCCGCAAGCCCGATCGCAGTCGTTCCCTTTAAGCGCAAGTTCATGATGTTCCTCCCTAGAATTGAACATTTGAGAGGTCCGGTTCTTGCAGGCCGGCCCCCCTTATTTTCCTTTCCTAGACCCAGCGGAAAACCGCGATGGCATAGAAAAGGCAGACAACCAATGCCCCCCATTGGGGCGCACTGAGCAGCCCGAGCCAAGCCAGATTGATAAAGGCCGAGCCCAGAAGCGTGATGAACAACCGGTCACCGCGCGTCGTTTCCATCCCCAGTATACCGGCGCGCGGCACTTCGGGGAATTTGATTGCAAGGATCGTAAAGGTGATCAGCGTCACCGCGATGATCCCAAAGAAAGCGGCGGTGGGCCAAGTCCAAGCCATCCAGTCCATAATGTTTCCTCCGGTCTTTCTTTGTTAAACGCGGCCCAAGGCAAAGCCTTTGGCGATGTAGTTGCGCACGAAATAGATCACCAGGGCACCGGGTACGATGGTCAGCACCCCTGCCGCGGCCAGCACGCCCCAGTCGATCCCGGCGGCCCCGACAGTACGGGTCATGGTGGCGGCAATTGGCTTGGCGTCCACGCTGGTCAACGTCCGGCTCAGTAGCAGCTCAACCCAGCTGAACATGAACAGGAAGAAGGCCGTGACCCCGATCCCCGAGGCGACCAGCGGCGTGAAGATACGGATGAAAAAGCGCGGGAAGCTGTAGCCGTCGATATAGGCCGTCTCGTCGATCTCTTTCGGGACGCCGCGCATGAACCCTTCGAGGATCCACACCGCCAGCGGCACGTTGAACAGACAATGTGCCAGCGCCACAGCGATATGCGTGTCGAACAACCCGACGGAGCTATAAAGCTGGAAGAACGGCAGCGCGAAAACCGCGGGCGGGGCCATCCGGTTGGTCAGCAGCCAGAAGAACAGGTGCTTGTCGCCCATGAAGCTGTAGCGCGAGAAGGCGTAGGCCGCCGGCAGCGCCACCGCGAGCGAGATCACCATGTTCATCACCACATAAGCCATCGAGTTCAGATAGCCCGTGTACCATGACGCATCCGTCAGGATCGTCATATAGTTGTCGAACGTCAGATCACGCGGCCACAGGGTAAAGCTGTTGAGGATCTCTGTGTTGGTCTTGAGGCTCATGTTCAGCAGCCAGTAGATCGGCAGCAGCAAGAACAGCAGATAGAGCGCCATGACAATCGCATTGCCCTTGATCTTGGGCAGGGCAAACCCTCTTTTTTGTGCAAGATCGGACATCAGTGGCCATCCCTTTTATCAAGGTTCGTCATCACGGTGTAGAACACATAGGAGATCAGCAGGATCACCAGATAATACATGATCGAGAACGCCGCCGCAGGACCAAGGTCGAACTGTCCGAGGGCCATCTTGACCAGATCGATCGACAGGAAGGTGGTAGAGTTACCAGGCCCCCCGCCCGTCACGACGAACGGTTCGGTGTAGATCATGAAGCTGTCCATAAACCGCAGCAGGATCGCGATCATCAGAACGCCCATCATCTTGGGCAGCTCGATATAGCGGAAGACTTTCCAGCGGCTCGCCTGGTCGATCTTGGCCGCCTGATAGTAAGCATCGGGGATGGATTGTAGACCGGCATAGGCCAGCAGCGCCACCAGTGACGTCCAGTGCCAGACATCCATCACGATCACAGTGATCCATGCGGCATAGAAATCCTGAGTGTAGTTATAGTCGATGCCCAAGGCCGACAGCGTGTAGCCCAACAGGCCAATGTCCACGCGGCCAAAGATTTGCCAGATGGTGCCCACAACGTTCCACGGGATCAACAGCGGCAGCGACATCAGGACCAGACACAGCGAGGCCCAGAACCCTTTCTTGGGCATGTTCAGCGCGACGAAGATCCCCAGCGGGATTTCAATCGCCAGAATGATCACCGAAAACGCGATCTGGCGGCCCAAGGCGTTCCACATCCGCTCGGATTCAATCATCTCGCGGAACCAGTCGAGGCCAGCCCAGAAGAACTGGTTGTTCCCGAAGGTATCCTGCACGGAATAGTTCACCACGGTCATCAGCGGGATCACGGCAGAGAAAGCCACCAGCAGCAGCACGGGCAGTACAAGGAACCAGGCCTTTTGATTGACGGTCTTGTTCATGACGCGGTCCTTTCAGCGAGGGTCAGCGGGAAAGCGGCGGATTGGATCATCTTAGGCCCCCTGCGGCGCAACGCGCCAGCTGTTGGCATAGACATTCACCCCGGCAGGGTCGAAAACAATGCGGTTCATATCCGGAGAAATCTCGGCACCTTCTTCGGCGATCACGTTGATTTCACTGCCATTAAAGTCAGCACGCACGATCTTGTGGCGGCCCACATCCTCGATCCGCTTGATCGTGACAGGCAGCCCCGCCGCGCCCGTGGCAAGCCGTGTGAATTCAGGCCGCACGCCCAGTTCGACCTTGCCGTCAAGCGGCGCAAAGCCGTGGCCCAAGTCGATCTCGTGGCCGCCAATGACGGCCTTGTCGCCGGTCACCGTCGCGTCCAGCACATTCATACCGGGCGAGCCGATGAAATAGCCAACGAAGGTGTGCTGTGGCGTCTCGAACAGCTCTTGCGGGGTGCCCATCTGCACAACGCGGCCGTCATACATGACGACGACCTTATCCGCAAAAGTCAGCGCCTCTGTCTGGTCATGTGTCACATAGATCATTGTGTGGCCGAATTCATGGTGCAGCGACTTTAGCTGCGTGCGCAGTTCCCACTTCATATGGGGGTCGATCACGGTCAGCGGTTCGTCAAACAGCAGCGCGTTCACGTCCTCGCGCACCATCCCCCGCCCGAGCGAGATTTTCTGCTTCGCATCCGCCGTCAACCCGCGCGCCTTGCGGTTCAGCATGTCTTCCATGCCGATCATCCCCGCGATCTGCTGCACGCGCTGCGCGACATAGGCCGCATCCGCGCCCCGGTTGCGCAGCGGGAACGCCAGATTGTCGCGCACGGTCATCGTGTCATAGACCACCGGAAACTGGAAAACCTGCGCGATGTTGCGCTTGGTCGTGGGGTCGTTGGTCACGTCACGGTCGTTGAACAGGATGCGGCCCTGACTGGGGTGCAGCAGGCCCGAGATGATGTTCAGCAACGTGGATTTCCCGCAGCCCGACGCGCCCAAAAGCGCATAGGCCTCGCCGTCCACCCAATCGTGGTTCAGCTCTTTCAGCGCGAAATCATCTTCGCTGGTGGGGTTGGGCAAATAGGAATGCGCCAGGTTATCAAGGGTGATTTTTGCCATTGGTCCGGTCCTCCCTCAGGCCGCTGCCGCATAGGATGCGGGGGCCACGGATGTGCCGTCTTCGGCAAAGATGTAAACATGTGTCGGGTCAAGATAGACGTTCAGCGGAGCCCCGATCTTGAGGTCTTTGACCCCGTGCACCAGACCGACCCAGTTTTCACCGTGGTGATCAAGGTGGATAAAGGTTTCCGACCCCGTAATCTCGGTCACGTTCAGCTTGCCCGCAAACTCCAGCGCGTCGTCAGACTGCTTGGACAGTTCAAGGTGATTGGGGCGGAAGCCCGCAACATAGCTGCCATCGGCCACGGTCTTGAAGTTCCCGAAGGTCGAGACCGTGTTGCCGTCGCCAAAGGTCAGCGTGTCGCCGGCCTTGGTGATGTTGAGGAAGTTCATCGGCGGGTCAGAGAAGACGCGCGCAGTCGTGGCATCGACGGGCTGGCGGTAGACCACGGGGGTCAGGCCGAACTGCGTGATGCGCCCTTCCCACAATGTGGCGGTGTGCCCGCCCAGCAAAAGCGCCTCTTCGGGTTCGGTCGTGGCATAGACAAAGATCGAGCCTGCTTCCTCAAAGATTTTCGGAATCTCGGCCCGCAGCTCTTCGCGCAGTTTGTAATCAAGGTTCGCCAGTGGTTCGTCCAGCAACACCAGCCCCGCGTCCTTGACCAAAGCGCGGGCCAGCGCGCAGCGTTGCTGTTGCCCGCCCGACAGTTCCAGCGGCTTGCGGTCCAGCATCGGCGTCAACTGCATCAGATCGGCGGCCTTGCGCACGGCGCTGTCGATCTCGTCCTTGGATTTGCCCAGCAACCGCATGGGGCTGGCGATGTTGTTGTAGACGGTCATCGACGGGTAGTTGATGAACTGCTGATACACCATCGCCACACCGCGATCCTGAACGCGCATGCCGGTGACATCCTCGCCGTTCCAGATCACCTTGCCGGTGTTGGGCACATCCAGCCCCGCCATCAACCGCATCAGGGAAGTCTTGCCCGCAGATGTCGGCCCCAGCAGCACGTTCATGGTGCCGGATTGCAGCTCAAGATCTGTCGGATGAATATGCGTCTGGCCGTTTACGACCTTGGACACGCCTTGCAAAACGAGCGACATGTTCCTCTCCCCTTCACGCGCCAGTGGCGGCTGTAGTGTTGTCGGCGGGCGTGGCGGTGGTTTCCACCATCCAAGCTTCCAACGTGTTCAATTCATCCGCGTCAAGCCGCAGGCCCAGTTTGGACCGGCGCCAGATGATGTCGTCAGCGGTGCGGGCAAATTCCTTGTCGATCAGCCACTTGGCCTCTCGCTCGGTCAGGGTCGCGCCGAAATCGCGCCCCAGATCTGCCGCGGTTTGCGCGTCGCCCAAGACATCAAATGCCTCGCGCCCGTAGGCTTTGACCAGACGATCGGCCCAACGTTGGGTCAAAAAGCCGTAGCGGTCCTGCAACTCTTGTTTCAACGCCGCCACGCCGTCTACCGGAAAATCGCCGCCAGGCAAGGCGACACCCGCCGTCCAGGGTTTGGCGTCATTGGCGAAATAGGGCTGGATCTTCTCTAGCGCGCTTTCGGCCAGACGGCGGTAGGTGGTAATCTTGCCGCCAAAGACGTTCAGCACCGGCGCACCGGCGGATGTGTCGACCTTCAACACATAGTCCCGCGTCGCCGCCGTGGCAGAGCTCGCCCCGTCGTTATACAGCGGGCGCACGCCGGAGTAGGTCCAGACGATATCGTCGGTGGTGATCTGCTTTTTCAGGTATTTGGACGCAAAACGCACGAGGTAGTCCTGCTCCTCGGGGGTGCAGACCGGCTTTTCGGACACATCCGTGTGGTCGGCATCTGTGGTGCCGATCAGGGTAAAATCCGTCTCGTAAGGAATGGTAAAGATGATGCGCCCGTCTTCGCCTTGGAAGAAGTAGCATTTGTCGTGGTCATACAGCTTGGGCGTCACGATATGGCTGCCCCGCACCAGCCGCACCCCTTCCGAGGAATTGATGCGCACGGTGTTGCGGATCACGTTTTCCACCCACGGGCCACCGGCGTTGACCAACATCTTGGCCTGTACCACGCGTTGGCGGCCGCCGTCTTTCGGTTCCAGCGTGACCTGCCACATGCCGTCGACCTGCTCGGCCGAGACGACCTTGGTGCGGGTGTTGATCCGCGCACCACGGGCTTGGGCGTCGCGGGCGTTCAGCACCACCAGACGGCTGTCTTCGATCCAGCAGTCGGAATACTCATAGGCCTTTTCGAACTTGTCCTGCAGCGGTGCCCCCTCGGGGGCCTGCGTCAGATCGACCGCGGTCGTCCCCTTGAGGATCTGCCGCCCGCCCAGATTGTCATACATGAACAGACCCAAGCGGATCAGCCACGCAGGGCGACGCCCCTTCATCCACGGCATGAACACGTTGAGCAGCTTTGAGGTGGGCGTATCCCCCTCGAACCGCATATCCTTATGATAAGGCAGCACAAACCGCATCGGCCAAGAGATATGCGGCATCGCTTTCAGCAGGGTTTCGCGTTCGATCAACGCCTCGCGGACAAGGCGGACCTCCCAGTATTCCAGATAGCGCAACCCGCCGTGAAACAGCTTGGTCGAGGCCGAGGAGGTTGCCGAGGCCAGATCGTTCATCTCTGCCAGCTCGACGGTAAACCCACGGCCCACGGCGTCGCGTGCAATGCCGCAGCCGTTGATCCCTCCGCCGATCACAAAGAGATCGACGCTGTGTTCTGTTTCAAGCTGGCTCAATGAAGCCTCCCCGCATCATTTTCGCGTCTCGCAGCTAGGTTTGCGGGACGTCGTGACAAAAGACACCAAGCCCCTTCGTTTTTCAAGATCGAACGTTCGTTTCTTTTCGTTTTCGACTATAGCCTTGATTTTAGGCGCATTAATCCTTCGTCTGACGCGCATTTCTGCGCCTTACAGACGATATACCACGATTCGCGGCCTTGACGTGCTTCGCTTTCCGTAGATTGTAAGTTTTGGTCGGGCGTGCAGAAACCTTGGGCATCCTCAGCCAAAGACGGGGGGATCTATGTCAAATTTCAGACAGCGCGAGATTTTGGAGCTGGCGCGCAAGGACGGCAAAGTCACCGTCGACGGGCTGGCAGAGGCGTATAATGTCACCGTGCAGACCATCCGCCGCGACCTGTCCGAGCTTGCTGAAAGCGGCAAGCTGGAACGGGTGCATGGCGGCGCGGTGATCCCGTCGGGGGTGGTGAATATCGTCTATGACGAACGCCGCCGCCTGAACGAGGAAGGCAAACGCGCCATCGCCGAACATTGTGCGCAGGCGATCCCGCATGGGGCGTCGGTGTTCATGAACATCGGCACCAGTACCGAAGCGGTCGCGCAGGAGATGCTGCATCACGAAAACCTGCTAGTCGTGACGAACAACCTCAACATCGCCAATATCCTCGCCGCCAACCAAAGCTGCGAGATCATCCTGACGGGCGGCGTCTTGCGCCGTGCGGATGGCGGCATGGTCGGCGGGCTGACCGCCGAGATGGTCAAACAGTTCAAGTTCGATTTCTCGGTTCTGGGCTGTTCTGCCATTGATGCGGATGGCGATCTGCTGGATTTCGACGGGCAAGAGGTGCTGGTCAGCCGGTCCGCCATCGGGCGGTCACGCACGGTGATGGTCGTGGCCGACCACCTGAAGTTCCAGCGCAAGGCCCCGCTGACGATCTGTTCGCTGCGCGATGTGAACACGTTGTTCACCGACCACCACCTGCCCGATGCGCTGAAGGCGGAATGCGCGGGCTGGGGCACCTCGGTTGTGACGGCCTGACCCGAGTATGGACTTAACCCCATGAAGCACCATGACTCGCGCGGCTGGCTTTTTGTCGCCCCCGCCTGCCTCTTGCTGGGGGTGGTCGGGCTGATCCCGCTGGTCACCGTCATCAACTATTCGTTTTTCGAGATTTTCACCCTGCAATCGCGCTTCTGGATCGGCACCGAATGGTTTCGCGACCTGATCACCGCACCGCGTTTCTGGGCGAGCTTCGGGCGCAGCGCGCTGTTCTCGACCTTCGTGCTGTGCATCCAGATCCCGCTGGGGGTCGCGCTGGCCCTGTGCATCCCGCGCGGACGGATCTGGGCGGGGGCGGCCTTGGCTGTGCTGTCGCTGCCGCTGCTCGTACCGTGGAATATGATCCCTGCGCTCTGGTTGAGCCTGATGGATGGCGACACAGGTATTTTGGGGCAGTGGCTGGCGGGCTACGGCTGGCCTGCCGCGTGGAAGGACAGCGCCGTGCTGACCTGGCTGGTGATCTTGGCAATGGACACGTGGCACTGGACCAGCCTTGTCGTCATCCTCGCCTATAGCGCGCTGACCACGATCCCCGATCCGCTTTATCAGGCGGCCGCCATCGATGGGGCGCGCCCGTGGCAGGTGTTTCGCCACATCCAGTTGCCGCGGTTGCAGCATGTGCTGCTCATGGCGGTGCTGCTGCGGTTCATGGACAGTTTCATGATCTACACGGAGGCCTTTCCGATCAATGCCGGCGGCCCGGCCGAGGCCAGCCTGTTCCTCGCCGTGGATCTGGGCGAAGAGATCAAGGCGTTCAACTACGGCCCCTCGGCCGCGCGGTCGGTGCTATATTTCCTGATCGTGCTGTCGGTTGCATGGGTCTTTACCAAGGTGCAGGCGAAGCTTGACGATCCCAAACCGGGGGTGCCGTGATGATACCGCGTCGGGCATGGCCCGTGATCAAACTGGCGCTGCTGGGGGCGTTCATCCTCTTTACCATCCTGCCGCTGGTGCAGATGACGGTGTTAAGCTTTACCGCGACGCTGGCGCAGGACGGGCTGAGCTTGGGCGAGACGACGCTGCGCAACTATCGCGCCATCTGGGCCGACCCGAGCTTGCGCGCGGCCTTTGGCAATTCAGTCGCCTATGTGCTGATCAATATCGCGATCACCATCCCCGTCGCCCTGCCCGCAGCCTTTGCCTTTGCGCGGCTGTCGTTTCTGGGGGACAAACACCTGTTCTTCAGCTTCATCGCCTTTCGCATCACCCCGCCCGTAGTGCTGACCCTGCCGATTTTCCAGCTTTTCTCGGTGCTTGGCATCGTCAACTCGGTCACCGGCATCGCGCTGGCCCATTGTCTGTTCAACCTGCCGGTATCGATCTGGATTCTGCAGGGCTTCATCGCCGCCGTCCCGCGCGAGATGGACGAGACGGCCTTCCTTGATGGCTATTCGCGCCCCCGCTACATCTGGAAAATCCTGCTACCGCAGATCGCGCCCGGCATCGCGGTGACTGCGTTTTTCTGCTTTATGTTCAGCTGGGTAGAAGTCGTCTTTGCCCGCATCCTGACCACCACCAACGGCAAGCCGATCTCTATGGCGCTCAGCGCGATGTTCGGCTTTCAGACGGATATCGGGATGGTCATGGCCTTCACGCTGACATCTATGTTGCCCGGCGCATTGCTGCTGTTTGCCATGCGCAACCATCTGTCCCGCGGGTTCAAGGTCGGGCGGGTCTAGAGGCCGCCCTCCCCTTCAAGGCTACCCCCGTGCCGCCTGACGCGAGGTGCGGCGCGTCACCAGCAAACGGTTGATGAAGGCGAGGACAAAGATCACCGTCAGGATCAACACGATTGTCGGTGCCGGTGCGCTATCCAGAAAGAAGCTGGCGTAGACGCCCGCGAACATCGACAACAGGCAGACCAGCACAGATACGATCAGCATCGGGCCAAAGCTGCGCACCACCAGAAAGGCAATCGCCCCCGGTGTGACCAGCAACGCCACGGCAAGGATCAGCCCCGTCGCCGTCAGCGTCGCCACGATGGTCAGCGACAACACCGCCAGCAACCCATAGTGCAAGACCCCCGTGTGCAGCCCGCTGGCCTGCGCCTGTGCGGGGTCAAAGGCGTGCAGCAGCAGATCTTTCCACTTGAGCACCAGAAACGCCGTCACAAAGGCCGAGATCAGCCCCGCCGTCCAAAGATCCTGCGCGCCGACGCCCAGCATATTGCCGAACAACACGTGATCCAGATGCTGGTTCGTGGTGATCGAGGTGTACATGATGATGCCGATCCCGAACATGCCCGAAAAGACGACCCCCATCACGGTGTCCTGTTTGATCCGGCTGTTATAGCTCAGGTATCCGGTCAGCATCGCGCAGGACATGCCCGCGGCAAAGGCCCCTACAATCAGCGGCAACCCCGTGATCCATGCCAGCACCACCCCAGGCAACACAGCGTGACTGACCGCATCGCCCATCAGCGCCCACCCTTTGAGCACGAGAAAACACGACAGCAGCGCCGTGGGTGGGGCGACCAGCAGCACGATCCAGAAAGCGTTCTGCATGAAGGGAAACTGGAAGGGGAACAGCAACGTCTCGATCATGGGGCCACCCCGTCTCGCAAGGATTTGAGCGCCGCCGCAGCCTTTCGCCGCGCGGCCAGCACACCGTGTTTGGGCGCAAAGACAAAGGCCAGCAGGAAGATCGCGGTTTGCAGCGTGACGATCACCCCGCCTGTCGCCCCGTCCAGAAAATAGCTGGCATAGGCCCCCAGAAAGCTGGTGATCGTGCCGATCAGCACCGATACGATGATCAGCCGCGGGAAACGGTCACACAGCAGATAGGCCGTCGCCCCCGGCGTCACGACCATGGCGATCACCAGAAAGGCCCCGACGGTCATCATCGCCGCCACCACCGCCGCCGACAGCAGCATGAAGAACACCGCCTTCAACAGCTCGGGACGCAACCCGATGGAGCGTGCGTGGTTTTCGTCAAAGAAGGTGACCATCAGGTCTTTCCACTTCAGCAGCAGCACGGTCAGACAGACAACCCCGATGATCGCCAACTGCACGATATCCTGCGGCGCGATGGCAAGGATATTGCCCATGATGATGGTCTGGATGCTGACCGACATGGGCGATAGCGACACCATGAAAAGGCCCAGGCCGAAAAATGCGGTAAAGATGATGCCGATGATCACGTCGATCTTCAGCCCCGACCGCCCCGACAGAAACAGCATCGCCCCCGCCGCCATGCCGCCCGCCAGAAACGCGCCAAGCGCGAAGGGTAGCCCCAGCATATAGGCCCCGGCCACACCGGGCACGACAGAATGGCTCAGCGCGTCGCCGATCAGCGACCAGCCCTTGAGCATCAGATAGCACGACAGAAAGGCGCAAACCGCCCCCACCATCGCTGACACCCACATGGCGTTGAACATATAATCATAGCTGAACGGCTCTAGCAGCAGGTCGATCATGTGTCGTCCTCGGAGGTGTCGATGCGTTCGCCGTAATGCACGAAGGGGCGTTCGTCGTCGGTGATGATCCGCAGCTCGCGCCCGTCGTCATCATCGTGCAGGTCTTGCCCCCCAAGGGTAAAGTGCCGCAGCACCCCGCCAAAAGCCGTTTCCAGATTGTCATGGGTAAAGACCGTTTCCGTCGGCCCATAGGCCAGCACCGTGCCCTTGACCAAGACGGTCCGGTCACAGAATTCCGGGACAGAGCCCAGGTTATGCGTCGACACCAGCATCACCCGCCCTTCGTCGCGCAACTCGCGCAGCAGGTCGATGATCTGGTCCTCGGTCTTCACGTCTACGCCGGTAAAGGGTTCGTCCAGCAGGATCACCTGCCCGTTCTGCGCCAAGGCGCGCGCCAGAAAAACGCGTTTGCGCTGCCCGCCAGACAACTCTCCGATCTGGCGATGGCGGAAATCGGTCATGTTGACGCGGCGCAGAGCATCGTCCACCGCCGCATGATCGGCGGCTTTGGGACGGCGCAGAAACCCCATATGCCCATAGCGCCCCATCATTACCACATCCTGCACCAGCACCGGAAAGGCCCAATCGACCTCTTCTGACTGCGGGACATAGGCCACAAGGTTTTCTCGCAACGCCTGTTTGACGGTCTTGCCCAGCAGGGTGATCTGCCCCTGCGCCGCGGGCACAAAGCCCATGATCGCCTTGAACAGCGTGGATTTCCCCGCCCCGTTCACCCCGACCAGCGCCGTGATCGTACCGCGCGGGATCTCGAAGCTGGCATCATAAAGCGCGGTGTGGCCGTTGCGATAGGTCACGGTCACATCGGTGGCCTTGATGCCGATCGCGTCGGGCGCAAGGCTGGCATCTGGGGTCGTCGTGGGGGCGGGGTGCATAGGGGTATCCATTTACTTCAGGCCTGCATCCAGCCCGTCCGCGACAGTCTGCGAGGTGACGCGCAGCAAGTCCAGATAGCTTGGCACGGGCCCCTCGGCGGTGCTGAGGCTATCGACATAAAGCACACCACCATAGGCCGCGCCGGTTTCCCGCGCGACCTGCTTTGCAGGCGAGGTATTCACCGTGCTTTCACAGAAAACGACCGGAATATCATTGTCGCGCACGGAATCGATGACTTTGCGCACCTGCTGCGGTGTGCCGGTCTGATCGGCGTTCATCGGCCAGAGGTAGAGCTCTTTCATCCCGAAATCCCGCGCGAGGTAGCTGAACGCCCCTTCACAGGTCACCAGCCAACGCTGGTCTTCGGGGATCTGCGCAATGCGGTCCCGCAGGGGCGTGATCGTATCGCGGATTTCCTGTTTGTAGCTTTCTGCATTGGCGGCATAGGTCGCCGCATTGTCAGGGTCGTGTTCGGCAAAAGCTGCCGCGATGTTGTCGACGTAGATCAGCGCGTTATCCAGCCCCATCCAGGCGTGGGGGTTCGGCTTGCCCTCATACTCCCCCTCCCCGATCGAAATCGGCTCCACCCCGTCGGTCAGCGTCGCCGACGGAATATCCCCGAGGTTCGAGATGAACTGCTCGAACCACAGCTCTAGGTTCATGCCGTTCCACAGGATCAGATCGGCATCCACCGCGCCCACGATATCGCGCGGGGTGGGCTCATAGCCGTGGATTTCCGCACCCGGCTTAGTGATCGATACCACCTCTGCCGCATCGCCGCCCACCTGCTGCGCCATATCGGCAAGAACCGTAAAGGTCGTGACGACTTTGAAATCAGCGGCAACCGCAGGCACGCCCGCCATCGCTGCAACACCAAGAACCGGGGCAAAAACCGACGCCAGCACATTCTTTCTCATTCTGTTCCTCCAAGAACCAATGCGTTCGCTAGATGTAAATGCGAATTAGTCGCATATGTCAAACATGCAAATAAGAATAGGTCGCATAAACTTGCGGGCAAGGAGAATCTTGCGTAACAAGAAGGCAGACGAGAAAGGACATCGGTTTGACCCACAGCGCTGATTACAAGCAATTGCTGCGTGAAGCGGGCCTGCGGGTCACGCCACAGCGTACAACCATCGTGTCGCTGCTGTCGGAAACCGACGATCACCCCAATGTCGAAGACTTGTATGAAAAGGCGCGCAGACTGGACGACACCGTGTCTGTCGCCACGGTCTATCGCACGATGTCAGTGCTTGAAAACGCAGGGCTGGTGCGCAAACTGGTGCTGGATGATGCCCCTGCCCGCTACGAGATGATGCCCCACACGGACCACGACCATCTGGTCGATGTCGACAGTGGGGATCTGGTGGAAATTCCAGGGACCGAGATCGCGACGCTGCTGGATCGTGTCGCGGCCGAGATGGGCTATGAGCTGGTCAGCCACCACACGGTCATTCGCGCCCGCAAACTTTAGGTCTGCGTCTGATCCGCAAGCGATCTGACCATCGCCGCCGCACCGGCCGAGATCGTGCGCAGGATCACCTCGTCCGGGATGTCACGGATCAGCCAGTCGCGCATCGGGCCAAAGGCTGACAGGAACACCATCAGATTGGCAACGATATCAAGCCGTTGATCGTCGCTATGCATTCCCAGACGCGGGGCAAGCTGGTCGGCCAGATCCTTCATCACCGCAAACTCGCGCGCGTGCAAGGCACGGCGGTCTTCGGCCTGCATATGCGGCACGCACCGATAGGCCAGCAGCGTGCCATCCCGTTTCATCGACCAGCTTTCGCGGAAGTATTTCTCGAACGCATCCTCGAGTGACAGGTTTTCATCCAGCAGAATGATCGGCAGCGTCGACACGTCCTCGCGGAACCACAGTTGGTTCAGCAGGCGGCGCAGGATGTCGTTCTTATTCGCGATATAATCATAGATGCTGGCTTGATTGACGCCCGAGCGCGCACAGATGTCGCGGATCGTGGTGGCGGCAAAGCCTTTCTCAAGAAACAGCGACAAGGCCGCCTCGCAAATCTGTTCGCGGCGGCTTTGGATCAGCGACTGGTTCTGCACGCTGGTAATCTCCGCCTCTGCCAGCATTTGGGTGCGCAGCGCAGACAGCCGATCGCTGCGAATGGCCGTCGTGGATGTGTCGTGCATGGGGCTGTCCTTCATTTGACGTAAATCCTATCGGCTTTCGATATGCGAAACAACCGGCAGCGTGCAGACGCGCCCCACGCAAAACCCCCGCCGGTACGGGGACCGACGGGGGCAGTGCTTTTCCAGCGATGAAGGGCGGGTTTAGTCGCCCAGACCCAGGGCCACAAAGCGCGGGTCACCTGCGCGGCGCACCAACAGCAACAGCGACTTGCGGCCGCCGTCTTTGGCCTCGGTGATCCGGTCCTCCAGATCGGTGATGGACAGGATCGGCTGTTGGCCCGCCTCTGTGATGATGTCCCCGACACGCAGGCCTTTCTCGAAGGCTTCCGACATCTCGTCCACCTCGGTCACGGCCAGACCCTCGACTGAATCATCCGCCCCAAGTTCGGTACGCAGATCATCCGTCAGCGGCGTGATTGTCAGACCAAGCACCGACTTTGACGCAGGCGCTTCGGGCTCTGCCTCATCCTCTGGCTCAGACGCAGACGCCCCTGCCCCCTCGGCATCTTCGCGGCGGCCCAGCTTGACCTTGAGCGTCTGGGATTTCCCCTCGCGCAGGACAGTCACGCGGACCGAGGCCCCGACGGTGCTATTGCCCACCTGACGGACCAGACCGCGGGTGTCTTCAACCTCGACCCCTGCAAAGCTGAGGATCACATCACCGGTTTTCAGGCCCGCATCCTTGGCAGGGCCGTCCGGTACATCGGTGATCAACGCGCCGGACGCTTTGGCAAGCCCCATCGCGTCGGCCACATCCTGGGTAACGTCCTGAATACGCACACCCAACCAGCCGCGACGGGTTTCGCCGAATTCCTTAAGCTGGTTCACAACACGCGTCACGACATTCGACGCCATCGAGAAACCGATCCCGATGGAGCCGCCGTTGGGCGACAGGATCGCGGTGTTCACGCCGATAACTTCGCCGTCCATATTGAACAACGGCCCGCCGGAGTTGCCGCGGTTAATGGCAGCATCCGTCTGGATATAGTCATCGTAGGTGCCCGACAAAGCACGGTTGCGCGCCGAGACGATTCCGGCCGAGACGGAAAACCCCTGCCCCAGCGGGTTCCCCATGGCCAGCACCCAGTCACCAACGCGGGCGGCATTGCTGTCGCCAAAGCTGACGAACGGCAGCGCACTTGGGGCTTCAACCTTAAGCAGGGCGATATCGGTGTTGGGGTCGGTGCCGATGACTTCGGCCTTCAGTTCAAGACCGGTGAAAAACTCGATGGTAATCTCGTCCGCGCCTTCGATCACGTGGTTGTTGGTCACGACGAACCCGTCTTCAGAGATGACAAACCCCGACCCAAGCGCCGAAGATTTGCGTGGCGCGGGGGCTTCGCCACCATTGTTGCGGTCACGGAATTCCTTGAAGAAATCCTCGAAGGGGGAGCCTTCGGGTACGATGCCACGGGGGCCCGTGCGCCCTTCAACGGTGGTGGAGGTGGTGATATTCACGACCGACGGGCTGATCTTTTCCGCAAGCGGCGCAAGGCTTTCGGGTTTGGCCAGTGCGACCACGGCCTGCATCAGGACAAAAGCCAGCGCCAGCATACCCATCATCAACCATTTGATCTGGGGCGATATTGCGTCGGTACGCGACAGGGAAACGGCCTTTGGCTGCATTCGTCAACTCCGGTTTTATAAGGGGCGATACACCCCGTTTGTGTGTCCTTGGCAGAGTGCATCTGCAAACCCACTGCTGCAAGGTGAAAGATGGTCATCCTCACGCGCATGTCAACGCGACCCTCGGTTTCTATGCGAAATCGCCGCCCATCATCCCGTTGATCCCGGGGTCATGCCCCCAAACGAAACAGGGGCCGGCATTTCTGCCAGCCCCTGTTTGAAAGTGCACCGTGGATAGGATCAGTTGCCAGTCCCGGTGGTGGTCGCGCGTTGGCTGCGGCTGCCTTCGTCCGACTTGAGATAGTTAAAGAACTCGCTGTCGGGCGACATCACCATGGTAGAATTCTCGCCCTTCAACGCTTGCTCGTAAGCGCTGAGCGAGCGGTAGAATTCAAAGAACTCCGCATCCTTGGAATAGGCTTGCGCAAAGATCTTATTCCGCTCGGCGTCGGCCTCACCTTCGGTGATACGGGCATCACGACGGGCTTCCGACAGGATTTCCTCGTAGGTACGATCCGCAAGAGCGGTGACACGTTGCGCCGCCTCGCGGCCACGGGCGCGTTCATCGGTCGCTTCGCGGTCACGTTCAGCGATCATCCGCTGCAGGGTCGCGTCAAAGTTCTGCTCTGGCAGGTTGGTCTGGCGCAAACGCACATCGACCACATCCAGACCAAGCGCCTGCGCACGCGCATCAGAACGTTCGCGGATCTGGTCCATCAGTGCAGAGCGTTCGGGCGACAGGATGGTGTTGGATGTCACCCCCTGCGAGCCCAGAACCGCACGGATCTGACCGTCAAGAATACCGTTCAACTGGATTTCAGCCTGACGGCCACCGTCGGTGCCAAGGGCCTGACGGAACTGGCGCACGCTGTTGATGCGGTACAGCACAAAGGCATCCACTTCGAGACGACGGTCATCGGCGGGGGTGACCTCGATCATCGGCGTTTCAAGCGACAGGATACGGTCGTCGTAGCGGACGACTTCATCCAGCAGCGGGATTTTGAACCCGATGCCCGCGTCTTCACGCACCTGTTTGATCTGGCCGAAACGCAGCACCAGCGCGCGTTCACGTTCGTCCACGATAAAGATCGACGACAGGGCGACAACGGCTGCGATCACAACCACGGGGATGAGGATATTGAGTTTACGCATCAGTTCGATCCTCGGTTGGAGTTGCGGAGTTCATTGAGCGGCAGGTAAGGCACGACCCCCTGCCCGGTTCCGTCAGAGCCGTTTTCGAGGATGATCTTGTCCACGTCTCCCAGTACTTTCTCCATGGTTTCAATGTACAGACGACGACGGGTCACATCGGGTGCTGCTGCATATTCCTGCAATACCGCTTCAAAGCGGCTTGCCTCACCCACGGCGTCGTTGACCACACGTGCGCGGTAACCTTCGGCGGCTTCCAGCAGACGGGCGGATTCACCACGGGCTTCGGCGGTGCGGCGGTTGGCATAAGCGTCAGCTTGACGTTCGACCCGATCGCGTTCCTGTTCGGCAGCTTGCACGTCACGGAAGGCGTCGATGACGGATTCCTGCGTCGTGTTGCCATTTGCATCCGTCACGGTGACCGTCTGGCTGGGCGGATCCACCTTGTTGAAGTTGACTCGGATGATGTTGATCCCGGTCTCGCGGTTATCAAGCGTGGTCTGGATCAGCTCGCGCGCGGAGGCTTCGATGGTGGCACGGTCACGGTTAAGGATCGGTGCCAGCTCGGACTGGGCGATGATCTCGCGCATGGCGGATTCAGAAATCGCACGCACGGCCATCTGCGGATCCCGCAGCGAGAACTTGAAGTTCTCGGCGTTCTTCACGTTCCAGACGACCTGAAAGTCGATGTCGACGATGTTTTCATCCGTGGTCAGCATCAGCCCTTCGTTGTCGTCGCCACTGCGTCCTGCGCCGATGGTTTCGGCGCGGTTGGTGGTTACGTCAAAGACTTCGGCAGTGACAAAGGGCCAAGGGGCAAAGTTCAGACCCTCTGTCCCGATACCAGAAAATTCGCCAAGGAAGAGTTCGATCGACTGTTGTTCAGGGCGCACGGTATAAAAGCTTGCCATCCCCCAGACGACAGCGGCCGCCACCAGACCCAGCCCCACTGTGCCGCGGGTGAACTTGGGGCCTGCGCCGCCCATATTCCCGCCAGAGCCGCCGGAGTTTCGGCTGCCGCCTTTGCCGCCCATGAGGACGCGCAGCTGTTCCTGACCCTTTTTCACCAGATCGTCGATTTCGGGCATCTGACCTTTGTCGCCACCCGGACCGCGCCCGCCACCACCGGTGGGCCGCTGCCCTCCGGGCCGGTTGCGGTCGCCACCATTGTTCCCACCGCCTGAGTTTCCTCCGCCGCCCCAAGGACCGCCTGTATTTCCAGCCATTAATTCTTCCCTATGTATGGCCGCTACAGCGGCCCTATCCCAACCGCCTACGCGGTTTTATCTTGTGCAGAGTTGGGCATATTCGCCCGAACTTCAAGCAGTGCGTGTCGGACTGCGCATGGTGACCAGCTCTTCGGACATGGTCGGGTGCACGGCGCAGGTCGCATCGAATTGCTCTTTTGTCAGCCCCGCTTTCACGGCAATGCCCACCAGCTGGATCAGCTCGCCCGCGTTCGGTGCGACGATGTGGCACCCCAGAACGACGCGTGTTTCCTTGCTGACGATCAGCTTCATCATCACACGTTTGTTCTTTTCGGCAAAGGCCGTTTGCATGGGCCGGAACGACGCTGAATAAATCTCGACCGGTTCCTGCTCTGCCGCTTGCTCTTCTGTCAGGCCGACGGTGCCGAATTCGGGCTGTGTGAACACGGCCGACGGGATCAGGTCGTGATCCACGGGTGTCGGGTTGCCACCAAAGACGGTTTGCACAAAGGCCATGCCTTCGCGGATCGCAACAGGTGTCAGGTTCACGCGGTCGGTGACATCGCCGATGGCATAGATCGACGGGACGCCCGACTGGCTGTAGTCGTCGACTTCGACTTCTTGGCGACGGCCCAGCGATACGCCGACCTCTTCCAGCCCCATGTCATCGGTATTCGGTGCGCGCCCTGTGGCGAACAGCACCATGTCAAAGACCTTCTCGGCCCCGTTGGAGGCTTTGACCCAAATCGGCCCCTGCGTGCCTGCGCGCGCGTCGCAATTGTTCAGCTCGTTCGATTGTTCAGCCGTGGCCCCCATCGCCGCGTCAGAGTTGCTGGGCATGGTGCCCGCCTCGTGTTCGGATTCCAGCGCCATTTCGACGATGCTGGTGCCGCAGTGGATATCGACGCCTGCATTTGTCATCGATTCAGCGATCAGTCCGCGGGCCTCGTCATCAAACCCGCGCAGGATCTGCGCCGCGCGGTTGTACATCGTCACCTCGACGCCCAAGCCATTCAGGATACAGGCGAATTCACAGCCGATATAGCCGCCACCCACAATAAGGATCGACTTGGGCAGACTTTCGAGATGGAAGATATCGTCCGACACAATCCCAAGCTGGGCGTTCGGCACATCAGGGCGTACCGGACGGCCGCCGGTGGCTAGCAAGATGTGTTTGGCCGTGCGGGTTTCGCCGTTCGCTAACTGCACCGTATGCGCATCCTTGATCGTGGCGCGCTGGTCAAAGGTATCGACGTCCGAATTGGCCAAGAGCTTGCGATAGACGCCTTCCAGCCGGTCCAGTTCAGTGTTCAAACGGGTCTTGAACGCGTGCCAGTCGAAGGTGCCCGGCTTGATGTCCCAGCCAAAGCACTGCGCCTCGTCCACCAGCTCGGCATAACCCGAGGCAAAAACCATCAGCTTTTTCGGCACGCAGCCCCGGATCACGCATGTCCCGCCATAGCGGTCCTCTTCGGCGAGGGCGACTTTGGCCCCGTATTCGCCCGCCGCAACACGCGCGGCGCGCACACCGCCGGAACCGCCACCAATGACAAAAAGGTCGTAATCAAAATCGCTCATCTGGGCCGGGGCCTTTCTTTGTTAATCGCTCAGGTCGGAGAACAGGTTATCCGTCTCGACAAACTCCATCTTATCGCGATCAACAGTGCCTTCGTTGATGTCGCGCACTTCGACGCGGCCATCGCCATAGCCGATCACCACGGCATCACAGATATCAATGAATAGCCCGTTTTCAACTACGCCCGGCATCTGGTTCATGACCAATGCCATCTGACGCGTGTTGCCGATCCGCTTGAGATGCAGATCAAGGATGTAGTTCCCCTCGTCCGTCACGAAGGGGATGTCGCCGTTCATACGCAGCGTGGAATTGCGCCCCAGCACGTCCATCGACACCAAAGTCTCTTCGACAAGCGCTTGTGTGGTCTGCCAGCCGAAGGGGATAACCTCTACCGGAAGGGGAAATGCGCCCAGTGTTTCGACCTCTTTACCGATGTCGGCAATCACGACCATTTGATCAGACGCGGTGGCCACGATCTTTTCCTGCAGCAAGGCACCGCCGCCGCCCTTGATCAGGTTCAGCTCTCCATCGAACTCGTCCGCACCGTCGATGGTCAGGTCCAGCCACTTGGCTTCATCAAGGCTGATCACCTCGATCCCCACTTCGCGCGCCAGCTGCGCGGTACGGGTCGACGTGGGCACGCCCTTGATCCGCAAGCCGTCGTCGCGCACCATCTCGCCCAAACAGCGCACCAGCCACGCGGCGGTAGAGCCGGTGCCCAATCCGACGCGCATTCCGTCTTCTACAAATTGTGCAGCGCGTTTGGCGGCGACAAATTTGGCCTTATCGATGGGTGACAATTCTCCGGTCATGGCAGCGACTCCTCGTTAATCGACGCCCTTATAGACGCAGCCGCGCCGGCGCGCGACCCTCAAAACCGCATTGTCGTCGCGTCGCGTGGCCTGCGGGCGGTGACACATGCTCTGCGCCACGACCCCACGGGGGTGTTATGCGCCGATAATCTGGATAGAGTACCGCAAACCGCGCAGATCGGTCGTTTTCAATCGCCCGCCTCCGGCGCAATGGGATACCACCGGCCTATGACCGATTACACGCTGCACTACGCCCCCGACAATGCCTCCCTGATCATCCGCCTCGCGCTCGAGGCGCAGGGCGTGGCCTATGGCACCTGTCTGGTCGATCGCGCGGCGCAGGGGCAGTCCGCCCCCGCCTATCGGGCGCTGAACCCGCACGGGCTGATCCCCGCGTTGCAGACGCCGGACGGGCCGATGTTTGAAACCGGCGCGATCCTGTTGTGGCTGGCGGACCGGCACGGGGGGCTAGCCCCTGCCGCGATGGATGCCACACGGGCGGATTTCCTCAAGTGGTTGTTTTTCGTTGCCAATACGGTGCACCCTGCCCTGCGTATGCTGTTTTACCCTGATAAATACGTGGGCGTTGACAAGACCGCCCAAGACGCGCTGCACACAACCGTAACCCAAGCCTTGCAGACCCACCTGCGCAGGCTGGAGGACCGGGCCGCGGCGGATACGCTGCCCCTCGCGCTTGCGCTTTACCTCGCCCCGCTGTTGCGCTGGTGTGCGCTGTATCCGCGCAACCGTGATCGCGGCTGGTTCGATCTGCGCGCCACCCCGCATCTGCACGCGCTTTGCGCAAGGGTCGAAACGCTCCCCTGCACGGCGGCCGCGCAAACCGCCGAAGGGCTGGAGCCCACGCCGTTCACCGCGCCCCGCCTTGCCACCCCACCCATAGGAAGTGCCACCTGATGTTTCTCTCTGTCTTCGATATGTTCAAAGTGGGCATCGGCCCGTCCTCCTCGCACACGATGGGGCCGATGGTGGCGGCGGCACGGTTTCTGGACCTGATGCGCGCCTCACCGTTCAAATTCGCGGGCCTGCGTGCGTCCCTGCATGGCAGTCTGGCCTTTACCGGTGTGGGGCACGCCACGGACCGCGCCACGATCCTTGGCCTCGCGGGGTTCACGCCGCAAGACTACGACAATGACCGCGCCGAAGAGGTACTGGCCGAGATCAACCGCACGCAGACCATCACCCTGCCCGGGTTTGGCACGCTGAGTTTCGCGCCCAAGTCCGATATGATCTTTGACTATGACACCAAGCTCGACGGCCACGCCAACGGGATGATGCTGATGGCCACCGACGCCCAAGGCGACGTCAGCTTGCGCGAGACGTATTATTCCATCGGCGGCGGTTTCGTGATGACCGAAGCCGAACTGGCGGCGGGCAAGGACACGGACGAAGGCGCGCCGGTGCCCTTCCCGTTCAAATCCGCAACCGAGATGCTGCAGATGGCGACTGAGTCCGGCAAGAGCATCGCCCAGATGAAACGCGCCAACGAGGAATCGCGCGGCGGGGCGGCGCAGCTGCGCGACGGCACCAAGCGGCTGTGGCAGGTGATGAACGACTGCATCAACCGCGGGCTCGAAACCGATGGCATCCTACCCGGCGGGTTGAACGTCAAACGCCGTGCCAAGGCGATCCATGATGCGCTGGTTTCCGAACGCGGCCAGAACCAGCGCGCGCCTCACACGATCAACGACTGGATGAGCGTTTACGCTATGGCGGTGAACGAGGAAAATGCCGCCGGTGGGCAAGTCGTCACCGCCCCCACCAACGGCGCGGCGGGTGTGATGCCCGCTACCTTGCGCTATTATCTGGATCACGTCCCCGGCGCGTCGGAGGCGCATATCGAGGATTTCCTGCTCACCGCTGCGGCGATCGGCGGGCTGGTCAAATTCAACGCGTCGATTTCGGGGGCGGAAGCGGGCTGTCAGGCCGAAGTGGGCAGCGCCGCCGCCATGTCCGCCGCCGGGCTTTGTGCCGTCATGGGCGGCACGCCGCAGCAGATCGAGAACGCCGCCGAAATCGCGCTGGAACATCATCTGGGCATGACCTGCGATCCCGTGCGCGGTCTGGTGCAGGTGCCTTGCATCGAACGCAACGGGCTTGGCGCGATCAAGGCGGTCTCCGCCGCGTCGCTTGCGCTGCGCGGCGACGGCACGCATCTGGTGCCGCTGGACGCCTGCATCGAAACCATGCGCCAGACCGGTGCGGATATGTCTGAAAAGTACAAAGAAACCTCGCTTGGGGGGCTGGCGGTCAACGTCCCTAACTGCTGATCTGACGCAGCGGCACGCGGCCCCACCCGCGCTTGACCCCACTGCGGAACTGCAACAGTCTGACAGCCGTCAGGAAATTTGCGGGAGGGCAAGATGGAACTGAAACAGGCAATGCAGGAACGGCGTAGCATTCGGGGCTTCAAGAAAGACCCCGTGCCGCGCGCCTTGCTGGAAGAGGTCATCGCACTGGCCAATCGCGCGCCGTCGTCGATGAACACCCAGCCGTGGCATCTGCATGTGCTGACCGGCGAACCGCTTGAGAAAGTCCGCGAGGGGAATTCGACCCGTATGCTGCAAGGCGTGCCGCCGGTGCGTGAAATCAGCGATCACGGGGCCTATGCCGGTGTCCACCGCGACCGGCAGGTCGGCATCGCGAAACAGCTCTTTGCTGCCATGGGGATCGAACGCGACGACAAGGAGCGCCGCCAAGATTGGGTGATGCGCGGCTTCCGCCAGTTTGACGCGCCGGTGTCCATCGTCGTCTGCTTTGACAAGTCGCTGGATGACAACGGCACCATCGCGCATTTCGATCTGGGCGCGGTGACCTACGGCCTTGTCCTCGCCGCGTGGAGCAAAGGTCTGGGCTGCGTGATCAACGGTCAGGGCATCATGCAATCGCCTGTGGTGCGTGAACATGCGCAAATCCCCGAGGATCAGGTGATCATGACCTGCGTCGCCATGGGCTGGCCGGACGAGGATTTTTCGGCCAATGCCGTCGTCTCTACCCGCCGCCCCGTCGAAGAGGTCACGCGGTTCGTCGGCTTTGACGATTAACGCCCTGCGGCCCTAAGCGCCTTGAAAACCAGCGTTACGTGCGGGGGCCTACCCCGCAGTGACGGACTTGCGCACCATATCCCAATATTGCGCGATCACCTCGTCCAGCGACAGCCGTCCGCCGGCGCGAAACCACGTATTCACCCCTGTCAGCATCGCAATCACCGCCAAAGTCGCGATCTTGGTATCGGCGATGGCGAAATCCCCCGCTGCCGCCCCGTCGCGCAAGATCATCTCTAGCCGGTCTTCGTATTGGCGGCGCAGCGCTTCGACCTCGGTGAAATTCTCGGGCGTGAGGTTGCGCAGCTCCATGTAGGAGATGAAAACCTCGTCCGGGCGGTCGGCGTGAAAGCGGATGTGAAAGTCGACGAATTGGCGCAAGCGATCCACTGCGGTTTGACTGGCGTCACTGTCGCAGGCCGCAAGCAGGTCGTTCATATGGTCCTGCAACAGGCTGAACAACAAAGTCTGCTTGTCCGGCGTGTAGTTATACAATGCGCCCGCCTGCACCCCGACTTCCGTCGCCAGTGCCCGCATGGATACGGCAGCAAAGCCGTGACGGGCGAAAAGCCGCAACGCTGCCGCGCGGATTTTGGGCCGAGTGATGTCAGAATGTGATCCGGTTGTACGCGCCATGCGGCAAAGGTTAATTGAACGCATGTTCAAAGGCAAACCCCTGCTTGCGCGAATTCCGTCGCTGGTGCATGACTGATCTATGACGCACCGTATCCTTCTTCCGCTCTGCCTTGCCGCGCTGACCCTGCCCGCGGCCTGCACGCAGTTTCCCGCGCTTGACAGCCGTGCCACGCCCGAGCTTCTCGCCTCGGACTATCCGGCACTTGTGCCGGTCGATCCGCTGCTTGCCAAGGCCGAGGCCGGACAGGTGGACATCCCGCAAACCGAAAACGGGCTGACATCGCGGGTCGAACGGTTGCAGGCGCGCGCGGCGCGCTTGCGCGGATCGGTTCTGTCGGGGTCGGAAAAGCAGCGTTTGTCCCAAGGTTTGCAATAAGCCGCATGCAATGTCGCGTTGCGTGCGCGGTGGGAAAGGGCTACATCGCGGCTAAACCCCCGAAACGCCGCAGCCCGCTGCCGCGCACCACCAAAAGGATTGCACCATGTCACAACCGCTTCGTCTTGGGATTGCCGGATTGGGCACCGTTGGGGTTGGCGTGGTGCGGATCATCCGCAAGCAGGCTGCCTTGATCGAGGCCCGCACCGGTCGCCCCGTCACCATCACCGCCGTCTCTGCCCGCAGCCGTGACAAGGACCGTGGTGTCACATTGTCGGGCTACGCGTGGGAAGATGATCCCGTCGCACTGGCAAAACGGGACGATGTGGATGTCTTTGTCGAACTGATGGGCGGCGACGAAGGCCCCGCCAAGGACGCGACCGAAGCCGCGCTTGCCTCGGGCAAAGATGTGGTCACTGCCAACAAGGCGCTGCTGGCGATCCACGGTCAGGCGCTGGCCGAACAAGCCGAAGCCGCGGGCTGCCTGATCCGCTATGAAGCCGCCGTGGCCGGGGGCATCCCCGTGATCAAGGCGCTGACGGAAAGCCTTGCCGGGAACGAGATCACCCGCGTCATGGGCGTGATGAACGGCACCTGCAACTATATCCTGACCCGCATGGAAGAGACCGGCAACGGCTATAACTCCCTGTTCGAGGAGGCCGAGGCGCTTGGCTATCTTGAAGCGGACCCGAACCTTGACGTCGGCGGGATTGACGCGGCGCATAAGCTGGCGATCCTGTCCTCGATCGCCTTTGGCACACAGGTGGATTTCGACGGGATCGAGATCGAAGGCATCCAGCGCGTCAGCATCGACGACATTCAGGCTGCCGCGAATATGGGATACAAGATCAAGCTTCTCGGCGTCGCGCAAATGACCGGCCGCGGGCTGGAACAGCGCATGCAGCCCTGCCTTGTGCCCGACAGCTCTCCGCTGGGACAACTCGCGGGCGGGACCAATATGATCGTGCTGGAAGGCGATGCCATCGGGCAGATCGTCCTGCGCGGCCCCGGTGCGGGTGAAGGCCCCACCGCCAGCGCCGTATTGTCGGATATCTGCGATATCGCGCGTGGCTGGCATGGCCCGGTCTTTGGCCAGAAGGCGGCAACGCTCGCCTCGGCCACCGCGGCCCTGTCGCAGCGCCCCGCCGCCTTCTATCTGCGCATGGGCCTGCTGGACAAACCCGGTGCCCTGGCCAAAGTCGCCACCGTTCTGGGCGAGGCCGGGATCAGCATCGACCGCATGCGCCAGACCGAGCACCGCAGCGATCAGGCACCCGTCTTGATCGTCACCCATAAATGCAGCCGCACCGCGCTGGACGAGGCTCTGGCCGCGATGGCGAAAACCGGTGTGCTGGCAAGCGATCCCGTGGCGCTGCGGATCGAGGATCTATAACCCCGAGGGGCGCGGCCGCCCCCCTGCCCTGCCCATTGTGGGGAGGATGGGACGGATGCCTTCGGCGAGGATTTTTGACCATTTGGAAGGGGGAGATGCATGAGCTTTCTAGGTGTTGATGCGTCTTTGACGGGGCGTCGCTGGGTTGGCCCCGGTGTCGAGGTGGAACGCGCGACCGAAGTTCTGGTGCAGCAGACCAGCCTGCCGCTGGCCCTGTGTCAGGTGCTGGCGCGGCGCGGTGTGGCGGCGGAAGAGGCCGAAGCGTTTCTTGCGCCGTCGTTGCGCGATCTGCTGCCTGACCCGCGATCCCTGCGCGACATGGAGAAAGCCGCGACGCGTTTTCTTGCAGCGGTCAAAGCGCGTCAGCGGATTGCCGTATTTGCGGATTATGATGTGGATGGTGGCAGCTCTGCCGCGCTGCTGCTGGTCTGGCTGCGCGAGATGGGCTGCGCCGCGACGCTGTATGTGCCGGATCGGATAGACGAAGGCTATGGTCCCAATGACGCCGCAATGGCCGAGCTGGCCGCGGCCCATGACCTGATCGTCTGCGTTGACTGCGGGACCTTGTCTCATGGGCCGGTGGCCGCGGCGGTAGGCGCGGATGTCGTTATTCTGGACCACCACCTGGGCGGAGAGACCCTGCCCGACGCCTTGGCCGTGGTGAACCCCAACCGGCAGGATGAAGACGGTGCCTTGGCCCATCTTTGTGCCGCGGCAGTGGTGTTCTTGATGCTGGTCGAGGCAGGGCGCCAACTGCGCGAAGCGGGCGCACGCGGGCCTGACCTGATGGCGCTCTTGGATCTGGTGGGGCTCGCCACGGTGGCCGATGTCGCCCCGTTGATCGGCGTGAATCGCGCCTTTGTGCGTCAGGGGCTACGCGTCATGGCGCGGCGCGACAGGTTGGGGCTTGCCGCCTTGGCCGATGTGGCGCGGATGGATACGGCCCCAGCGGCCTATCATCTTGGGTTTCTGCTTGGCCCGCGGATCAATGCGGGCGGGCGCATCGGGCAAGCGGATCTGGGGGCAAGGCTGCTGGCCTGCGATGATCCCCATGAGGCGCAGTCGCTTGCCGAAAAGCTGGATCTGCTGAACACCGAGCGCCGCGATGTCGAAACCGCCGTCCGCGCCGCCGCGCTGGATCAGGCAGAGGCCCGCGGCTTTGACGCGCCTTTGGTCTGGGCCTCGGGCGCGGGCTGGCACCCGGGCGTGGTGGGCATCGTCGCCTCGCGTTTGAAAGAGGCGTCCAACCGGCCGTCGATCGTGATCGGGTTCGAGGATGGCATCGGCAAAGGCTCTGGCCGCTCTGTCTCGGGGATCGATCTGGGCGCGCCGATCCAGCGGTTGGCGGCCGAGGGGCTACTGATCAAGGGCGGCGGGCATAAAATGGCCGCCGGTCTGACCGTGGCCGAAGACAAGCTGGACGCCGCCATGGCGCGGTTGTCAGAGCTACTGGCCAAGCAGGGCGCACATCTGGCTGGCGCCGCAGACCTGAAGCTGGACGGCATGTTGATGCCCGCCGCCGCGACGGTGGAACTGGCGCAGCAGGTGGAACAGGCAGGCCCCTTCGGGGCCGGTGCCCCTGCCCCGCGATATGCCTTTGCCGACATGCAGATCCGCTTTGCCAAGCGGGTGGGTGAAAGCCACCTCAAGATCAGCTTTGGCGACGGCAACAACACCAAAATGGACGCCATCGCCTTTGGCGCATTTGACGGGCCGCTTGGTCCGGCACTAGAAAACCACGGTGGTGCACGGTTCCATCTGGCCGGACGTCTGGACATCAATACCTGGCGCGGCCGACAGTCCGTGCAGCTGCGTCTGGAAGATGCGGCACCTGCGTAAAAATTTTTCATTTTCTTTCGATTTCTGCTTGCGCGCCTGCGCGGCATTCCTTAGAGAAGCGCTCACAAGCTAAGTGGCCCGTTCGTCTATCGGTTAGGACGTCAGGTTTTCAACCTGAAAAGAGGGGTTCGACTCCCCTACGGGCTGCCACTTGTACCCTTACCCGACATTATGAAGACAATACCCCATGAGCCGGGGCGAGATGTGTTTGCCGTTGTTTCTGCGCTGTTTGATCTCGCGCGGCGGGCTGGTCGGCTGAGCCTTGATGTCTTCGAACACAGTTTGCGCCTAACCAATTATATCCATAATCAGAAAACCGGGCTCACAATCAGGCCAATTAGATAAATCACGGCAATCTTCAGGTAGGCATCACGCGAGGATGACCAGCATGAAAGCCAAGACCCTTACCGCCTACGGTGACGACGCTTCGTTCGAAGCTGCCGAGCTGACCAAACTGGCAGAGATTGTGGACGCAGGGGCGCTGGAGCCCTTGCTTGATGACCAGAGGGTCGACCTCGATACGGTGGGCGGGGCCTATGACCGCCTGACCAGCGGGCAGGCCATCGGCAAGGTGGTTGTAGACGTCTGATCATACCACCAGACGCGTGAAAAGGGGCTGCCAACGCACGGGCGATGGCAGCCCCTTATTGGCCCATTTCAACCGGAAACTGCTGGGCTTCCCCCCATTGGCGCGGGGATTGCCCGTACATCCGCCTGAATTCGCGGCTGAATTGCGACGGGCTGACATATCCTACATCAACCGCCGCCTCGTTCACGGACATGCCGCCTGCGATCTTCATCGCCGCATTGTTGAGCCGCATGGATTTGACAAACTGGATCGGGGCCATCGTCGTCACCTGCTTGAACTTGCGGTGAAAGGCGGCGCGGCTCATCCCGGCGCGGGACGCCATATCATCAATAGAGATCGGCGCGTCCAGGTGAGAGGATACATGCGCGATCGACCGTGCGATCGCATTGCCCGCGCCGAAGGCCTGTCTGGCAAAACGCCCTGCCTCGCCCTTCAGGATCGCGTAGTAAAGCTCGCGCAGCCGTGCCTCGCCAAGGATCGCCGTATCCGCCGGATTGCCACCCAATTGCAGCAAACGCAGCAGCGCGTCGGCAAAGGCATCATCCCAAGCGGCCAGCCTGATCCCCTGCGCGCGTAAACCGCCTTTGACCTCGGGAATCACATTGCCGGTATTTTCCATCTCCATCGACAGTTCTGTCATCACCCGCTTATCGAGCGAAATGATAACCCCGTAGAGCGGGCTTTCGGCAGAGGCGGTCGGCGTGCCGGCCTTCACCGGCATCGACATCGGGCAGCACATATATCGGCTGTCGTCATAGATGTACCTGTGCCCGTCCAGCACGGCCTCTTTCGCCCCGCTGACGATCGCAATAACGCTGGGTTCATAGACCGCCGGCACGCAAGGAATCGACTGCGTGGCCCGAAACAGGCGCACCCCGTCAATGCCGGTTCCCGTCAGCCCCTCTTGGGTCGCGTTGTTCCTGATTAGCTGTTTGATCTGGTCTTTGCTCATGAGGGCAATCTACTGCGTCACATCCGCCTTTCGCAAGCGCGTGATACAATCAGGCAAGTATTCGCGACGATCTCGCCTGTTTTGAGAGACAGCCGAGAGCTATTTACTCTTCAACATCAAACACAGCGCGCATCGCTGCCGCGCTGACATCGAAAAGGAACATGACGATGAAGGACACGACTTTCGGACCCAAAGGCTGGACACCTGATCGCCTTGGATCGCTCAAGGGGAAAACATATCTCATCACCGGCACGACGGCCGGTGCGGGCTTTCAGGCCACGCGCATCCTGCTGTCCAAGGGGGCAAAAGTCGTCATGCTGAACCGCAACGCCGATAAGTCCATCGCCGCGGTAAAAACGCTCAAGGACACGTTCGGTGCCAACGCCGAGGTGAGCTTTGTGCGGATGGATCTGTCTGATCTGGCCAGCGTGCGCGCCGCGGCGGAGGAGGTGAAACGCACCGTTCCCCGGATTGACGCGCTGATCTGCAACGCTGCCATCGCGCAGGTGCCAACACAGCAACTGACCGTTGACGGGTTCGAAAGCCAGCTTGGCACCAACCACTATGGGCACTTCCTGCTGTGCGGAATGCTGTTTGATCGCATTCAGGAAAGCGCGGGCCGCATCGTCGTGGTGTCCAGCCTCGGGTACAACATGGGGATCAAGACGATCCAGTTCGACGACATGAACTGGGACAAGAACTATAGCGCCAACGCGGTCTACAGCCAAAGCAAGCTGGCGCAGATGATGTTTGCCTATAAGCTTCAGGACCGGCTGAAAGCCACCGATAGCCGCGTTGAGGTATACGTCTGCCACCCCGGCGCGTCGGCGACCTCGCTGATCAGCACAAGCGGCGGGCTGTTCACACGGGTCACCTGGTGGATGATGAGCAAGACGCCACTGGTGCAATCCGCCGAAAAAGGCGCGTATCCCGAGGTCATGTGCGCGACCGAAGACGGGTTGGCGCAGCGCGCGCTTTATGGCCCGACCGGATGGATGCAAACCGGAGGGCCCGTTGGCAAAGGCACGCTGAACCCTCATGCCTACGACAAACCCGTGATGGAGAAACTCTGGGCCGTCTCCGAAAAAGCGACGGGTTTTCACTGGGAAATCTAAGGGAAACGCGCGCCCTCATCCCGCGCGCGGCGCGCGTTTCACGCGACGATTCCCCCTCGCCATACGCCCCTTAGAATACGGCATCAAAATCTGTGATTTTTTTGCCGTACTTCCCCGCTTTCTCATGCGGCTTGCACTTGCGCCCGCCGATGGCTTTGCCTAAAGAAGCGCTCACAAGTTAAGTGGCCCGTTCGTCTATCGGTTAGGACGTCAGGTTTTCAACCTGAAAAGAGGGGTTCGACTCCCCTACGGGCTGCCACTTGGTTTTCCTTCCGTTTGTTATGTGCCTCTCGCCCGTTCTGCGGAACCGTGGCCCGCGTTATTTGCCTTTGTCACGCGATGATGACCGCAAAACGCAACTTGACGGGTCGGCGGACAACTGTCATCGAAACCGGGTCGGTTTCCTTCGGGAAATAATAGGGAATTCGCCATCCGCGCTTTGCTGTGGATGAACCGGAACTGCCCCCGCAACTGTAGACGGTGAGCTACCTCCATCATGCCACTGGGCCTAAAGGTCCGGGAAGGCGGGGACAGCCGCGATCCGTCAGTCAGGAGACCTGCCGACACTGAACCTGAAACACCGGGCGGGGTTGCTCGGGAGAGGATGATGATGGGACCGGATCTTACCACACGCGCAGACCAAAATGCGCCCGCGCGCCGTTTGGCTGGCCCCTTCTCTTTCTATTCAAAGACCCCGGCATCGGACCAACCGGAGCCCTTGATATGAAAACATTTTTTTCCATCCTGACCCTGATTGCGAGCCTCGCAGGCAGCACCGCGCTTGGCGCAGAGACAGACTATCCGCTGACCATCGACAACTGCGGCCATACGCTCAGCTTTGATGCGGCGCCCCAGACCACCGTGACCATCGGGCAATCCACGACAGAGATCCTGTATCTGCTGGGTCAACAGGACCGGATCGCGGGAACCTCTGTCTGGTTCAGCCCCGTTTTGCCAGAGTTCAAAGACACCAACGATGCGATTGAACGGCTGGCGGACAACGATCCCAGCTTTGAAAGCGTGTTGGGCAAACGCCCCGATCTGGTCACCGTGATGTATGAATGGCACGTCGGCCCCGAAGGTATGGTCGGCACCCGCGACAGCTTTCACGAGGTGGGCGTGCCGACCTATGTGATGCCCACCGATTGCGCGGCCAAGGATAATTCTGTCGGCGCGGACGGCACGCGATCTGAACTGTTCACGACCCAGCAGCTGTATACCAGCATCGAAGAGCTCGCCCTCATCTACAACGCGCAAGACGCCGGTGCCACGCTGCTGGCAGACCTGCAATCGCGCGAGGCAAAGGCGGTCGAGAAAGCCAAATCGCTGAACCTGCCCCAAGGCACCTCGGCGCTGTTCTGGTTCTCGTCGTCCGAGATGGCGGCGGACCCTTATGTCGCAGGTCAACAGGGTGTGCCCGCCTATATGATGGACAAGCTTGGCGTTGAAAACGTCGTGACCTCGGCCGAGGAATGGCCGCTGGTCGGATGGGAGACTCTGGCAAAATCCGACCCGACTTTCATCGTGCTCGCCAAAATGGACCGCCGCCGCTTCCCTGCGGATGACATCGAGAAAAAGCGCGCCTTCCTGATGAACGATCCCGTCGCCCGCGAGATGACCGCGGTGAAAGAGGGCCGCATCATCACCATGGACGCCCATGCGATGGACCCGACCGTGCGTGCGATCTATGCGTTGGAAACGATGGCTGACGCGCTGTCCGGTTTTGATCTGGCCGAATGACCGCAATCGACCGCTCTGTGATGCGCAGGCCGCAGTGGCACTGGTGGGTGATCATCCCGCCGGTGCTGCTGGCCGCACTGCTGTTTGGTGCGGCCATCGGCGAGGTCTCTATCCCGCCGCTGGTGGTGCTGAAGGTGCTGGCCAACAAGGCGCTGAACGCGGGCTATGCGGTGGACAAGATCGACGAGGGCATCGTGTGGAACTACCGCATGGCGCGGGCCGTGGTGGCAATGTGCTGCGGCGCCGGTCTGGCGCTGTCGGGCGTCGTGCTGCAAGCACTGCTGCGCAATGCGCTGGCGGATCCCTATCTGCTGGGCATCTCTGCGGGGGCGTCCACCGGCGCTGTTGCGGTGACCATCCTCGGGCTGGGGGGTGGTGCTATCTCGCTGTCTATCGGTGCGTTCAGCGGGGCGCTGGTGGCTTTCGCTTTTGTGGCCTTGCTGGCGCAGGCGGCAGGGGGCGGTGTGGGCCTGCGGGCCGCGGGCGTGATCGTGCTGGCCGGTATTGCGGGCAGCCAGATGTTCAACGCTCTGACCGCGCTGATGATCACGAAATCGGCCAATGCCGAACAGGCCCGTGCCATCATGTTCTGGCTTTTGGGGAATATGTCGGGCGTGCGCTGGCCCGATGTACTAAGCGCCCTGCCCGCGGCGATGATCGGGCTGCTGGCCTGCCTGTGGCACGCCCGCGCGCTGGATGCCTTTACCTTCGGCAGCGACAGCGCAGCGTCCTTGGGCATTCCGGTGCGCCGCGTGCAGTTGCTGCTGATCGGCACGGCGGCGTTGGTCACGGCGGTAATGGTCTCGGTGGTCGGGGCGATAGGCTTTGTCGGGCTGGTGATCCCCCATGCCATGCGCATCGTCGTGGGTCACCGTCATGCGATCCTTGTGCCGGCATCTGCACTGGCGGGGGCGGTGTTTCTGGTCTTTGCCGATGTGATTTCACGGGTGATTGTACCGGGCCAAGTGCTGCCCATCGGAGTGGTGACCGCTTTGGTCGGCGCGCCGGTTTTCGCGCTGATCCTGATTGGCAAAAGGACGTCGCCATGATTCTGTCCTGTCACGAACTGGGCTGGCGGGTGCGCAACCGCGCCATCGTCAACGACGTGTCCCTGTCCTTGCGGCCGGGCGAAAAGCTGGGGCTGATCGGGCCCAACGGGTCGGGCAAATCCACCTTGCTGCATATGCTTGCCGGCATTCAGAAACCCTCGCGCGGGCGGGTCGAACTGGACGGCGCACCGCTGGCAAAGATGCGCCAGCGCGACATTGCGCAGCGGCTGGCCCTGATCGAACAACACGCCGATACCGCAGATCGCATCACCGTGCGCCACGCCGTTGAACTGGGCCGCACCCCGTGGCTGTCCGCCCTGCGCGGGTGGAGCGCAGGGGACGACGCCATCGTCACGCAGGCGCTGGCGGATGTGGATCTGTCGGGTTTTGGCGACCGCCACTGGCACACGCTGTCGGGCGGTGAACAACAGCGCGTGCATATCGCCCGTGCACTGGCCCAAAGGCCGCAAGTACTGCTGCTGGACGAGCCGACGAACCATCTGGATATCCGCCACCAGCTGTCGATCCTTGAACTGATCCAGCGCTTGCCGACAACGGCGATCATTGCCCTGCACGACCTGAACCAAGCCACGCTCTGCGACCGGATCTGCGTCTTGCAAGAGGGCAAGCTGCGCGCCATTGGCACCCCCTCCGAGATCATGACCGAACCCCTCCTGCGCGAGGTCTTTGGCGTCTGCGGGCATTTCCTTGTCGATCCGACGGATAACGCGCAGGTGATCCGCTTTCACACGGCGACCCATTAAGCGCGCCAACCGGCCACGGCTCTATCCAACTCCTTACACATTTGGTCGGGAACCATCCGTCACGCTACAGGTTTTGCCTGTGGACCCTGAAGGAGTAGCTACAGATGACCGACAAGAAGCAAACCCCTCCCACAACCACAGACGCCGGAATTCGCGTTCAAAGCGATGAACATTCGCTGACCGTCGGCCCCGATGGCCCGATCGTGCTGAATGACCACTATCTGCTTGAACAGATGGCGAATTTTAACCGTGAACGTATTCCAGAGCGCCAGCCCCACGCCAAAGGTTCGGGCGCATTTGGCACCTTCGAGACGACGCAAGACGTGTCGAAATACACGATGGCGAATATCTTCCAGCCCGGCGCGAAATGCGATGTGGTGATGCGGTTTTCAACCGTGGCAGGCGAACGCGGCAGCCCCGATACATGGCGCGACCCGCGCGGGTTCTCGGTCAAGATGTACACCGACGAAGGCATCTTTGACATGGTCGGCAACAACACCCCGATCTTCTTTGTCCGCGATCCGATCAAGTTCCAGCAGTTCATCCGCAGCCAGAAGCGCCGTGCGGATAACAACATGCGCGACCACGATATGCAGTGGGATTTCTGGACTCTCTCGCCCGAAAGCGCACATCAGGTGACCTATCTCATGGGCGACCGCGGCATTCCGAAAAACTGGCGCGAGATGAACGGGTATTCCAGCCACACCTATTCGCTGGTCAATGCCGAGGGTGAAAAGTTCTGGGTCAAGTTCCACTTCCACACCGATCAGGGCGACGGCAATGCCTACCTTAGCCAGGATGAAGCCGACAAGCTGGCGGGGACCAACGGCGATTACCACCGCGCCGATCTGTTCAACAACATCCGCGACGGGAACTACCCCAGCTGGACGCTCAAGTGGCAGATCATGCCTTACGAGGATGCCAAGACCTATCGCATCAACCCGTTTGATCTGACCAAGGTCTGGCCGCACGAGGACTACCCGCTGATCGAGGTCGGCAAGCTGACCCTGAACCGCAACCCCACCGATTTCCATACAGAGATCGAACAGGCCGCATTCGAGCCGAACAATATGGTGCCGGGCGTGGGTCTGTCGCCAGACAAGATGCTGTTGGCACGGGGTTTTTCCTACGCGGACGCGCACCGCGCGCGGCTGGGTGTCAACTACAAGCAGATCCCGGTCAACAAACCCGTATCGCCGACCCATAGCTATTCAAAAGATGGTGCGGGCCGGACTGAAAAAGTGTCTGATCCGGTATACGCGCCCAACTCATATGGTGGGCCCTCTGCGCAGCCGCATCAGCATGAAGCGGGCCTATGGTATTCCGATGGCGACATGGTGCGTCAGGCCTATACCCTGCGCCCCGATGACGATGATTGGAGCCAGGCCGGCAAGCTCGTCCGCGAGGTGATGGACGCCGATGCCCGCGAACGTTTGGTATCGAACGTGGTGGGGCACCTGTGCGACGGTGTCAGCGAAAAGGTACTCGTCCGTGCCTTTGAATACTGGCGCAATATCGACAAAGACACCGGCGACAAGATCGAGGCCGGTGTGCGCGAGAAGCTGGGCGGGGAATCCAAAGCCCCCGGTATGGCTTCTGCCCTCAGCATCGGCGGCAAGTAACGCCGCCCCATTCCGAGCCAGACAATCAGCGGGGCCTTCGCGGGCCCCGCTTTTTTGCATGTTCCAGAGCGATTTAACCGACGGCGATATTGTCGATCAGCCGCACACCGGCCAGCCACGCGGCGGCCAACAGACGTGCGGGGCGGTCGGGCGTGGTCATCAGCTCCAACCGGTCAGCAGAGCGCAGGTCAAGGTATTCCACCTGCGTAAAGCCCGCACGTTCCACCCGCGACACTGCCGCAGCGCGGAGTGTTTCGAGATCGCCACCAGCAAGCAGCCCCTCTGCCATCTCCTCCATCGCGCGGTGAAGTTCGGGGGCCCAGGTGCGGGCGCGATCCGACAGCAGCAGGTTGCGCGAGGACATGGCCAGACCGTCCTCCTCGCGGATGGTGGGGCAACCGATCACCTCTATCGGCAGGTCCAGATCAAGCGCCAGACGGGTCACCACCTGAAGCTGCTGATAATCCTTTTCGCCAAAGAATGCCTTGTCCGCCTGGGTCTGGGTAAAGAGCTTGGTCACGATGGTGGCCACGCCGTCAAAATGCCCTGCCCGATGCGCCCCGCACAGCCCTTGGGTGATGCCTTCGACCGACACAGTTGTCGCGAAACCATTGGGGTACATCTGTTCCCCATCGGGCACATAGACGACATCCGCCTTTAGCGCGATCAGCTTGCGCGCGTCCTCTTCCTCGGTGCGGGGGTAGTTCTTGTAGTCCTCAGGGTTGTTGAATTGCTTGGGGTTGATAAAGATCGTTACGATCACACGGTCGCACGCCTCTTTTGCGGCCCGGACGAGGCTCAGATGTCCCTGATGCAGCGCGCCCATCGTCGGCACCACGGCGACGCTTTCGCCCGCGGCTTTCCATCCGCCGACCTTGCTGCGCAGTTCAACCAGCGTGCGGATAATTTCGGGTGTCATGTTTTGGAAACCTCGTCAGAAAATACATGCTCGGGTCCGGGGAAGGAGCGCGCCGTGACCTCGTCGGCATAGGCCTGCACCGCCGCCTTTGCGTCATCGCCCAGATGGGCATAGCGTTTTACGAATTTAGCCTTGAAGGCAGTGAACAGCCCCAGCATGTCATCGACCACCAGAATTTGCCCGTCGCATTGCGCTGACGCACCGATGCCGATGGTGGGAATGGCAACGGTCTTGGTGATCTGGTCCGCCAAAGCTTGCGGCACTTTCTCAAGCACCACGGCAAAGGCCCCTGCCCGCGTCACCGCCTGCGCATCGGCCATCAGCTGCGTGGCGGCCGCACCGCGCCCCTGCACCTTGTACCCGCCAAGCGTGTGGATCGACTGCGGCGTCAGGCCGATATGCGCCATCACCGGAATGCCGCGTTTGGTCAGGAAGGCGATGGTGTCTTCCATCACCTCCCCCCCTTCAAGCTTGACCGCACCGGCACCGGTTTCACGCATCAAGCGTGCCGCGTTCTCAAAGGCTTGGGCCGGGCTTTGCTCGTAGCTGCCAAAGGGCATATCGATCACCAACATCGACTGTGTCAGCCCGCGCCGCACCGCTTGACCGTGCAGGATCATCATCTCCATCGTGACGTCCAGCGTCGAGGGCAGCCCGTGCAGCACCATCCCCACTGAATCGCCCACAAGCACGAAATCGCAGATGCCATCCATCACTTGCGCCATCGGCGTGGTATAGGCGGTCAGGCTCACCAGCGGAGCCCCCCCTTTGCGGGCCAGAATATCCGTCGGCATGGGGGCGGTCTTACGGGCTGTGGCGCTCATCTGTGGCGGTCCTTTTTGGTAAGGTCGTCTGCAATCTATCGGGGCCATGGCGGGGCATGGGGCGGCTTGGCGATGCTTCTAGACCAAAACGTCGCGATGTAGGTAGCAAAAGAGCAAGAATTTTACCCATGTCGCTGCGTCAGTCGAATCCGATACTACTTGGGCGGGATCGGGGCCACTGGCTGCGCGCCCCGCCCCGTGGGCACGGTCAGCACCAGCAGGCAAAGCACAACCAGCCCCACGCCGGCCCAGCCAAGGGGGGGTAAGCGTTCGCCCACCACGACAACGGCCAGCAGTGCCGCGACCACCGGCTCGATCAGCGTCAGGGTCGTGGCGGTACTCGCCCGCACCCGCGACAGCCCGTAGCCGAAACAGATATAGCCCAGAAACATCGGCACAAAGGCCATATAAAGCCCGACCGCCGCATTCCCCCACGAGGCCAGCAGCGGGCCGCCGGTCGCCAACAGCACAGGCATCAACATCAGCCCGCCCAGTCCAAAGGTGGCACCCATGGCCACCGAAGACCGCAGGCCGCGCAGCATCATCGCGCGCGCCGTCCAGCTGTACAGCGCATAGGTAAACCCGCCAAGCAGCCCCAGCACGACCCCAAGCGGCACATTGGTGCCCCCCACGGCCCCATGCCCGCCCTCGGCCAGACAGATCAGCACCATGCCCGCCACGCCCGCCAGCGCGCCAAGGCTCCACCGAAGGGTCAGCAAAGATCGCTCCATCACATATTCGATCAGCGCGGCAAACAGGGGCGCGGTGCCGATGGTGACGACGGTCCCGATGGTCACCCCCGCCAACCGCATGGAGCCATAGAACGCCAGCGGATAGATCATCACCGCCAAGGCCCCCAGCAGCAGCAACCCACGCTGCTGCCAAAGTTGCGCACGCGCATGGGCGATGCCCCGCAGCGCCAGCAGCGCCTGCGCGATGCCGCCGATCCCCATCGCCGCGGCACCGATCGCCGCAGCACTCACGTCAGGGGCAAAGGTCGCGGCGGTGCCGGTGGTGCCCCAGACAATGCCCGCAAAAAGCACACCCGCCACGCCAAGCGCATTGCTTTGGCGGCCCGAGCTTTCCTGATCCGTCATTCTGTAATCCCCTGCGCTACGCGGTCTCGTGGCGTAGTGATGACCCGCCAAGCGCCTGAGGTCAAAGCATCATTCGGACTGCAAGCGCGATACGATACTGCCTGCGGTGACGGTGCCGATCGTCTCTCCGTCCTCGACCACGGGGATCGCCTGCGCATCATCGCCGATCTTGCCAATCAGCTCGGCCACCGGCGTCTCGGCGGCGACGGCCCCGTCCGATGTCGCGGCGGGCGGGCCCATCACATCGCGGGCCGTCAGCACGCCAAGCGGGTTCATATTGGCCACGAATTCCGCCACATAGTCCGACGCGGGGTTCGAGAAAATCTCGCGCGGGGTGCCGCATTGCACGATGCGCCCGCCTTCCATAATCGCGATGCGCCCGCCCAGTTTGAAGGCTTCGTCCAGATCGTGGCTGACGAAGATGATCGTGCGTTTCAACTCGCGTTGCAGATCAAGCAGCTCGTCCTGCAGACGGGTGCGAATCAGCGGATCAAGAGCCGAGAAAGGCTCGTCCATCAGCAGGATCGGGGCTTCGGTGGCAAAGGCGCGGGCCAGCCCCACGCGTTGCTGCATCCCGCCCGACAGTTCGCTGACCTTGCGGTCAGCCCAATCTGCCAGACCAACGAGCTTGAGCTGCGCCTCTGCCCGTTCAAGCCGTTCGCGTTTGGGGACATCGGCCAGTTCCAGCCCAAGCGCCACGTTGTCGCGCACCGTGCGCCACGGCAGCAATCCGAACTGCTGGAACACCATCGACACACATTCGCGGCGCACGCGGCGCAGATCAGCGGCAGAGCTGGCAGTGACGTCACAGCTCCAGTCGCCATCATGCACCCGCACCGATCCACGCACCAACGGGTTCAACCCGTTGACCGCGCGCAGCAAGGTGGATTTGCCAGAGCCGGACAAGCCCATCAGCACAAGGATCTCGCCCTGTTTGACGTCTAGCGTGCAGTTATGCACCCCAAGGATCTGGCCTGTCTCGGCCTCGATTTCGGCGCGGTCTTGTCCGGCATCCATCAAGGGCAGCGCCTTGGCCGGTTTCGGGCCAAAGACGATGGACACATTGTCGAATTCGACGGCGTTTGCGGGGTTGGTCATTTGATCGCTCATTTCCGTGTCACCCGTAGCATCCGGTCCAGCATGATGGCGACCACGACGATGATCAGCCCCGATTCAAAGCCAAGCCCCGTGTTCACCTGATTAAGCGCGCGCACCACCGGCACGCCAAGGCCATCCGCCCCCACGAGGGCCGCGATCACCACCATCGACAGCGACAGCATGATCGTCTGGTTCAGACCGGTCATGATCTGCGGCAGCGCATAGGGCAGTTCGATCTTCCACAGGGTCTGGCTGGGCTTCGCGCCAAAGGCCTGCGCGGCCTCAAGCAGCGCCTTGGGGGTGGAGGCGATACCAAGCTGCGTCAACCGGATCGGCGCGGGCAGGACAAAGATCACCGTCGCGATCAGCCCCGGCACCATGCCGATGCCGAAAAAGACAATCGCTGGAATAAGATAAACGAAGGTGGGCAGCGTCTGCATCAGGTCCAGCACCGGTGCCATATAGCGGTACATGCGCGGTCGATGCGCCGCGGCGATGCCGATGGGAACACCAACGCCCATGCAGACCACACAGGCCGACAGCACCAGCGTCAGGCTTTCGGTGGTTTCTTCCCAGTAATCCTGATTGAGGATGAACAGGAACCCCAACACGATCAGCAGCGGGGTTTTCCAGTTGCGCTGGATCGCCCAGGTCAGCGCGCCAAAGACAGCGATAACGATCAGCGGATGTGGCGTTTGCAGCACCCAGAGGATCGCGTCAATCAACCACTCCATCGCGATGGCCAGCCCGTCGAACAGCCAACCGGCGTTGATCAGCAGCCAATCAAAAACCGCCTCTGCGGCGTCATCAATCGGGATCTTGTTATCGGTGAGCCAGTTCATGGGAACCTCCGGAGGCTGGTATCATGCGATGATGGCAAAAAGGGCCCGCCCGATGGCAGGCCCTTTTCACATCCTAAGGGTGGATTATTCGACGATGGCCTTGGCGGCCGCCATCGCGTCGCCACCGTCCACGGTGGTCACGCCGTCCAGCCATGTGTCGAGCACATCAGGGTTCGCCTTGATCCAAGCTGTCGCCGCATCGCGGGGCTCTTCGCCGTCATCCAGAATGGCCCCCATGATCTCGTTCTCCATAGCGAGGGTGAATTCCAGATTGGTCAGCAGCTTGCCCACGTTGGGGCATTCCTCGACAAAACCGGCGCGGGTGTTTGTGTGCACGGTCGCACCGCCCAGATCGGGGCCAAAGAAATCATCTCCGCCTTCAAGATAGGTCAGATCAAAGTTCGCGTTCATCGGGTGCGGTTCCCAACCAAGGAAGACGATAGGCTCGCCCTTGGCGGACAGGCGTTTGACCTGTGCCAGCATCCCCTGCTCCGACGATTCCTTGACCTCGAACTCGGCCAGATCAAAGGCGTTGTCGTCGATCATCGACTGGATCAGGCGGTTGCCGTCATTGCCCGGCTCGATGCCATAGATCTGACCGTCCAGCGCGTCTGCATTGGCAGCGATATCGGCGAAATTCTTGATCCCCATGTCAGCGGCGGCTTTGTTCACGGCCAGCGTGTACTTCGCGCCAGTCAGGTTCGCGCGCACTGTGTCAACGCTGCCATCCTCGCGGTACGGGGCGATGTCCGCCTCCATCGTGGGCATCCAGTTGCCAAGAAACACATCCACATCGCCTGCGGCCATCGACGTGTAGGTCACTGGAACGGAAAGGATTTTCACGTCTGTCTCATAGCCCAAAGCGTCCAGCACGACGGTGGTCGCGGCAGTGGTCGCGGTGATGTCGGTCCAACCTACGTCGGAAAAGGTGATCTCGTCACAGCTTGCGGCAGCAAGGCTGCTGGCAAGGGACAGGGTAAGCGCGGTGGTTGCTGCAAGAACTTTCATGGCAGAGGAACTCCCGTTATGTTTATTGTTGATCGCGTAATAGAGCGCGATTGCGCGCTTTGATGCAACCCGATTTATACACGACCGCGCGGCAAGACGCGGCTCAGGCAAGGAGACACCCCATGATCGGCACCCCCTATTTTCCCATTCCCCTCTTCACAGGCCCCCACGCGTGAGCGGTGCAAGCCCCGCGTGGATCGGGGTCGATGTCGCGGATGGGCATATGCATCTGTGGGTGCATGATCCACGCGGCGATGTGCTGGCGCAGGCCGACGGGCCGGTCGCTGCTTTGCCTGCCGAAGACGGCTTTGTCGCGGCCCTGACGGATTTGCTGTCGCCCTATTTGTCGGACCAACAGCGTTTGCCGGTGATCGTCGCGGGGCTGCCCGCCCTGCCCGCCAGCAGCCTGCGCCCCGTTCCGGCAGAGCCCTTGGGCGGGGTGCTTGCCCTGGAGGTTGATGACCCGCGGCTGGAACTACGCGCGGTGCCCGGCCTGAAACAGGCCAGCCCGCCCCAGATCATGCAAGGGGCCGAGACGGCGATTGCGGGCTACCTTCAGGCAGCGCCCGAGTTTGACGGGGTGATCTGTTGCCTTGATGCGCAGTCCACATGGGCCCACATCAGCGCCCGCGAGGTCGTCAGTTTTCAAAGTTTTCTCACCCCCATGATGGCCGCGCAGTTGTCCGCGACAGCCCCGCTGTCAAAGGCGGTTGTCGGTGGTGCCTTGGATGAGGATACTTTCGACGCCGCCGTGAATGATGTCATGGCTCGCCCGCAAATCTTTGCCACCGCGCTGGCCGAGATTTCGGCGCAAGCCACCATAGACGGCCCCACGACGGACGCAGGCTGGTCACGGTTGATGGGTTTGCTGATCGGGCTAGAGCTGGCCGGTGCCCGCGCCTATTGGCTGGGCCGCGAGGTGGTCATCCTGTCCGACAGCCCGCTCGCCCTGCTCTATGCACGCGGGCTTGCCGCCCAGGGTCTGACGGCCAGCCACGTCTCGCGCCGCGACCATGTGCGCGCCGGGCTACGGCTTTGCGCCGACGCAAGCGCCAGTTGATCTGACCCGCGCGCGATAAGCGACGACGCCCCCGGCCCTAGGCCGGGGTGCCACCGTTTTCAGGGAAGAAACACGCCGCGGCATGATGCCCCTGCGGCAGTTCGGGCCGCATGGCGCGGCATTTGTCGCGCACTTTCCAGCACCGTGGCGCAAAGGGGCAGCCATCGGGGATCGCCAGTGGCGATGGCAGTTCGCCTTGCAGCTTGATCCGCTCTTTCGCGCCGCGTGGGTCCGCTTGGGGCGTGGCCGACAGCAGCGCCTTGGCATAGGGGTGGAACGGCGCACCGAACACATCATCGCGGCTACCGCGTTCGACCGCGCGCCCCAGATACATCACAATCACCTCATCCGCCACGTGACGCACGACGCTCAGGTCATGGGAGATGAACAGATAGGCCAGTTGCAGACGTTCCTGCAGATCGACCAGCAGGTTCAGCACCGAGCTTTGGATCGACAAGTCCAGCGCGGACACAGGCTCGTCCAGCACCAGCACTTTGGGATCCAGCATCAACGCCCGCGCAATCGCGATCCGCTGGCGTTGCCCGCCGGAAAACATATGCGGATAGCGGTCAAAATGTTCAGGCCGCAAGCCCACCAGCCCGAGCATCTCGCGCGCTTTGGCGGTACGCTCCTTGCTGCTCATGTCGGGGCGGTTAATCTTGAGAGGTTCTTCGAGGATCGCGCCGATCCGCTGGCGCGGGTTGAGCGAGCCATAGGGGTCTTGGAACACGATCTGCACCGATTTACGCAGCGATGCCCAGTCTTCGCGGACCACGGGTTTGCCATCCAGTGTCAGCGATCCGGCGGTCGGGTCTTCGATCATCGTGACCATCCGCGCCAAGGTCGATTTTCCGCAGCCGCTTTCGCCGACGACGGCCAGCGTCTTGCCGGGATAGAGCGCGAAATCAAGCCCGCCCACGGCCTTGAGCGTACGCGGCTTGCGAAACAGCCCGCCGCCGACTTCATAGTGACGCTCTAGCGCCGTTGCAGTCATCACAGGTGCGGTCATGATGCGACCCTTTCGTCTGTGTTCAAGGGGTAGAAACAACGCGCATAGCCCAGATCAGGGCCCAAGGCGGGCGGCGCTTCGGACTTGCATTTGGCGTTGGCAAATTTGCAGCGTGGCGAAAACAGGCATCCTGCGGGGCGGTCGAATTGTCCCGGCACCACGCCCGGAATGGTCGGCAGCCGCTTTTCCGTCGCCCGTTCTGGCAGCGCATCCAGCAGCGCCGAGGTATAGGGGTGGTGCGGCGCGTCAAATAGCGGGATCACCGGCTGCTCTTCGATCTTCTGGCCGGCATATTGCACGCTGACCCGTTCGGCGGTTTCCGCAACCACGCCCATGTCATGCGTGATCAACACCAACCCCATGCCCGTTTCCTCGCGCAGGGACGCGAGCAGATCAAGGATCTGTGCCTGAATGGTCACGTCGAGCGCCGTGGTAGGTTCATCGGCGATCAGCAGCTTGGGCTTGCAGGCGATCGCCATGGCGATCATCACCCGCTGGTTCATCCCGCCCGACATCTGGTGCGGGAAGGCCGACAGGCGCTTTTCGGGATCGGGGATGCCGACCTGTTCAAACAGCTCGATCGCGCGTTTCTGACGCTCGCGGCGGCCCATGCCAAGATGCACCCGCAGGGCCTCGCGGATTTGCCAGCCCACGGTGAAACAGGGGTTAAGCGATGACATCGGCTCCTGAAAGATCATCGCCAGATCATTGCCGACGATCTTGCGGCGCGCCTTGGCGTCCATCGTCAGCAGGTTGTGCCCGTCAAAGGTCAGCTCGTCCGCGGTGACGGTAGCGGTCCAGGGCAGCAGCCCCATCAGCGCCAGCATCGACACGGATTTACCCGACCCGCTTTCCCCCACAATCGCGAGGATCTCGCTTTCGTTCACGTCCTGGTCGACGCCGTCCACCGCCCGGAACTTGCCCGAGGCCGTGGCGAAATCAACGCTTAGGTTTCTGATACGCAAAAGTGTCATGGCTCAGCTCCGTTTCAGTTTCGGATCAAGCGCGTCGCGCAGGCCGTCACCCATGAGATTGATCGCCAGCACGGTCACAAGGATCGCCACGCCGGGGAAGGTCACGACCCACCAGGCGCGCAGGATGAACTCGCGTGCTTCGGCCAGCATCGTGCCCCATTCAGGCGTGGGCGGCTGCGCCCCCATCCCCAGAAAGCCCAAGGCCGCGGCATCAAGGATCGCGGTCGAGAATGACAGCGCGGCCTGCACGATGATCGGCGCAAGGCAGTTGGGCAGCACGGTGACAAACATCAGCCGCAAGATCCCTGCCCCCGCCACGCGGGCCGAAGTCACGTAATCCTTTTGACGTTCCGACAGCACGCTGGCGCGGGTCAGGCGCACATAGTGGGGCTGCAACACAATCGCGATGGCGATCATCGCGTTGGTCAGCGACGGCCCAAGGATCGCCACCAGCACCAACGCCAGCAGCAGGGACGGGAACGCCAGCACGATATCCATGACACGCATGATGATGCTATCGACCCATTTGGGCGCAAAGCCCGCGATCAGCCCGATGATGATCCCGCCGGTCGCCGCGATAGAGACAACGACGACCCCCACAAAGAAGGAATAACGCGCGCCCACAATCAGACGCGACAGCATATCGCGCCCAAGCGGATCGGTGCCCAGGATATGGGTCCAGGTGCCGCCCTCTTGCCACGCGGGGGGCTGTAGGGTGGCGGCGCGGAATTGCTCGGTTGCGTCATGGGGGGCGACCCACGGGCCGAACAGGGCCAGAAAGGCAAAGACCGCAAAGATCCACAGCCCGATGACAGCGCCGCGGTTTTCGCGGAAGTAGAACCAGAATTCGCGCAAGCGGCCCGGACGTTCCTGGACCATTGCGGCTTCGGCAGAGAGTGCGTCGTCCATGTTATCGCTTTCTGATTTTGGGGTTGATGACGCCGTAAAGCATGTCGACGGTCAGGTTCACGACCATCACCATCACAGCAATCAGCAGCAGCCCGCCCTGAACCACGGGGTAATCGCGGCGGAAAATACTATCGACCATCCACTTGCCGATGCCCGGCCAGCTAAAGATGGTTTCGGTCAGGATCGCACCGGCCAGCAATGTGCCGACCGACAGACCAATCACGGTGATCACGGGGATCAGCGCGTTACGCAGGGCGTGGATGCCGTTGATCCGCCCCGGAGACATGCCCTTGGCGCGGGCGGTGCGGATGTAATCCTCGCCCAGAACCTCCAACATGGCCGACCGCGTCTGGCGTGCGATCACGGCCAGCGGGATTGTCCCCAGCACGATCGTTGGCAGAACCAGATGGCGCACCGCTGACAGGAACGCCCCCTTCTGCCCCGACGCCAGACTGTCGATCAGCATAAAGCCGGTGGGGTTGGGGAAGTAATACAGCAGATCAATCCGCCCCGACACAGGCGTCCATTGCAGGTGGCCCGAAAAGACGATGATCAGCAGCAGCGCCCACCAGAAGATCGGCATCGAATAGCCCACCAGCGCCGTGGACATCAGCGCCCGGTCAAAGAACTTGCCCCGGTTCACCGCCGCAATCACCCCCGCCGGAAGGCCAAGGGCGATGGCAAAGATCATCGCGCAGACCGCCAGCTCAAGCGTGGCTGGGAAGAGCGTAAAGAATTCGTCGAACACCGGGCGCTTGGTGACAAAGCTATTGCCCAGATCGCCCTGGAGCACGCCGGTCAGATAGTCCCAGAATTGGACATAGATCGGCTGGTCATAGCCGAATTGTTTGGCCAGTTGGGCATAGCGTTCATCAGAGATGCCGCGCTCGCCCGCCATCACCTGGATGGGGTCGCCCGGCAGCGCGCGGATGAACCCGAAGGAGATCAGCGTCACCCCGATGAAAGTCGGGATGAACGTCAGCAGTCGTCCCAGAACATAGTTCAGCATTTTATCACCATCAGCTCTTTGGGGAAGTTGGTCAGCGTTTCATAGCCGTCGTCGGTAATCAGCACGTCATCCTCGATGCGCACGCCGAAATTTCCGATCTCGTAGAGGCCGGGTTCATTGGTGTAAACCGTTCCGGCGGGTAAAGTCATGTGGTTGCCCCGCATGATATAAGGGGCCTCGTGGACCTCGCGGCCCAGACCGTGGCCGGTCTTGGTGCGGATGCGGTCCCCATAGGGCGAGGCTTCCAGCACAGAGATCACGGCATCGTCGATGTCATGCGCGGTCACCCCCGCGCGGGTCACGGCAAGCCCTGCCATATTGGCGCGCAGCACGGTATCATAGACATCGCGCCCCTCGTCGGTGACGTGATCCAGAAAAACGGTGCGGGTAATGTCGGCGGCAAAGCCGTTCTTGCGCGCGCCAAAGTCCAGCAGCAGCGCATCGCCCGCTTTGACTGCGTAATCCTCGCGCGCATGGGCATGGGGCCGGGCCGAGCCATCGGCGGCGGCCACGATGGGACCAAAGGACAGGTCATCCGCCCCTTCCGCGAAAAGCGCCTGCACCAGCGTCTGTTCGATCTGCTTCTCGCTCTGGCCCAGCTTGACGCTGTCCAGCGTGCGCTGGAGGGCGCGTTCGGAAATGCCGATCGCCGCGCGCAGGGCGGCGATATCCTCGGGGGTTTTGATCATCCGCAGGGCCGAGATTTCGCGCTCGGCATCGGTGATGGTAAGATCGGGCTGTGCGTCTTTGAACGCATGGTGCACGAAGACGCGCATCACCTGCCCTTCGACCGCCAGCGACGTGATGCCCAAATGCTGCGTCAGCGCGGCAAATGCATCGGCATAGCCGGTCTGGTCGCGCCAATCAAACACCGCGCCGTCAAATCCGACCATGTCCCAGCTCCCCAGTTCAAGGTTCGGCAAGAGCACCGCCGCAGGTTTATCCGCAGGGATCACCAGAACAAAGGGGCGTTCGTGGCTCATGAAGCTTTGGCCGACAGCGCGCGAAAAATTGGGCCCGGGCACCAGCGCCACGGCATCGACGCCCAGATCGGCGGCCACAGCGGCATAGTCGGCAAGACGTTGAGAGAGGTTCTTTGACACGGGGGCTTGCGCCTTTCGTTAACGTGGCCGGGGCCTAGAATAGAGGAAGGGACGGCGCGACATGCACCGTCCCCATTGCTTTGTCATCGCTGTTATTGCGACAGGCCAACCTGGTTGAAGATGTGGCCACCCAGCGGGTGCACAACATAGTTTTCAACTTCGGGGCGCATTGGCATGTAAACAACCGAATGCGCGATGGTGGCCCAAGGGGCTTGGTCCTTGAAGATTTTCTGCGCTTTTTCATACAGCGGCGCACGCTCTTCTTGTGTTGGCAGAACCTTGGCTTCCTGAACCAGCGCGTCGAATTCTTCGTTGCACCATTGTGCGCGGTTGGATTTCTCTACGCCGTCACAGCCCAGCAGAACCGCAAGGAAGTTGTCGGGGTCACCGTTGTCACCTGTCCACCCCAGCAGAACGGCACCATCGCGGTCTTTCGCTTTGGAACGCTCAAGGTATTCACCCCATTCGTAGGACACGATCTCTACGTCGACACCGACCTTCGAGAAGTCTTCCTGCATCAGCTCGGCCATACGGCGGGCATTGGGGTTATAGGGGCGCTGTACCGGCATCGCCCAGATTTTCAGCGTCAGGTCGGATACGCCTTCGGCTTCCAGCGCGGCTTTCGCGGCTTCCGGATCGTATTTGTCGTCCTCGATCGCGTCGTTATAGGACCACATTGTCGGCGGCAGCGGGTTCTTCGCGATTTCGCCGGAGCCCTGGAACACCACGTCGATGATCGCTTGCTTGTCGATCGCCATGTTCAAGGCTTTACGCACATTGGCGTTGTCGAACGGAGGCATCTGCGTGTTGTACGCCAGATAGCCCACGTTCAGGCCCTCTTGCTCCATCACGACGACATCTTCGGCGTCTTTCATCGCCTGCACGTCCGCAGGGTTCGGATAGGCCATGACGTGGCATTCGCCCGCTTGTACCTTCTGGTAGCGCACGGAGGCGTCCGGTGTGATCGCAAAGATCAACGCTTCGACTTTCGCCGGGTCACCCCAGTATTCGTCGTTGCGCACGTAACGGATCACGGCGTCTTTCTGGTAGGCTTGGAAGGTGAACGGGCCGGTACCGATAGGTGCCTGGTTCAGCATTTCCGGCGTGCCGGCTTCCAGCATCGCGTCGGCATATTCCTTGGACACGATCGAGGCAAAGTCCATCGCCATGTTGGCAATGATCGGCGCTTCGGCGCGGGTCAGGTTGAACTGAACGGTGTAATCATCAACCTTTTCGATGCTTTCGATCAGATCAGGCATCGACATCGCACCGTAGTATTCCCAGGTGCCACCCGATACTTGGTTGTAGGGGTTGTCGGCGTTGCCCTGACGGTCAAAGCTAAAGATCACGTCATCGGCGTTAAAATCGCGTGTGGGCGTGAACTGGGCGTTGCTGTGAAACTTGACGCCTTTGCGCAGCTTGAACGTTACGGTCTTGCCGTCTTCGGACACGTCCCAGCTTTCGGCCAGCGCGGGAATGGTTTCGGTGGTGCCGACCTTGAATTCCGCCAAGCGGTTGTAGATCGGGTGGCTGGACGCATCAAAGGTCGTGCCTGCGGTGTACAGGGCCGGGTCAAAGCCTTCTGGCGACCCTTCCGAGCAATAGACCAGCGACTGCGCCTGCGCCGCGACGCCAAGCGTGCTCAGCAGCAGGCCCGTGGCCATGATATTCTTGAAAGACATTCGATTTACTCTCCTAGTTGGTAAAGTGTTATCTCCCCACGGCCTCTCTGGGCCGATGAGGGCGATAGGGTTAACGCCTGAGGGGTAACATTTCGCGCGAGCTCTCTGCCGGCGCGGCCTCACTCTGTCCGATTTCCCCGGACTTATCGTATTTCATGCGACCGACCCATAAGATGCGGGCCTGCCGGTCTGTTCTGTTGGCCCAGCAATGGGGCGTGGTACCCAGATAATGCAGGCTGTCGCCCGCCGTCATCAGATACTCCCGTTCGCCAACCATCTGCGAGATCTCACCCTCAAGGATATAGATGATCTCTTCGCCAACATGGGTCACCGTTTCGGATTCATAGCCGGGCGGGACGTTCATCACATAGGATGTCATCTCGTGGCCCGCGCGTTCGGCACCGATCTGTTCATATTCAATCGACGATCCTGCCACCGCAAAACGGGGCCGTGCGGCACCGCGGGTCAGGCTGTCGACCGTGCGCGGGGTCCGCACGAAAAAATCCGCATCAACGTCAAGCGCGGCAGCGATCTGGCTGAGCGTGCCAAGCGTCGGTGTCGCGTTGCCGCGTTCCACCTGGCTCAGATAGCCCACCGATACACCGGAGGCCGCCGACAGCTGCTGCAATGTCATCGCCATCCGGTGACGCTGCATCCGCATGCGGTCGCCTAATCCCTCTGGCGGCGAAAGCGCCGCCGCCTGTATCGCAGTTTTTGACAAATAATCCCCCGAAGCACGCTTTGGCGTATCTTGGCGCTCAGACTGTCGCGCAACTTTGTTTACGTCAACAATAAAAATTATTGTCAGAGTGAAAACAGAGCCCTTGGTCGCGACGTCACCTGACCTCTCTTACACCGCACCCCCCCCTGAAATCGCCCATGTGATTCTATTTATACGTGCGCATCCACGCAGTCCAGTTTCTGCACATTTTTTAGGCAAAAGCTAGAAAAACAATGCAAACTGCGCGATGAACACCTGTGCCCAGTTGCAACAATCGATCCCGCACCACACGCTTGATCTATGGCTATGTCTTTACCCCTGCTGGTGTTTACCGACCTTGATGGCACGTTGCTGTCACATAGTTCCTATCGCTGGGATGCGGCCACCCCCGCCTTGGACGCGTTGCGCAATATCGGGGCCGCAGTGGTGTTGGCGAGCTCGAAAACCGCGCCCGAGATCGCAGAGATTCGCGCCGAACTGGCATGGGATCACTGCCCCGCGATCATCGAAAACGGTGCCGGTATTTTACCGCCCGACAGCACCGACATGCCCAAAACGGACAGTTACGTGCGCCTGCGCCAAACGCTCGACAGCCTGCCTGCGGAGCTGCGCGACCCGTTTTGCGGGTTCGGCGATATGACGGTGGCGCAGATCGCACAGATCACCGGCCTGTCGCATAATGACGCCGCCAACGCGGCAGAGCGGGCCTTTTCAGAACCCGGCATCTGGTCGGGCAGCGCCGAGTTGCGCGGCGCATTTATCGACGCCCTGCACGATCACGGTATCCATGCCCGTGAAGGGGGACGGTTTCTGACCCTTTCCTACGGGCGCACCAAAGCCGACCAGATGGCCGCGCTGACCGACGCCTTTGCGCCGCGCCATACGCTGGCGCTTGGCGATGCCCCCAATGACATAGAGATGCTGCAAGCGGCCGACTTTGGCGTCATTGTCGCCAACCCGCACCGCGACCCCCTGCCCCCGCTGCCCGGTGAGGACACCGGCCGGATCATCCGCACCACGCTCCCCGGTCCTGCCGGATGGAACGGTGCCGTGCTGGACCTGATCACGCGGCTTAACCTGAACTAAGGAATGACAAAGCATGGCTGATTTTCATCAAAACGGAAATATCGCGACCCTGCACAATCTGCGCACCCGCTCGCTGGACGAAATGACCTACGAGCTCGAGACGTTCGCCCAGACCCGCAAAATGGCGCTGATCCTGCCTTGTCTCTACTCCGAGCTAGAGACCGAGGCGATGCCCCGCATTCTGGCAGAGCTGTCCAAGGTCAGCTATCTGCACCGCATCATCATCGGTCTGGACCGCGCCGACGAGGCACAGTTCCGCCATGCGAAAGAGTTCTTCAAGGGCCTCAACCAGAACCACATCGTGATCTGGAACGACAGCCCGCGGATGCTGGCGCTTGGCGCGCAGCTGAAAGACATGGGCCTCGCCCCCGCGGAACAAGGCAAGGGCAAGAATGTCTGGTCCTCGCTCGGCTATCTGATCGCCTGTCAGGACAGCGCGGTGATGGCGATCCATGATTGCGATATCGTGACCTATACCAACGACCTGCTGGCGCGGCTGATCTATCCCGTCGCCAATGCGAATTTCCCCTATCAGGTCGCCAAAGGCTATTACGCGCGGGTGGGCAGCGACAAGCTGAACGGGCGGGTCACGAGGCTGCTGGTCAGCCCGTTGCTGATCGCGCTGAAAAAGGTCGTGGGCGACCGTGACTATATCGATTACCTGCGCGCCTTCCGCTATCCGCTCTCGGGTGAATTTGCCATGCGCACCAATATCTTGCCCGATCTGCGCATTCCCTCCGACTGGGGGCTGGAGATCGGCGTGCTGTCAGAGGCATGGCGCAACCTCGCGCCGAAATCGGTCTGTCAGGTCGAAATCGCCGACGACTATGACCACAAGCACCAAGATCTGAGCGAGGCCGACGCCGATGCGGGGTTGAACCGCATGTCCACCGACATCTGCAAGGCGATTTTCCGCAAGCTGGCGGCAGACGGCACGGTGTTCACGCCCAATGTCTTTCGCACGCTCAAGGCGACCTATTATCGATGTGCGCTAGACCTGCTGGATGCCTATTACAACGACGCCAAAATGAACGGGCTGAGCATCGACCGCCACAAGGAAGAACGCGCGATCGAGCTTTTTACCGAGAATATCATGCGGGCGGGACACTTCTTTCTCGATAACCCGCACGAGACCCCCTTTATCCCCACATGGAACCGCGTCCACGCCGCCGCGCCCGAGTTCCTTGCCAATCTGCGCGAGGCCGCCGCAGCGGATGACGCAGAATACAACTAGCTAGGGGCCGCGCGGGCAGCAGGGTCAGAACCGGTTGGTGATCCACATGCATTGATAGGGGGCCAGCGTGATGTGATCCGCGCTGGCGTCAATCAAATCACCGCTGATCAGGTCCTGCCAGGGTTGATCCTCGATCAGGTTCAGCGCCGCCGCCGAAATCGCGACAGAGGCGTCGCTGACGTTGTGCAGCGCAAAGATCGACTGTTTGCGGTCCAGACTTTGGCGCCACACGCCGAACACGCGGTCATCTTGCAGGTTCACGGTGAATTGCGTCGCATTGGGGTGAAACGCCTTTTGCTTCTGCCGCACCTTTAGCCGCGCTGACAGATCGCCCAAAACGCGCGCCGGCGCGCTGGACGCATCGGCCAGCTGGTCGCGCAAGCTCGGATAATCCCATCGGTGTCGGTTGATCGCGCGGCTCATCCCGCGATGTTCGACCTGCGCGTGATCATTGGGTGTCGCCAGCATGGCGTGGATGTAGAAGGCGGGTATCCCCTCCAGCGACATGACGATGGTCTGCGAACAGATGAACCGTGCATGATGATGGTCATCCTCGCCCTTAAACGTCCGCGACAGCGCATCGTAAAAGGTCGTGTTCAGCTCGTACGGGCTTTGCCCGCCGTCGGGCAGGCTGCGCATCGATACCAACCCGCCGACCTGTAGCACCGTATCAATGACCTGTTGTTTTTCATCCTCGGGCAGCAACCCTTCGGCGGGGCGCATGCCGATTCCGTCGTGACTGGCGGTAAAGTTCAGATAGGCGCAGCCCATGGGGGCCGGCGGCATCGTGCGTTGCCAGCGCCGTAGATGCGCCCCATTGCCCGACATCATCGCATGCAAGATCAGCGGCGGCAGCGGGAAATTATAGATCGCATGAGCCTCGTCCCCTGCCCCGAAATAGCTGAGGTTTTCGGCCTTGGGCACATTGGTTTCGGTCAGCAGGATGATCTTTTCCGGCGCATAGTCGCACAGCAACCGCATCAGCCGGATAATCGCATGGGTTTGCGGCAGGTGGATCGACGGGGTGCCGATCTGCTTCCACAAGAACGCCACCGCATCCAGCCGGATGATCTGCACGCCATTATCCACATGCAGGCGAATGATCCGCAAAAACTCAAGCAGCACCTCGGGGTTGCGGAAATCAAGGTCGATCTGGTCATGGCTGAAAGTGCACCAGACGTGGCGCGGGCCGCTTGAGGTTTCTACCTCTTGCAACAGCGGCGTCGTCCGCGGGCGCACCACCTCGCGCAGATCATCCTGCGGCGAGGCTTCGAAAAAGAACTTGTCATAGGGGGCCTGCCCCTGACGGTAGGCGTTGAACCAGTTCCCCTGGCTCGACACATGGTTCAGCACCAGATCGGACATCAGCGTGAAATCGGCGGCGATGCGGTTGATATCAGGCCAATCCCCAAGCTGCGGGTTCACCGCGCGAAAATCGGACACCGCAAACCCGTCGTCAGAGGTATAGGGGAAGAACGGCAGGATATGCACGCTGTTCAACGTGCCGCGCAGGTAGCGATGCAGAAAGTCGTTCAACAAATCCAGCGGCTTATGCGCCCCGTCCACGATAGAGTTGCCATAGGTGATCAGCAGCGCATCCCGTTCCGACCAAAGCGTATTGCCGGCAATCCGGCCTCTTTTGCGGCGCGTCGTCCCCTCGGGCCAGAAGGCATCAAGGACCTTGCTGGAAAGGATGTCGGCATCCAGATCGGGATAGACCTCTGCCAACACCGCGCTGAGCCGAGAGCCGAGAGAACGGGCACTGTCCGTCATGATGTCCTGCCTTGCCTGAATATCCTTTCCCAAAACCCTAACGCAGGCGCGCGCGTGTGACGAGCAGCCAAAAGCGGTGCCCCCATAATCCTGTCGCCACAGCCCCCTGCGGCGCGTTTTGAGGCAAGCTGCACAATCTTGAAGCATTGCGCAGATTGAACGCCCGCAGTTCTACAGGCCCCGATTTTGGGACGCGTACCAAAGCCAGCACGCCCAGCGCACGCCGACATCTATTGCAGCGCGTGTGGTTTCTCCATCCCCTTCTGCATGGCGTCTGGCACAGTTTCACCGTGCACCGTGTGCCGCGCACGCCCGGCTTGCTTAGAGCGGTAAAGCGCCGCATCGGCGTCCGACAGGATATCTTCGGCCACGGCGTCCTGCCCCGCTTTGACCCCTATGCTGCCGATGCTGGCAGAGATCCGGCACGCCGCGCCATCAAATCTGATCGGCTGTTCCAGTCGCGTGATGATCCGTTCGGCGACCTGTGCCAGATGCGCGTTGCCGGTAACCCCAGGCAGCAGCAGGGTAAATTCGTCACCGCCGACGCGGGCGACGGTGTCGATGTCCCTTGTTGCTTCCACCATGATCCGGGCCGCGGTTTGCAACACGTGATCCCCCGCCGCATGGCCCAGGCTATCGTTCACCGCCTTGAAGTAATCCAGATCGATCTGCATCACGGCAAACCCCTTGTCCCCCGCGATAAGCCGCGACAGCACGTGATCCATCGCGCGCCGGTTTTTCAAGCCGGTCAACGTATCGGTAAACGCTTGCTCCTCCGCCGCGATCTTTGCGACCTCAAGCTTCTGGTTCAGCGCACGCGACGCCGCCATCGCCGCCGATTTCGCCTCCATCAGATAAAGCATCTCGACCGCGAGGTCGGTCGGCGCGAAATCGGCATTGCTCAGACGATGGGTGCGGACGCCGTTCAGGATCGATATCCCGAAGGACAGGTTTATCAGACAGTCGGTTTCCGAGCCTTCCATCTGTTCGGTGCCACAAGGTAGCGGAACCAGAACCCCTTTAAAAATCTGCTCGGGCCGGTCGTGCAACGCCAGATGCAGCTTGCGCCCCGCCATTGGGCGAATTTGCGCAATACTGTCGGCCATATTGGGTCGGCGCATGACAAACTGGTCGAAAAAATTGCTCCCGATCCAAGTGCCACGATGGCGCAGTTTGTGGATGGTGGGGCCCACATGCCGGATACGTCCGCAGGGCTGCACGATCACATGCATCGGGCATAGCACATTCAATGCCGCCTCATAGGCTGCCCCTACTGTCACCCGCGTGCACCCAGATCAAAGCTGCGCCCCTGCGCGTAGTGCCGGTCAATAATCGTGACGGTAATCACCTCCCCCTCCGGTGGGGCGGTTCTGCAATCGAGCAGGGCCAATGTGCCATAATCATCCGCAATCACCCGCATCACGCCCATCATCACATAGCCAAAGCCTTGCACTTTCCCGCGACAGGTGAGCGTAAAGCGCCAGTCATCAAGCTGCGCGACCTCCATCTGGGGCAGTTGCAGGTCTTCCACGGCGAGGGTGGCACGTTCGGGCAAGTCGTTGAGAGAATGCAAGAACTCTTCAAAATCGTCGCCGCCAAAGCGGAGCAAGCGCCGCACGCCTTCGCGGTCGGGGTTGGACACAAGCCAGGCACCCAGATCTTCCAGAAGATCGGGGATCGCGCGTTTCATCACGGCAGACAGGCGGTTGATAACCCGCGGCGTGATGGCATCATCATAGGTGAGCATCGGTTCGAAATCCGCCGTGCCCATAACGGCACAAAGATCGGCGCGCAGGGCGACCTGCGCCCAGACACGGTGGCCAAAGCTATCCAGCACGAACCGTTGGATCGTATGGTTGATCAGCCCGTGCATCGCGCCCCTTTCCGCCGTTTCACGGGGAAGATCGCGGCTGAGAGTTAACAAAGACCGAAGGCTAAACCACCGCCGCGGCGGAATGCGCTTTGGTTTTGTCTCAAATGCAATTTAGCTGTCAGCCCTGCGGGTTATGTCTCTGCCCGTCCAGCCACGCGGGCAGATGGCCGATGTCGGGCAGCACCACATCGGCGGCCCCTTCTAGATCCTGACGTTTGGCCAGCCCCGTCAGCACCGCAACGCAGGCCATACCCGCCGCACGGCCCGCCGCCATATCGTGCAGGCTATCCCCGATCATCGCGACTTCAGACGGGTCCACCCCCACGGCTTTGGCAAACGCCAAGAGCTGCCCGGGCGTGGGCTTTGCACCGTGGCCGCTATCGAAACCGGCGATAAAGTCAAAATATCCGGTCACCCCCGCGCCGCCCAAATGCGCACGGGCGGGCGCCTCGGCGTCATTGGTGGCGACGCCAAGCACCAGCCCGCGTGCCTTGAACGCCTCTAGCAATGCAACCAGCGGCACCGCCTCTGCCTGAGGGGCGTTTTCGGCCTCGTGGTTCAGCAGATCTAAGAGATCCGTCTTCGCCATCTCGGCCACATGGGGGGCCAGCGCATCTACGACCTCCCCCGGTGTGCCCGCAATAACGATACTGTCGGGCGAGAAGCTCTGCGTCCCGTAATCAAAGCCGATCTGCTGCCCCAGCAAAGCCGCTCTCTCTCCGTCGCCCCTGCTGATCCGGGTCAGGAAGGCATTGGCCCATGCCTCCCATGTAGCGGCGAAGTCGAACAGGGTTCCGTCTTTATCGAACAGTAGCGCTTTGATCATTTTCAGGTCCAATTCATCTGCGCGCCACCCGGAAGCGACTGACGGGCTTGCATGATACGGTCGTAAGGGATGTTCACGGTATCGCAAAACTCCGTGACCCAGGCGTCATCCATCATGATGAAATCCAGAACCGCGCCGAGAAACACCGGATCGCCAGCCTGGGTGCGAAGGTCTTCGGCAGATGCACCCGTTGATCCCATAAAGGTGGGCATCAGGTCTTCGTTCGCGGCCAGCCAGGCCAAGGCCTGCAGGGCGACCGTCTCGGCGGCATCTTGCTTCATCATATTAATTTCCATCACGGTTTCCCAAACGAAACCCTTTGTTAACCAATCACGGCAACAAAGGGCGCTTAAGCCAGTTACACGTGAGTGGAGAATGAAGACAAGTGCCCGGTAAAGTCCTGATTGTGGATACGGTTGCGACCAACCGCATCGCTTTGAAAACCAAACTCACGTCCGCCTCCTACGAGGTATGGCAGGCGTCCACCGTGGCCCAGGCGGTCGACATCTCGCGCCGGTCGGGGCCTGATCTGGTCATCACGGCGCATCAACTGGACGGGCAGGATGCGACGGCCCTATGCACGATGCTCGCGGGGTCGCCGCGCACATCACGGATACCTGTCTTTGCCTTGGCCGATGGCGGTGGCGCGGCACTGTGTTTGCACCTGCTGGCGAATGGCGCACAGGAAGCGATGGTCAAACCTGTCTGCGACAAGCTGTTTCTGGGACGGGTGCGCAGCATGATACGCGCGGGCCACGGGGCCAGCCACACGGCCATGCGGGACGCGATGTGCCCCACGCTCGGGCTGGAAGAAACCGCCGCCACCTTCGCCCGCCCGGGCACGTTCCAGATCGTCAGCCATGACAAGGCAGAGACACAGGTGCATGTCACCCAGCTACGCAAACGTCTGCGGGGGGCTGTCAGCCAGACGACCATCCGCGACGCGTTGACCGGTATCCGGCAGAACGCGCTGCCCGATGTCTTTATCCTGACCCTGACCGGTGTCGAAACGCGCGACGAGGCGCAACTGCGCCTGATCTCGACCCTGCGGGCGAATACGACGACGCGGCACTGCGGTATTCTGGTGCTCCAATCGCGCCCCCACCCCGCCGGTGCCGCCCATGCGCTGGATCTCGGGGCCGACGATCTGATGCAGCATGGCTTTGATATCGATGAACTTTCGCTGCGGTTGACCGGGCTTCTGGCGCGCAAACAGCAGGGCGACACGATCCGGCGTGATGTCGATACGCGCCTGCGCGAAGCGGTGTTTGATCCGCTGACGGGGATCTACAACCGCCGGCACGCCCTGTCAGAGGTCGCGCGGCTGGCCGTGCGCACCCGCCGCAAAGGGATACCGCTGGCCGTGATGCTGGCAGACATAGACCACTTCAAACGGGTGAATGACGCTTTCGGCCACGCCTCGGGGGACGCCGTGTTGGTCGAAACCGCACGCCGGTTGAAATCATGTCTGCGCCCGCTCGACGTTGCCGCCCGCATCGGAGGGGAGGAATTTTTACTCATCCTCCCGGGCATCACAGAGGCAGAGGCCACCCGGATGGCCAAACGCATGTGCGAAGCCTACCGCACGACGCCATTTACCATCCCCGCCAGCGCGCAGCCTATCCATGCCACGATCAGCATCGGGCTATGTACCGCACAGCCTGAAACCGGCGACGCCTTCCCCGCCCCACTTGATGCCTCGGCCATTGCGGCAGAGCTGATCGACCGCGCGGATCAAGCTTTATACAGTGCGAAACACCGCGGGCGCGATCGCGTCGGTCTGATCCGGTCGGCGGCGTGAAATCACCCTCTCCCCACGGTTGCAAAGCCGGAAAAATGCCGCCACTCTCGCCGCGATACGCTTGCACATCCGGGGCGTATCCCCCTGATCCTCGACAAAGGCTTTGCCATGCTGCCCGATAAACCGATGACCGGTATTGCCATGATGCTTGGCTTTTGCATCGTTGCCCCTGTGGGTGATGCAATTGCGAAACTGCTGGGGTCCTCCGTGCCGCTGGGTCAGGTCGTGTTTATCCGCTTTGCGGTGCAGTTGCTGATCTTGCTGCCGCTGGTGCTGCTGACGGGCAGGCCGCTGGCGATGCGGGGCCGCACGCTGTGGCTCGCGTTTGTGCGCACAGTGCTGCATGTCATCGGGATCGCGATGATGTTCACCGCGCTGAAATACCTGCCGCTGGCCGATGCTGTGGCGATTATCTTTGTCATGCCCTTCTTTATGCTTCTGCTCGGCAAATACGTGCTGGGGGAAGAGGTCGGCACCCGCCGGCTTCTCGCCTGTATCGTCGGCTTTTGCGGCACACTGCTGGTGGTGCAACCCAGCTTTGCCGAGGTGGGCTGGCCCGCATTGCTGCCCGTTGGCGTAGCGCTGAACTTTGCGCTGTTCATGCTGGTGACACGGCAGATCGCCAAACACACCGACCCGATCAGCCTGCAAACGGTCAGCGGGTTTATCGCCGTGGTGATACTGCTGCCCTTGCTGGGTCTGGGTCAAACCCTTGCGCTGCCCGCCTTGGGGTGGCGGGCCCCTGACGCGAACGCCTGGATGCTGCTGATCGCAATCGGCGTCCTTGGCAGTGTGGCCCATCTGCTGATGACATGGTCCTTGCGCTACGCCCCCTCGGCCACGCTGGCACCGATGCAATATCTCGAAATTCCCGTGGCGACGCTGGTCGGGTTGATCGTCTTTGGCGATCTGCCCAATGCGCTGGCGGCGCTCGGGATGGGGATCACCATGGCCGCCGGTCTTTATATTATCCTGAGGGAGCGGGCCACGCAGCGGCGTCTGGCTGCAGCAGCGATTGTGCAACCTGCGGAATGAGCACCCTGGGCACCATCACCAACGCAGCGGGACGATCCACCCTAAGGGTCGCGGGCCCCGTCGCACGGTTCGATGTCCCCAACCGCCCCAGCGGCGAAAGCTCTAGCCCGTCAAGCGGCCACTCAAGCCCGCTGCTTTCCCCGTGGACCGCCGCCAGCGGGTATATCGACACCACATCCCCCGCCCGCGTCGGCAGATCAAGCCGGGGCGGCGCGAGGAAAATCACCTGCTCTCCGGCGATGAGCAGGCAACGCTGGTGCGGATGCCGCGCCAGAGAGCTCAGGGCAGCAAGCTGATGGTCCACGCGCCCGCCCGAAAACCCCACCGCCACGATCAACGGCGCGGCCACCGACCGCAGCGCCTTGTCGAAATCGGTGGTTTCCTGCTCTGCCAGTTTGAACTGCCGCGCGGGCGGGATTTGCGACAGGGTCTCGGGCGTGACGGAATCGAAATCCCCCACCAGCGCCGCGATCTCTACGCCTGCGTCGCGGGCCAGATTTGCCCCGCCATCGACCGCCACACACATCGGGGCAAGCTGCAACGCCTCGTTCAGGTCGTTCGGGCCGGGCTGCCCGCCCCCGATGACGGTGACAGGGCTGCGGCTTGCCACAATGGTTGTTTTCACGCGGTTTTACCTCAAATTGGAAACAATGCCGCAATTTTGACATTAAATGATACGTTGCAGGGCACAGATTCGAGCCGAATTGGTCTTGAACCTTATGGTAAACTGTAAGCTGCAAATAGGCAGAGGACGACCATCCGATGATGAATAACAACAAAATTCTGACGGTCTCATACGGCACTTTCTCGTGCACGTTGGAAGGCTTTGACGATTCATTCGGCACCATGAAGGCCATCGCAGAGTATTTCCGCGACCTGTCGTCGGAGGATCGGTATTTCGGTGCAGAACCCGCACAGCCCGATGCGGAGATGCTGGCCCATATCGCCCAGAAAGAAATCTCGCGCCGCGTCGAGGCGCGCCAGCAGGACGGTCAGATCGTCCTGAGCGCGCAGACCCCGGAAGAACCCGCAGCGCCAGCGCAGCCCGCCCCTGCGCCCGAAGCAGCCGAAACACCCAAGGCCCCTGCCGCGCCGCAGCCGCAGGTCAGCAGCACCGCTGCCGGTCCGTCGGTGGTGTCGACCTCCTTCGCGCCGCGCCGGCCCAAGGAAATCTCTGCCTATTATGACGCCTACCGCATCAACGCGCTGAAATCTGCCGAGCCAGTGACAGCGCCAGAGGCCGCACCCGCGCCTCAGGCCGAAGCCGCCGCACCGCGCGACGAGGTGGTCAGCCGTGATGTTGCCGCGCCAAAGCCCGAAGCCACGCAAGCCGAAGCGGCCCCTGCTTCTGCGGCCCCTGCTTCTGCGGCCCCCGCCCCCGAGGTGGATATCGTCCCTGGCCAACCCGACGAAGATGTCGAAGCGTTTTTCGCCGATAGCCCGCGCAACGAGGTGACCGTCGACGACCAAGACGCCGAAATCCAGCCCGTTGCGGCCCCTGTCGTTGATAGCATCGCGGCCAAACTGCAGCGCATCCGCGCCGTGGTCGCCAATCAGGACGCCCCCGCCGCACCGCAGCCTCAGGTCTTTGACGACGAGGACACAATCGACGCCGAAGACAGCACCGACGATGTCATCGCGGACGCGATCAACGACATCCAAGGCGCGCTGGACGCCGACGATACGGTCGAAGACATCGCACAATCCTCCGACCTCGAAGCTGAAGAAGACGTTACCGCTGCACAAGAGAGTGAAGAACAACACGAAGACGTTGCGGCTGATGAAGTGGAAGAAGCTGACGCCGCGCAGGTTGACGCTGACGAAACCGGTGAAGCCGAAGAAGACACAGCGCCCCGTGGTCGTGTGCTCAAGGTCAAACGCGCCGACATCGACCGTGCCATCGCCGAAGGCGAGCTGGAAGAGGTCGAAGAAGACGCGCCTGCGGTTCTGGAACAGCCTGAAAAACCCGCCCTCCGTATCCAGCGCGACCCCGAATCGACGCTCTCTGACGAGGATGAAGAAGATCTGGCCCGCGAGCTGGCCGAGCTTGAGGCAACATTATCCACCGCCGCTGCCGACACGCTGACCGACGCGCCTGAGGACGCCGAAGAAGCTGTCGCCGTTGAGGACGACGCGCCCGAAGAAGAGACCGCCGAGGAAGCCTCGCAGGAAGACACGGCCCAAGAAGAAACCGTCGACACTGATGTTTCCGAGGATGACGCCGAAGAGGTACAAGCCGAGGTCCAAGCCGAGACCGCGGCAGAGCCCGAAGCCGAAGCCCCCAAAGCCGCCCCGCAACGCCGCAGCCTGCCAACGCTCGACGCGGACAGCGGCCCGGATATGAACCGTCTGCTGGCGGAAACCGACAACCAGATGGACGAACCCGAAGCCGCCACACGCCGCGACGCGATCACCCATCTGCGCGCCGCCGTGGCCGCGAAAAAGGCCGATATGGCCCTTGGTGCGCCCGATGCCGCTGAACGCGAAAACAACGCCTACCGCAGCGATCTGGCCGAGGTGGTCAAACCACGCCGCCCCGCGTCGACCACGGCCCGCACCGAACGCCCCGCCGAACCGCGCCCTGCCCCGCTGAAACTGGTAGCGGCACAGCGGATCGACACGGACCAGCCGCGCAATGTGGCCCCCGTACGCCCCCGCCGCGTGGCCGCAGTGGCCCCCGCGCCGGTGCCGCAAGCCGGTGGCTTTGCCGAATTCGCCGAGGAAATGGGCGCGACCCAGCTTCCCGACCTGCTGGAGGCGGCCGCGGCCTATATGGCCTTTGTCGAAGGCATGGACGATTTCTCGCGTCCGCAGTTGATGAACACCGTACGCCAAGGCGGTGCCGAGGACTTCAGCCGCGAGGAAGGTCTACGCTCCTTCGGTCAGCTGCTGCGCACCGGCAAGCTGCAAAAGCTGGAAGGTGGCCGCTTCAAGGCCTCCGAACAGATCGGGTTCCAGCCGGATGCACGCGCCGCTGGCTAAGCGGGCAAGACAGGATAACCGAAACGAAAAACGGCCCCTGAGGGGGCCGTTTTTTTATGCGATAATGATGGTGTGCAAGCCTATACGACGTGCAGGCGAAACGGGTTATTCTGCGTCGTGATCCGCGTTCGGGTCAGCCTGACCGATCCCCTTGAACACAAATTTGAACGGGATCGCCCAGACCACGCCAAGCGCGATATAGATCACCAGTTCGATCCAGAAGGGTGGCCGGTCAAACAGCGACACGGTGACCACCGCCGCAATGATATAGAGCGGCAGCCCAATCAGCAGAATGACCAGCGCCCACCGGCGACGTGCTTTATATCCAAGGGCCATCATGTCGTCCTTTCATCACGTGCCAAGAGCCCCGAAGGGCCCCGGCGTGTCAGATCAATCGGCGAAGGGGTCGGTGACCAGAATCGTGTCTTCCCGCTCTGGCGAGGTGGACAGCAGCGCCACGGGGCACTGGATCAGCTCTTCGACGCGGCGCACATATTTGATCGCGTTCGCGGGCAGATCGGCCCAGCTACGCGCGCCTTCGGTGCTTTCGGACCAACCGGGCATTTCCTCGTAGATGGGGGTGCAGCGGGCTTGCTGGTCGGCCGCTGTGGGCAGATAATCCAAGTGCTCCCCGTCCAGCTCGTAGCCGGTGCAGATCTTGAGCGTTTCAAACCCGTCCAGCACGTCAAGCTTGGTCAGCGAGATGCCGGTGACGCCGCTGGTCGCACAAGTCTGGCGCACCAAAGCCGCATCGAACCAGCCACAGCGACGCTTACGCCCGGTGGTGGTGCCGAATTCATGGCCCCGCTCGCCCAAACGCTGACCGTCCGCATCATGCAGTTCGGTCGGGAACGGGCCTTCGCCCACGCGGGTGGTATAGGCTTTGACGATGCCCAGCACATAGTTGATCGCGCCCGGCCCGATGCCGACGCCGGTCGCCGCCTGCCCTGCAATCACGTTCGACGAGGTGACGAAAGGATAGGTGCCAAAGTCGATGTCCAGCAGCGCGCCTTGCGCCCCTTCGAACAGGATACGCTTACCGGCCTTGCGCTTTTCGTTCATCACCTTCCAGACAGGTGCTGCGTATTCAAGGATCTTCGGTGCGATCTCTTTCAGCAGTTCAACCAGCCCGTCGCGGTCGATGGCTTCGACGCCCAGACCCTTGCGCAGCGGATCATGGTGCTGCAACGCGCGGTCGACGCGGGCTTCAAGCGTGGCTGTATCGGCCAGATCGGCGACGCGGATGGCGCGGCGGCCGACTTTATCCTCGTAGCACGGGCCGATGCCGCGGCCGGTGGTGCCGATTTTGGTGCCCTTTGATGCGGCCTCTTCACGGGCGCGGTCCAGCTCGCCGTGGTAGGGCATGATCAGCGGTGTGTTTTCCGCGATCATCAGCGTTTCCGGCGTGATCTCTACGCCTTGGGCGCGGATCGTCTCGATCTCTTTCAGCAGGTGCCACGGGTCAAGCACAACACCGTTACCGATCACCGAAAGCTTGCCGCCGCGGACAACGCCCGAAGGCAGCGCGTGCAGCTTGTAGACCTTGCCGTCGATGACCAATGTGTGGCCCGCGTTATGGCCGCCCTGAAAACGCGCGATGACATCGGCCCGTTCGCTGAGCCAGTCCACGATTTTGCCTTTTCCTTCGTCGCCCCATTGGGCGCCTACGACTACGACGTTGGCCATGAAGATATTCCTTTAACAGTTCAAATAACCGTGCAAACCCGTGGAGGTATAGCGACGACCGTCGGGGACCGAAACTGTAAAATGCAGCCAAAACGCCGCCGCGTCATTTTTCTGGGCATTTATCAGCTTGGGGCCGTGAAACTTCGCAACGGGCCATAGACTTTGCCTGGGCTGCCCCGATATTCCATGCCGGATCAAAGAAGGAAGTACCGCAGATGGGATTCATCATACGTTGGGCCTGCGCCTTTGTCTTGCTGGCCGCGACCTTTAACCCGACGCCCTATAACTATGTCACCTGGGCGCAGCGATACGGGCATATGAACCTGTCCATCGCGGTGCTGCTAGGGCTTTTGCTGTTCATCGGCTACGTGATCTATCTCCGCGCGACGCTACGCTCTATCGGCGGGCTGGGGATGCTGCTGGTGCTGGCGCTGGTGGGGTCAAGCCTTTGGGTGCTTTATGATCTGGGCATCCTAAGGCTGGACAACCGCAGCTTTAACCTCTGGCTCGGCCTTGTCGCGCTGAGCTTTGTGCTGGGCATCGGCCTCAGCTGGAGCATCTTTCGCAGGGCGGTATCCGGTCAGGCCGACGTGGACGATGTGGAAACCTGACACGGGCTTTCACACGGGCTTTCCGCCCAAGCGGCACCGCGGGTGCCAATCCTCCCTTGCCCCCATAGGCAAACTTGCCTAGACACGCCCAAAGTCCAAAACGCAGAGCCGTAGGTACCCATGGAAAATGTAGTCCTGATTGTCCATCTCATTCTGGCCCTTGGCCTGATTGCAGTCGTGTTGCTGCAACGGTCCGAAGGGGGCGGCCTTGGCATGGGCGGCGGCGGTGGCGGCGGGGCCGTTTCCGGTCGCTCGGCAGCCACAGCCATGGGCAAACTGACCTGGGTTCTGGCCGCGGCCTTTATCGTGACCTCGATCACGCTGACCATCATCGCGGCTGAAAAATCCGCCGGGTCTTCGGTTATCGATCGTCTGGGCGGCACGCCACCCGCGCTGAACCAGGGTGACGCACCAGCGCTGCCCGATGCCGACGCGCTGCTGCCACCGACACCTGCGGAAAATACACCGCAAGTGCCGACTGCGGATTAATCCAGACACTACAACAGCTTGAGGTTGGGCCAAGATACGCAACAGGATGTTGCGGCTTGGCCTTGCTTTTTCCATCCGAATCCTGTTAGGCTTAAGTCCCGTGATGCTGCGGTTTTCCGCAGCTCAATTGCTTGGCTTTTGCCGCATCAAATCTGAACTCACGGGGGCCTTCATCACATGGCACGCTATATTTTCATCACCGGTGGTGTGGTTTCCAGCCTTGGCAAAGGCCTTGCCTCTGCGGCCTTGGGGGCCTTGTTGCAAGCGCGCGGATACTCCGTCCGTCTGCGCAAACTGGACCCCTATCTGAACGTCGATCCCGGCACGATGTCGCCCTTTGAACATGGCGAGGTTTTCGTCACCGACGATGGCGCCGAAACCGATCTGGATCTGGGCCACTACGAACGCTTTACCGGCGTGGCCGCGCGCAAGACGGATTCGATCAGCTCGGGTCGGGTCTATTCCACCGTGCTCGAGAAAGAGCGGCGCGGCGACTATCTGGGCAAGACCATTCAGGTGATTCCCCACGTCACCAACGAGATCAAGGATTTCCTGCATGTCGGCGATGACGAGGTCGACTTTATGCTGTGCGAAATCGGCGGCACCGTCGGCGATATCGAAGGCCTACCCTTCTTCGAAGCGATCCGCCAGTTCAGCCACGACAAGCCGCGCGGCCAGTGTATCTTCATGCACCTCACCCTGCTGCCCTATCTCGCGGCCAGCGGCGAGCTGAAGACCAAGCCGACGCAACACTCCGTCAAGGAACTGCAAAGCATCGGGATCGCGCCCGATATTCTGGTCTGCCGCTCCGAACACCCCATCCCCGAGAAAGAGCGCGAGAAAATCGCCCTGTTCTGTAACGTCCGCAAAGAGGCCGTGGTCGCGGCCTATGACCTGAAAACCATCTATGACGCGCCGCTGGCCTATCATGCGCAGGGTCTGGATCAGGCCGTGCTGGATGCTTTCGATATTTCCCCCGCACCCAAGCCCGAACTGTCGGTCTGGCGCGATGTCTCTGACCGCGTGCACAACCCCGAAGGCGAAGTGAACGTCGCCATCGTCGGCAAATATACCCAGCTGGAAGACGCCTATAAGTCGATTGCAGAGGCGCTGACCCACGGGGGCATGGCCAACCGCGTCAAGGTCAAGATCGACTGGGTCGATGCCGAGGTCTTTGATCAAAGCGATGATGTATCGGCCCACCTCGAAGGGTTCCACGCGATCCTCGTGCCCGGCGGCTTTGGCGAACGCGGCACCGAGGGCAAGATCAAGGCGGCGCAATATGCCCGCGAGCAGAAAGTCCCCTATCTGGGGATCTGTCTGGGCATGCAGATGGCCGTGATCGAAGCCGCGCGCAACGTGGCCGGTCTGACGACCGCAGGCTCGGAAGAATTCGACCACGAATCCACCGGCAAGAAACGGTTCGAGCCCGTGGTCTACCACCTCAAGGAATGGGTGCAGGGCAATCACAAGGTTGAACGCAAGGTCGACGACGACAAAGGCGGCACCATGCGGCTTGGTGCCTATGACGCGACGCTGAAAGAAGGGTCGAACGTGGCCAAAGTCTATGGCACCACGTCCATCGACGAACGTCACCGCCACCGCTACGAGGTCGATACCGCCTACCGCGAGCAGCTTGAAAAAGCGGGTCTTACCTTCTCGGGGATGTCGCCCGACGGCATGCTGCCCGAGATCGTGGAATGGTCCGATCACCCGTGGTTCATCGGCGTGCAGTTCCACCCCGAACTCAAATCCAAGCCCTTTGATCCGCACCCCTTGTTCAAGGATTTCATCCGCGCCGCCAAAGAAATGTCGCGGCTGGTCTGACCCTCGCGAAAGGCGGCCAACGGCATGCTCAGCTACCAACATATCTACCACGCCGGCAATCTGGCCGATGTTCACAAACACAGCCTGCTGGCGTGGATGTTGGGGTATCTGACCCGCAAGGACAAACCGCTGTCCTATATGGAAACCCATGCGGGGCGCGCGCTGTATGACCTGTCCGACACACCCGCGCTGAAAACAGGCGAGGCGGCGCAGGGCATTGGCCGCGTGCGCGGCTGGTTCGACGATGCGCATCCTTACGCACAGGTGCTTGACCAGATCACCGCTGAACATGGCGCAGACGCCTACCCCGGTTCGCCCCTGCTGGCGGCCAAGCTGCTGCGCGACAGCGACAGCATCCATCTGGCCGAACTGCACCCCGGCGAACATGCGGCACTTGATCTGGCGATGTCGCCCTATGACGTCAAATGCCACCACCGCGACGGGTTCGACATGGCCTTTGCCCTGACCCCGCCCACGCCGCGCCGTGGCCTGATGCTGATTGACCCCAGCTTCGAGATCAAGACAGACTACGCCGATATCCCGCGCCACATTGGCAAGCTGGCGCGCGCGTGGAACGTCGGCATCATCGCGCTGTGGTACCCGATCCTGACCAGTAAAGCGCATCAACCGATGCTCAGCGCGCTGATGGGGGCCCACCCCGAGGCCCTGCGTCACGAGGTCAGCTTTGCCCCGGCCCGCCCCGGTCACGGGATGGTCGGTTCTGGCATGTTCGTGCTGAACCCGCCCTTTGGGCTGAAAGAAGAAACGGCCCGTCTGGCGGCCAAGTTCAAAACCCTACCCCGATAAGGAGCCCCCGATGCCCAAAGGTTACTGGATCGCTAACGTCGACGTGCATGATGCCGAAGTCTACGATAAATACCGCGCCGCCAACGCCAAGCCCTTTGCCGATTTCGGGGCGAAGTTTCTGGTGCGTGGGGCCGCGCCCGACATCCGCGAAGGCACGTCGCACCCGCGCATCGTGGTGATCGAGTTTGCCTCGCTGGCCGATGCGGTGGCCTGCTATGAAAGCGAGGGGTATCAGGCGGCCAAGGATATCCGGTCCTCCGTCTCTGATGGAAATCTGGTCATCGTCGAAGGGTATGACGCCTAAGGCCGCGACAGCCCCCCCGACGCCCCCGCTCCGCCTGCCCCTGCGGCATTGCGCTTTTTATACATCACCCCTTTGCGAATATGGGAAAAACGGAACGCTGCGCGCGGAATCGGGTTAGCCTCATGTGCCCGCAAGGATAAAGAGTTGCCATGTTTGAACGTCTATTCCCCCGCCGCAAGCCGGACCCCAAGCCGCTGCCACAGCCGACCCCCCAGCTTGCCCTTGGCGCGTTGCTGGTGCGTGTGGCGCTGGCCGACCGCACCTACCGCGCCGCCGAAGTGGGGCAGATCGACCGCATCCTCGCCCAGACCTTTGGCCTGAAACCGATCGAGGCCGCGAAACTGCGCGCCACCTGCGAAGCGCTGGAACGCCACGCCCCCGGTACGCCCGAATTCGCCCAGATCCTGCGCGAGGAAGTCGCCTATGACGACCGCAAGGCGCTTGGGGATGCGATGTGGTCTGTGGCGCTGGCCGATGGGGCCCGCGACGACGACGAAGAGATCCAGCTGCTGGCGATTGAAACCGCGCTTGGCCTCAGCGACGCCGACATGACCGCCGCCCGCGAAAAAGCGCTGAACGCTTTGTGACCTTGGCCTTGCGCCGCAACCGCTCTATATCACGCCCATGTTTGCAGAATTCATCAAACGGCTGACCCAGCCTGATCCCGCCCAGCTTCCCGATGGGGATGCCCGCCTTGCGCTGACCGCGCTTTTGGTGCGCATTGCCAAGTCGGATAATGAATACGCCCCGTCCGAGCGCGCGCGCATCGACCAGATCATCGCGAAACGCTATGCGCTGGACGCTGACGGCACCGCCTCTCTGCGGGCAGACGCCGAAGCGCTGGAAGCCGAAGCCCCCGATACCGTCCGCTTTACCCGCGCGATCAAGGATGCCGTCCCCTATGACGACCGCCTTGCCGTGATCAAAGCCCTGTGGGAAGTCGTGCTGGCCGATGGGAGCCGCTCTGACGAGGAAAACGCATTGCTGCGTTTGGTGGCCAACTTGCTGGGGGTCACAGACACCGACAGCGCCATCGTGCGCAAGCAGATTGAAGACAAAGACTAGTTTACGCGCAGGCGGTGAATTTACGCGGGGTCAACCGTTGAATTATTGGGCAAAACCCAAGTTCTGGATTGCAAATCCCCCTTAAAATCACCTTAACTTGCTGCGGAATGCACAATAAGGCAGCACAGTGACAGATCAGCCCCCCGTTATTGAGATCAACAATCTTCACAAGGCTTATGGCCCTCTGGAGGTGCTCAAGGGGGTGTCGGTCAAGGCCCCGCGCGGGCACGTCATCTCGCTGATCGGGTCGTCCGGCTCCGGTAAATCGACGCTGCTGCGCTGCTGTAACCTGCTGGAAGACAGCCAAGAGGGCGATCTGCGCTTCAACGGCGAGGCAGTCACCTGGAAAGGCACCGGCCACCACCGCCGCCCTGCCGATCCAAAACAGGTGCTGCGCATCCGCACGAACCTGTCGATGGTGTTCCAACAGTTCAACCTGTGGTCCCATATGACGATCCTGCAAAACGTGATGGAGGCCCCGCTGACCGTCCTGCGCCGCGACCGTGCCGAGGTTGAGGCCGCCGCGCGGGCCTATCTCGACAAGGTGGGCATCGGCGACAAATGCGATGTCTTTCCGGCGCAACTGTCGGGTGGCCAGCAACAACGCGCCGCCATCGCACGCGGGCTGTGTATGGAGCCCGAAGCATTGCTATTCGACGAACCGACCTCGGCGCTGGACCCCGAGCTTGAGCAAGAGGTCGTCAAAGTCATCAAGGATCTGGCCGCCGAAGGGCGGACCATGATGATCGTAACCCATGATATGAAACTTGCGGCCGATGTCTCGGATCACGTCGTGTTCCTGCATCAGGGTTTGATCGAAGAACAAGGGGCCCCCGAAGACCTGTTCGGTGCCCCTAAATCAGAACGTCTGCGCGGGTTCCTCTCGGCCACTCACGCAGAGTAAAACCACCTAAAAACAATAAACTGGGAGACTTCAAAAATGAAAACACTCGTTCTTGCAACCGCCGCACTGGCGCTCAGCACCGGTTTCGCCATGGCAGACGCCCACGGCAAGACCATCCGCATGGGGACCGAAGGGGCCTACCCTCCCTATAACTTCCTGAATGACGCGGGCGAAGTAGACGGCTTTGAGCGCGAAGTCGGTGACGAGCTTTGCGCCCGTGCCGAGCTGACCTGCGAATGGGTCACCAACGAATGGGACAGCATCATCCCGAACCTCACGTCGGGCAACTACGACACCATCATCGCCGGTATGAGCATCACCGACGAGCGCGAAGAAGTGATTGATTTCACACAGAACTACTTCCCGCCCGCGGCTTCCGCCTATGCGGCGAAATCGGCGGATGCCGATGTGATGGGCGGTGTTGTTGCAGCACAGACCAGCACGATCCAGGCCGGTCACGTGGCTGAATCCGGTGCCACCCTGCTGGAATTCGCCACCTATGATGAAACCGTCGCAGCCGTGAACAATGGCGAAGCGGATGCGGTTTTCGCCGACAAGGACGCGCTGGTCCCCACGGTCGAGGAATCCGGCGGCGAGATGGTCTTTGTCGGTGACGACGTGCCACTGGGCGGCGGCATCGGCCTTGGCCTGCGCGAAAGCGACACAGAGCTGAAAGCGAAATTCGACGCCGCGATCCAGTCGATGAAGGATGACGGCAGCCTGAACAAGCTGATCATCAAATGGTTCGGCGAAGACGCTAAAACATTCTGATCTTGATCGGGGCGGCGCAGATGCCGCCCCTTTTCTCTGCCTGCCGATCTGAGTAAAGACCCAAATCCAGACGCCCGCCAAAGGGCGCATACCACCGGGACATTCCGCCATTTTTGCCTGCACCGACCCAGAAACGCTTTCCGGCCTGTCGTGGCTGACGTGCTACCTGACCACGGGCAAGCATTTGGCCTTTTATGGTGCCTTCGGCACCGTCTTGCTGCTGCTCGCCATCACCGCCCCCGCAGCACTTGCCTTTGGCTTTGGCGGCGCGATGGCCGCACGGTCGCCCTTAGCGCCGCTGTCATGGCTGGGCCGCGCCTATATCGCCATTGTACGGGGCGTGCCCGACATCGCCTTCTTCCTGTTCTTCGTCATCGCGCTGGATCAGGGCATCGAATACCTGCGCCACAAGGTGAAATGCCCCGACTGGGATCAGCCGATCCGTCAGGGCAGCGACTTTATCGTCTGTCAGGCCGCCAAGATGCCGCTTGGCAACTCTGCCCAATGGGTCCACGAGGCCTATGGCTTTTCGCTTGCGGTACTGACCTTTGCCATCGTTTTCGGGGCCTTTGCCGCCAATGTGCTTTATGGCGCGATGCGCGCTGTGCCCCGCGCCCAGATCGAGACCGGCGAGGCGTATGGCATGACCCCGCGCCAGACCTTCTGGCGTATCCTTGTGCCGCAGATGTGGGTCTATGCGCTGCCCGGTCTGGGGAACCTGTGGATGGTGCTGATCAAGGCCACCCCACTGTTGTTCCTGCTGGGCGTCGAGGACATCGTTTATTGGGCGCGTGATCTGGGTGGAGCCAAGACCCCGCGCTTTACCGATTACCCCCACCCCGACTGGCGCATGTGGTATTTTCTGGCGCTGCTGGTGTTCTACCTCTGCTTTACCCGTGTGTCTGAAATCGTGCTCGACCGGCTGATGCGCCGTCTGACCAAGGGTCAGGCCACCGCCGGCGGCGAAGCACAGCGAAAGGCAGCGGCATGACCTGTTGGGAAACCATCCAATCCTATGGGCTGCGCTCGCTTGGCTATGGCGAACGGCTGCTGCCGCGCAGCGACTTTACGCTGTGTGACCAGTTCACCCTGATCGGGTCGGGCATGATCTGGAACGTCTACTACGGGTTTTTCGCGCTGGTCAGCGGCTTCCTGCTGGCGACGGCGCTGGCCGTGGCCAAGGCCCACCCCAGCCCTTGGCTGCGCAAACCGGCCGAATGGTTTATCTTCCTGTTCCGCGGCTCGCCCTTGTTCATCCAGTTCTTCTTTGGCTACTTCCTGTTCCTTAGCCTAAAATCTGTGCACCCGTTCTTTGATATGTTCACCTCTGCGTGGCTTGGGGCGCTGATTGTTCTGTTCTTCAACACCTCTGCCTACTCGGCCGAGATTTTCTATGGCGCGCTGCAATCCATCCCCAAGGGCGACACCGAAGCCGCCGATGCCTACGGCATTTCCGGCTGGCCGCGGTTCAAGCGCATCATCTGGCCCACCATGCTGCGGCTGGCATGGCCCGCCTATACAAACGAGGCGATCTTCCTGTTTCATGCGACAACGCTGGTGTTTTTCACCGGTTTTCCGGCGCTGCAACAACGCGGGGACGCGCTGTATTACGCCAGCTATTTCGCGGATAAGACGTTTAACCCGTTTATCCCCTACCCCATTCTGGCGGGCTACTTCATTTTGCTGACGCTGGTGATCATTGCCATCTTCGGGCTGATCAACCGCCGTTTGAACCGCCATGTGCCTCAGGCTGCGGTGCGGAAAATTCGCTTGCGTCTAAATCTGATCCGGTAGTATCTGTTTTTTGATCAAATTATTTAGCGCGTGGGCGCTACCCCCGGTTTTCACGTTGTAAGAACGCCGTTCATGCCCGCCGCTTGCAAGGTGTGATATGAAAAACTGGCTCCGCAAACATCCTCAGGTCCGCACAATCCGTGTGGCCGCCGCCGACTTGAATGGTCAGGCCCGCGGCAAGCGTATCCCCACGCGCTTTGCCGACAAGGTGGTAGAGGACGGCACGCGCTTTCCCATGTCCGTGCTGAACCTCGATATCTGGGGCGAAGACATCGACGACAGCCCGCTGGTGTTTGAAAGCGGCGATGCCGATGGCATCCTGCACCCGACCGAACGCGGCTTTCTGCCGATGCCCTGGCTTGATGCGCCCTCTGCGCTGCTGCCGATCTGGATGTTCCACGAAGACGGGCGCCCCTATGGCGGCGACCCGCGCCATGCCCTGCGCGCGGTGGTCGAACGCTACAAGGATCGCGGGCTGACGCCGGTCTGCGCGGTCGAGCTTGAATTCTTCCTGATCGACGATTCGGGCCGCAAACTGCAGGTGCCGCTGTCGCCCCGGTCGGGCAAACGCCGCAAGGCCGCCGAAACCCTGTCGATCCGCGCGCTGGACCAGTTCGATGAATTCTTCACCGATCTTTATGACGCCTGCGAAGAGATGGACATCCCCGCCGACACCGCCATTTCCGAAGCGGGTCTGGGCCAGTTCGAGATCAACCTCATGCATTGCGACGACGCCCTGCGCGCCGCCGATGATGCCTGGCTTTTCAAGATGCTGGTCAAGGGCCTCGCCCGCCGCCACGGCTTTGCCGCAAGCTTCATGGCGAAACCCTACGAGGATTACCCCGGGTCGGGCCTGCACACGCATTTCTCGGTGCTCGACAAGAACGGTAACAATGTCTTTGACGACGGCGGCCCCCAAGGCACGGCGATCATGCGTCACGCTGTGGCGGGTTGTATGAATGCCATGGCCGGCTGCGCGCTGGTCTTTGCGCCCCACGCCAACAGCTTCGACCGTATGGTGCCCGGTGCCCACGCGCCCACGGGGATCTCTTGGGCCTACGAGAACCGCACCTCCTCCATCCGTATCCCGTCCGGCAGCCACAAGGCGCGGCGGATCGAACACCGTGTGTCGGGCGGCGACGTGAACCCCTATCTGATGCTGGCCGCCGTGCTGGGTGCTGCGATGAACGGCATCGAGGACGGGGCAGAGCCCCCCGCCCCGATCACCGGCAACGCCTATGCCGCCGACCTGCCGCAAATCCCCGGCGACTGGAAATCCGCGATCGACGCCTTTGAAAACTCCGCCGAGGTAAAGCGTATCTTTGCCCCTGAAATGGTGCGCAACTTTATCCTCACCAAACGGCAAGAGCTGCATTATATGCAAGAACTGACCCCGCAAGAGCAGGTCGAAATCTATCTGGACACGGTGTAATCAGATGCCCCCCATGAAAATCGGTATCCTTCAAACCGGCCACTCCCCCGACAATATGAAAGACGCGCTTGGCGATTATGGCGATATGTTTGTCAAACTGCTGGGCGGCCACGGGTTCGACTTCCAGATCTGGTCCGTGGTCGATGGCGACTTCCCGGCCTCGGCGGTGGATGCGGACGGCTGGCTGATCACCGGATCGAAACACGGTGCCTACGAGGATCATGACTGGATCCCCCCGCTGGAGCAGCTGATCCGCGCCATCCGCGAGGCAGGCCGCCCGCTGGTCGGCATCTGCTTTGGCCACCAGATCATTGCACAGGCCCTTGGCGGCAAGGTCGAGAAATTCGCCGGCGGCTGGTCCGTCGGCCGCACCGAATACACCATCGACGGAGAGACCCTGGCCCTGAATGCCTGGCATCAGGATCAGGTCACCCAACTGCCCGAAGGGGCCAAGGTGGTCGGCGCTTCCGACTTCTGCGCCAACGCGGCCCTGCTGTATGATGATCACATCTGGACCATCCAGCCCCACCCCGAATTTACCCAAGACTTTATCGACGGGCTGATCCGCACCCGCGGCAAGGGCGTCGTGCCCGATCACCAGCTTCAGGCGGCTTCCGCCCTGCTGGACGCCCCCACCGACAATGCAAAAATCGCCGACCATATTGCAGATTTCCTCAAGAAAGAGAGATTATGATGTCCGACTGGCTTGAAGAGCTTCCCCCCGCAGCACGCGAATATCTGGAGGGCAAGCGGCTCGACGAAGTTGAATGTATCATCCCCGACCTCCCCGGCATCGCACGCGGCAAAGCGGTGCCCGCCACAAAATTCGCACGGCAGGAATATTTCCACCTGCCCGACAGCATCTTCTACCAGACCATCACCGGTGAATGGGGCGACGCCGCCGGTGCCGACGGGTTCATCGAAAAAGACATGATCCTGCGGCCCGATATCTCGACCGCGACCGCCGCCCCCTGGACCGGCGACTGGACATTGCAAGTGATCCACGACGCCTTTGACCGCGACGGCAATCCGGTTGAATATTCGCCGCGCAATGTGCTGAAACGCGTTGTCGATCTTTATCGCGTACAAGGCTGGGAGCCGGTTGTCGCCCCCGAAATGGAATTCTTTCTGGTCGCGCGCAACCTTGACCCCGCGCATGAGATCAAGCCGATGATGGGTCGCTCCGGCCGCCCTGCTGCCGCGCGTCAGGCCTATTCCATGACCGCCGTCGATGAATTCGGCCCCGTGATCGACGACATCTACGACTTTGCCGAGGCACAGGGATTCGAGATTGACGGTATCACCCAGGAAGGCGGCGCGGGCCAGCTTGAGATCAACCTGATCCACGGTGACCCCGTGCGGCTGGCCGACGAGGTGTTCTATTTCAAACGTCTGATCCGCGAAGCCGCCCTGCGCCACGATTGCTATGCCACCTTCATGGCGAAACCCATCGCCAACGAACCCGGCAGCGCCATGCATATCCACCATTCGGTGCTGGATGCTACGACGGGCAAGAACATCTTCTCCGGCCCGCAAGGCGGCGAGACGGACGCGTTTTACCACTTTATCGCCGGCATGCAGAACCACATGCCCGACGCGCTGGCCGTCATTGCGCCCTATGTGAACAGCTACCGGCGCTACGTCAAAGACCATGCCGCGCCGATCAATCTGGAATGGGGCCGCGACAACCGCACCACCGGCATCCGCGTGCCCCTGTCCGGCCCCGCGTCACGCCGGGTCGAGAACCGCCTCGCCGGGATGGACTGCAACCCCTACCTCGGCATCGCCGCCTCGCTCGCCTGCGGCTATCTGGGCCTGATGGAACAGAAAAAGCCCAAAGCCGAATTCAAGGGCGACGCCTATGACGGCGACGGGGATATCCCGCAGGTGCTGGGATCCGCGCTGGATCTGTTTGAAGAAGCCACGACCCTGCACGAGGTGTTGGGCCCCGAGTTCGCCCGCGTCTACGCCATCGTCAAACGCGCGGAATACGAAGAGTTCCTGCATGTGATTTCCCCGTGGGAACGCGAGCACCTGTTGATGAACGTCTAGGCCCGCCGCACCCGCGGGAGCCTTCGGCGAGGATTTAAGACCATTTGGAAGCGGCCAAGGGGGCCGATCTGCAATGAACCTGCTTTACGCAAACGACGCGCCGGGGCGCTATCCAGACAGCTGGTACGCCGCGACCGCAACCCCGACCGATGCCTACCCCACGCTCAAGGGCGATCAACGCGCGGATGTCTGCGTTGTCGGGGGCGGCTATACTGGCCTGTCGGCTGCGTTGCATCTGGCACAGGCCGGTCGCCGCGTCGTGCTGGTCGAGGCGCAGCGCGTGGGCTTTGGGGCCTCGGGGCGCAATGGCGGGCAATTGGGGAGTGGTCAGCGCGTCGAACAGGACGCCCTGGAAAAGATGGTCGGACGCGATGGCGCAACGCGACTATGGGATCTGGGCGAGGACGCCAAAGCGCTTGTTAAAAGCCTGATCAAGACCCATGACATCGATTGCCACCTCAAGCCCGGCGTCGCCTGGACCGCCAGTTCTGCCGGTGACGTGGAGCATCTGCACGCCTATGCCAGCTTCTTGCAGGACCGCTATGGCTACGAGCTGATAGAGGTGTTGGACCGCGACGCGCTGCGCACTGTCTGTGCCTCGCCCGCCTATCGCGGCGGTATTCTGGATATGGGGGCCGCGCATCTGCATCCTCTCAACCTCGCCCTTGGGCTGGCACGGGCGGCGCAGGCGGCAGGGGTCGAGATCTTTGAACGCAGCGCCGTGCATCACGTCACCGAAGGCAGCCCCGCCACTGTGCAGACCGATGGCGGACGGGTGACGGCGGACCATGTGATCCTGGCCTGCAACGGCTATCTGGGCGGGCTGAACCGCAAGGTCGCGGCCAAGGTCATGCCGATCAACAACTTTATCGTCGCCACCGAACCCTTGGGCGACCGCGTGAAAGACGTGCTGCCCCGGGATGTCGCCGTGGCCGATAGCAAATTCGTGGTGAACTATTTCCGGCTCAGCCATGATGGGCGGCTGCTGTTCGGCGGCGGCGAAAGCTATGGCTACCGCTTCCCCAGCGACCTCGCCGCCAAGGCGCGCAAACCCATGGGCCAGGTTTTCCCCGCGCTGCGCGACGTCAAGATCGACTACGCCTGGGGCGGCACGCTGGCGATCACCATGAAGCGGCTGCCCTTTCTGGCCCGCGTGGCCCCGAACATCCTGTCGGCTTCGGGCTATTCCGGCCACGGCGTCGGCACCGCGATCCACGCAGGGCAGTTGATGGCCCGTGCGATCCAGGGCGATGGCGACGGCTTTGACACGATGAGCGCCCTGCCCACGCCGACCTTCCCCGGCGGCGGCGCACTGCGCAGCCCGCTGCTCGCGCTCGCCATGAGCTGGTTCAGCCTGCGCGACCGTCTGGGGATATAGTCACAAAACATTCATGAAGCGGAACGGGGAAAAGGCTTGGTCCCATAGGCGCATTGTTTTACCATTCTGAAAACAAACATTCAGGATATTGAAATATGACCCTGCCCGACATGCACAGCGCCGAAGCCATTCCCGACACAGCCCGCGCCGAGATAGAGCTGCTGTTGCAAAGCGGCGATCTGTTTCGCTACACCGCTGCCGCCGATGCGCCGGTGTCCTTGCTGGAGGTCGAGTTCGCGCAGATGATGGGCAGCCGCTATGCACTGGCGGTGTCGTCCTGCTCTGCCGCGCTGTTTCTGTCGCTGCTGGCGCTGGACCTGCCGCAGAACGCCAAGGTGCTGATCCCCGGCTTTACCTTCGCGGCCGTGCCCTCTGCCGTGATCCACGCCAATTATACGCCGGTGCTCTGCGAGGTCGGGGAAAACTACCGGATCGATATGGCGGATTTCGCCGCCAAGCTGCCGGGTGTCGACGCCGTGATCATCAGCCACATGCGGGGGCATACCTCGGATATGGATGCGATCATGCAGCTGTGCGATGCCGCAAACGTGCCGGTGATCGAGGATGCGGCCCATTCGCTCGGCACCCTCTGGCACGACCGCAAGATCGGCACCATCGGCAAGATCGGCTGCTTTTCCTTCCAGTCCTACAAGATGGTCAACGCGGGCGAAGGCGGCATCCTGATCACCGACGACGCCGATCTGGTGGCCCGTGCGATCATCATGTCCGGTGCCTATGAACACAACTGGAAGAAACACCCCGGCATCGCGGACGCCTGCGCGCGCTGGCAGAATAAACTGCCGCTTTATAACCTGCGTCTTAACAACCTTTCAGCGGTGCTGGTGCGGGCCCAACTGGCCGAACTGCCCCGCCGTGTGGCCGACGGGCTGCGCAATCATGACTATGTCGCGGCCAAGCTGAACGCCGCCCCCCAGATCGACGTCCCCGCCCCGCTGCCCCCCGAAACCCGCGCGCCGGATTCCATCCAGTTCAATCTGGTCGGGCTGGACGATGCCGCCATCCGCGCCTTTGCCGAAGCCAGCGCCAAGGCCGGCGTCAAGGTTCAGGTCTTCGGCCAAAGCACCGACAACGCGCGCGCCTTCTGGAACTGGCAGTTCATCAAAGACATGCCCGACCTGCCCCGGACCCGCGCCATGTTGATGACCGCCTGCGACGTGCGCCTGCCCGTGCAACTGCAACCAGCCGAGCTCGACGCGATTGTGAATGTGCTGCTCGGGGCGCTGGCGACGGTGACGAAATCCGCCGCGGCCTAAGGCTTCATTTTGCCAGACAAACTCCCGCCGGAGGCATCCGGCAGACACACCAAAGCCCACCCGTCAGCGGGTGGGCCTTAACCGTTCAAACGGGGACCAAGCGCCGTCACTTCAGCTTGGAGAGTTTTTCCTGCAGCTCGGCGAGTTGTTGTTTGATCGCATCCAGACTTTCGGCGTCATCGCCCTTGGCGCTGGCGGGGCGCTGATCGGTCTTGCCCATGCCGTTCCAAGGTGTCGGCATATTGCCGGTCATCGCCTTCATGAACGCCTCTTGCTGGGCCTGCATGACCTCGAAACCGGGCATCTTCGCCATCGGGTTGATCGTGTTCATGTTCTCAAGCACCCGCGCCTGACCGTCGCGCAGCATGTCAAACGATGTCTTAAGGAACTGCGGCACAACGCTCGCATCGGGGGACATATAGCTGCGCACAAGATCGTTCAGCACATCCACCGGCAGCACGGATTCACCACGGCTTTCGTGTTCGGCGATGATTTGCAGCAGATATTGGCGGGTCAGATCGTCGCCTGATTTCAGGTCCACAATCTGCACCTCGCGCCCGTCGCGGATAAACCCCGAGATATCATCCAGCGTCACATAGTCACTGGTTTCGGTATTATACAGGCGGCGGCTGGCATATCGTTTGATAAGCAGGGGCTTGACTGTTTCGGTCACGGTAGATCCTTCCCAAATAGCATGCTGCATTGCAGCTTAGGGCAGCTTAAATGAAAAAGATAGGTGCCACAAAAAAGGGCAGACCGCAAAGTCTGCCCTCATCAATCTTTACCTGAACCAAAGGCCGGTGCGATTACTTCGCAGCAGCTTTCTTTGTGGCGGCTGTCGCGTCGGATGTCGTTTTTTTCACAGCAGCTGTTGCTTCTTCGGACATGTCTTTGCCCGCAGCCATCATCAGCTCAACCGTGTCCATCTGAACTTTTTTCGCGATTTCAGCGAAAGCGGCCATATGCTCGGACGCGACTTCAGCAGAAGCCGAGGTGAACTCGGTCATTGCTTTGGCGTAATCTGCTGGCTCTTGCTTGGCTTTCGACATCTCGGACATTTTTGCCAGAGTGTCTTTTGTCCATTTGCTGGAAATCTCGGCGGATTTCTCGGCAGCGTTCAGCGCTACGCCGGACAGCTTTTCGTTCAGTGTCGCGGTTGTTTTGAACGCGTCGTTCATTGCGGATGTGTCAACTGGGAATGCACCCATCATGTCTTTCATCATCGCGGCGAAATCTGGTGTCTTCGTCATGGTAAACTCTCCTTCTGGGGTCAAGCGGCGTCTACCGCTACGTTATGACTACCCCATAGATAGATGCTGCGGTGCGGCATTGCAAGTTTTTTCTGCGATGCAGCATCAGACCATTCCGGCCCGCCTCCCCATAAAAAATTGACTAATCAGATCAGCCCCTTGCCTTGCGCACCACATAGGTCCCCGGCGCGTCGCCCAAGGTATCACGGCCCTTTTCACCCGGAATACGGGCATCGACTTTCCCGTCAGAGCGCTTCTCCAGCCACGCGCCCCAGCGGGGCCACCACGACCCTTCGTGGAACTTTGCCCCCTCCAGCCAGTCCTCGTGATCCAACGACAGGTTGTCGTTTGTGTAGTGGCCATATTTGCCTTTGCTCGGCGGGTTCACGATCCCCGCGATATGGCCCGATTGGGTCATCACAAAGGTCTTGTCCTCGCTGCCCATCATGCGCACGCCGCGATAGCTGTCTTTCCACGGCGCGATGTGGTCGGTCTCGCAGCCGATGGCGATCAGCGGCACGTCTATATCCTCCAGCTTCAGACGATGACCCAACAGCTCAAAGCCGCCCTCGACCAGCTTGTTCTGCTGGCATAGCCCGCGCAGATACTCCATCGCCATGCGCTGCGGCAGGTTCGCCCCATCGCCGTTCCAATACAGCAGATCAAAAGCCGGAGGCGTGTCGCCCAGCATGTAGCTTTTGATCGCGGGCCCATAGACCAGATCATTCGACCGCAAGAAAGAGAACGTCCGCGCCATGATGACCGAGGGCAGGATCCCCTTATCCTTGGTCTCTGCCTCGATCCCGTCGATAAAGTCATCGGTCAAGAAGGGCTGGAACTCCCCCTGATCGGAGAAATCGGTGAGCGCGGTAAAAAAGGTTGCGGATTTAACGGATGTATCGCCGCGCTGCTTCATCAAAGACAGCGTCAGCGACAGCGTGGTCCCCGCGATGCAATAGCCCACGGCGTGCACCTGTTCCTGCGCGGTGATCTCTTTGATTTCGCGGATCGCGGTCAGGAACCCGTCCTCGATATAGTCGCCCATGCCGATGTCACGATGACTTTGGTCCGGATTGACCCATGACACCATGAACAGCGTATAGCCCTGATCCACGATCCATTTCACCAGACTGTTCTGAGCCTTGAGATCAAGGATATAGAATTTATTGATCCAGGGTGGGAAGATCACGATCGGCGTGGCGTCGACCTCTTCGGTGCTGGGACTGTATTGGATCAGCTCGAACAGCTTGTTGCGATAGACGACCTTGCCGGGGGATGTGGCGATGTTGCGGCCCAGTTCAAACGCGCTTTCATCGGCCAGCCGCACGATCAGCTCGCCGTTATTCGCCTCTAGGTCGGCAATCAGGTTCTCCAGCCCGCGGATCAGGCTTTCGCCCTCGGTCGCGACAGCGCGTTCCAGCGCATCGGGGTTGGTGGCCAGAAAGTTGGTCGGGCTCATCATGTCGATGATCTGGCGGCTAAAGTATTGCAGCCGTTTCTTTTCATGCGGGGCGAGATCGGCTACGTGATCAACCGCTTGGCCCAAGGCCTCTGCGTTGATCTGGTACTGCTGTTTGACAAAGTTGAAATAGGGGTGCGATTTCCACAGCGGGTTGGCAAAGCGGCGATCCTCGGGCGAGGTATCTTCCGGCGCGGCCAGCTTGCCTTCGGCCAGCGCCTGCTGCGCCTCCATAAAGTGGCCGACGGATTTGCTCCAGTAGGACACCTGCTGTTCGATCATCTTGGCGGGGTTCTGTACGGCTTCGGTCCAATAGGACGCGGCGGCCTTTGCAAACAGCTCTTGATTCGGGCCGTCCAAACTCGCCTGATGCGTGTCCCGCCCGACCATGATCTGCGACAGCCGCGCGCCAAGCGCTTCGACCTTTCGCAGGTTTTCCTCCATACGTTCCTGTGCCTTGGAGCTCTCTGCGTCGGTCTTGGTTGTTTTTATTGTCATAGTAACCGTTCCTCCCTATGTTTGCACCTGCAGCATCGCGCCGACCTTTGGGGGAGGGTCTGACAAGATGCCGGGCACAAGGCCCCCAACAGGAGACCCCTTACATGAAGTATATGGCATCTTACGATTTAATGGAAACGGTGAGAAACACCAACCAGTGGCTGGGTGCCACGGCGTTGGCGATGGCATCGTATCCCGCTTTTGCAGCCATCCCGAACCCTGCGCTGAACTGGATGGCCGCATGGGGCGAAGTGACCGAACGCAGCTTTTCGCGCATGGTGGTCAAACCTGATTGGGATATCCCCCCCGCCGTGGGCGTCGATGGTGCGGACCATCCCGTCCTGATCGAGAAAGAGCTGGAAGGTCCCTTTGGCGATCTGGTGCATTTCGTCGTACAGGGCCGCGATGCGCCCAAGCGCAAGATCCTGCTGATCGCGCCCATGTCGGGTCACTATGCGACGCTGCTGCGGTCGACCGTCATCAGCCTGATTCCTGACGCGGACCTTTATATCACCGACTGGCACAACGCCCGCGACATCCCCGTCAGCGCCGGCAAATTCGACGTAGAGGATTATACCCTGCGGCTCGTCGACTATATGCGCCATCTGGGCCCCGACGTGCATGTCATCGCCGTGTGCCAACCCGCACCGCTGACCCTTGCCGCGACGGCCTATCTGGCGGAACAGGATCCCAAAGCGCAGCCAAGCTCGCTCACATTGATCGGCGGCCCCATTGACACCGCCGCCAGCCCGACAGAGGTGACGGATTTCGGCCACCGCGTGAACATGAACCAACTGCAAGAGATGATGATCCAGCAGGTCGGCTTCCAGCACCAAGGCGTGGGCCGCAAGGTCTATCCCGGTCTGCTGCAGTTGAATTCCTTTATCACGATGAACGCCGAAACCCATGCCAAGGCCTTCCGCGACCAGATCATGCGCGTCGCACAAGGGGTGGCGGGCGACCACGATAAACACAACAAGTTCTACGACGAATACCTCGCCGTGATGGACATGCCCGCTGAATTCTACCTCTCCACCGTGCAGCGGATCTTCAAAGACAACGAAATCGGCACCAACAGCTTCTCGATCATGGGCCAGCCCGTAGACATCGGCAAGATCACCGACGTCGCCGTCAAGACGGTCGAGGGCACAAAGGATGATATCTCGGCCCCCGGTCAATGTATCGCGGCGCTGAATCTCTGCACCGGCCTGCCCGACGACAAAAAAGCAAGCCACCTTGAAGACGGCGCAGGGCACTACGGGATCTTTGCGGGCAAAAGCTGGCGCGAGAATATCCGCCCGCTGGTGCTGAAGTTCATCGACGACAACCAGCGCACGGCCAAGGCGACAGCCCCCAAGGCCCCTGCGGCCCCGGCCAGCGCGGGTAAAACCTCGATCCCCGCACAGAAGTCGACGGCATAATGCCCGCCGCGCCGCGTGACCTGCCCTTTGCCTGTGCCTGCGGCACGGTCAAAGGGACCCTGCGCGGCGTGACACCCGCGCGCGGCAGCCACGCCCAATGCCACTGCATCGATTGCCGCGCGGCCGAGGTCTACCTCGACCAGCCCGACCCCGCGCCACGGGCGATCCAGCTGTTCCAGACCACCCCCGACAGATTCCACTTCGATCAGGGTTTCGACAAGTTGTCGGTGTTTTCCTTCGGGGAGACAAATCTGCTGCGCTGGTATGCCTCTTGCTGTGGCACGCCGATGTTCAACACGCTGCGCAAGCCCAAGCTCGCCTTTGCCAGCATCATGACCCGCACCCTGTCCGACCCTGCCCCGCTTGGGCCGATCGTCGGCACCGGCTATATCCCGACGCCCTCGGGCAAGCTGCGGAACGAAGGGCTGCCACGGTTGATCTGGGGGGCGCTGTCGCGGGCGGCCGGGGCCAAGGTGACAGGCCGCTGGAAGGCGAACCCCTTTATCGATCCTGACACAGCAACGCCCAAACGCCCCGTGCACATCGTCCCGCGTGACCAGCGCAAGGCGATCACCGAGGCGCTGCGCTAACCCGCACTTGACCCGCCCAGATCACGCAGGGGTCAGGGGCATCTTCAACCATTCCTTGATCGCGGCAGTCGTGGCTTCGGGCTGTTCCAGCGTAGGCAGATGCCCTGCCCCCTCGATCACGCGCAAAATCGCATAAGGCAGCAGTTCGGCCATGAAACCATGGCGTTTGACGGGATTGAGCCTGCCCACCTCGCCACACATCACCAGCGTCGGCACCTTGCACTTGCGCAATACCGCCTGCTGGTCACGGGCCCGTTGCAAGGCGCGGGCTTGGCGCACATAGACTTCCGGCCCCAGCGTGTCGGCCATATCCAGCGCAATCTCCAAAATCGCCGCGCGGTCCGGACCGGGGGCCAGCCAGATGGGGTTCAGCTCTTCGCGCATGGCATCGGCCAGCCGCCCCGACTTGACCTTGACGATCAACATCTCGCGCGCGGCGGCACTCTGCGGCGTTTCGGCCAGCGGGCTGGCATCGATCAACGCCAACCGCGTCAACCGATCCGGCGCACGGCGCAAAATCTCAAGCGCGACAGCACCGCCCAACCCCAACCCCGCCAGCGCGAAACGCTTGGGCAACTGGTCCAGCAGGCCAGAGGCGATTTCCTCGATCCGCTCGCCTTGGGTAATCGGGGCGACAGTCACGGCGGTTTTCGCCGACAGCTCGGCGATCTGCGGCCAGAACACCCGCGCGTCAGACATGAGGCCCGGCAGAAGAACAAGAGGGTCAGCCATGTATGTCCCTGTCACTAGTCATAAATTCGCGTCACTTCGGGACACTGCTGCTGCGCCGCACCTCATCACGGATAGGCGATGCCACGCAAGGGCGGAAAATCGCCATAACGCGCACGGCGCTGCGCCAAGGGCTCCGACGGCGACTTCCCGCCGCGCAACAGCATCCCGCGCGGCGCAATATAGCTGGAGATGCTGCGCAGCGGCTGCGGTCTCCACGTCAGGTTGAAGGCGGCGAGCTTGGGAAAGAACCACATCTCGGAATAGGGCAGATGGTCATGCACCCACCACGCCAGATCACGCCAGTCGCGCCCCTGATCATACTGGTCGGCAAACCACGGGATCACGATGGTCGCCCCCGCAATCGCCTGCGCCCCCGCAATCGCCCCCGCGCCACGGTCCCAGATGTGACATTCGATCGGGTTGTCATTGGCCGCGCAATTCAGCTTGTGCCGGTTGCCATAGGCATTCAGCGCCGCCGACCGATACCCCGACCGCACGGCGATCCGGCCAAAGGTTTCCTCTAGCGGGTCCAGCAGGGTCGTGCAGAAGGCCCGTCCGTTTTCGATGGCAAGATCGGGATTGTCGGGGATATTGGGCTGCCCGTGAAACCCCGAAATCTCGGAGTACATAAAATCGCGCATAAAGAAATGCCGCGACAGCCGGACCCGCCCAAAGGTTTCAAGGCTCCACATGCTGGCCGGTTTACGCATGGCAAAGCCCCTTATCCTCAGGCCGTGGCAGAGACCTTTTCTACCGCTTGGATCAGCAGCTCCAGACAGCGGTCGTCGGAAAAGCGGTGGTCCGCATCCTTGACCAGTTGCAACTGCATGTCCGGCCCCTGCGCATGTTCCAGCAGACGCACGGCTGTGGCGACGCTGACGGCGGTATCTGCGGTGCCTTGCAGAAAGCGCGTCGGGAACGGCAGATGCAGCGGATCGCGCAGCACCAGCTGCTTGCGCCCGTCCTCGATCATCCGGCGCGTGATGATGTAAGGCTCCATATAATCGGACGGCAGTTCGACCTGCCCCGTCTCGGCCAGAGTCTTTTTCTGCGCCTCGGTGAAACTGGCCCAATAGCCGTCTTCGGTAAAATCAGGGGCCGCGGCGATGGTCACCAGCCCCGCGATCCGCGCGGGCAGCGCGCGCACCAGCAGCAGCGATTGCCAGCCGCCCATAGACGACCCCACCGGCAGGATCGGCCCCTCGGTCAACGCTTCTACCGCGGCCAATGTGTCTTCGGCCCAATCGCCAATGCAGCCCTCCGTGAACGCGCCAGAAGATTCCCCGTGACCCGAATAATCGAACCGCAAGAACGCCCGCCCCTCGCGTTTGGCCCAGTCCTCAAGGAACACCGCCTTGGTCCCCATCATGTCGGATTTCAGACCGCCCAGAAACACCACGCAGGGGCCTGTGCCTTCGGTCTTGTGATAGGCCAGCCGCCGCCCTTGAGGCGTTTCCAGATACATCGGAGCCGTCATCCTCAGCCCCCCAGATAGGTGCCCTTGGCGGGGCGATAAAAGATTTTCTGGTTGTGCAGACGGCCCAGCAGATCGTCGATCCGGCGCAGGCTGTCTTTGGCGGCATCGGCGGGCAGCATCGATGCGGTGTCATTCAGCGCATCCATCGACAGATCGCGTTTGGTCACATGTAGCGCTGCCTCGATCAGGTCGATATCGCTGATCGTCAGCTCGAAGTTGCGGTTGTGTTTGGACATGGGCGAACCCCTTTGGATCAAATGCGCGCCCCAGTCATACGCCCCGCCGCCCCGACGATCAATCCGCCGCTTCGACTTCGTGCAGCCCAAGCGCCGCAATCGCGGCCCCTGCGGACATGACTGCGAATAGAACCAGCGTTGCCACCGGCCCGATCAGCGCGGCACCGCCCCCCGCCACGCCCGCGACCAACAGCAGCCCGCCAATCACCGTGTTGGACACGGCGGCATAGGCCGACCGCTGGTCCTTGGGCGACATATCCACCAGATAGGTAGACCGCCCCTGCCGCACCCCGTGATAGGCGATCATCAGGATGAACAGCACCAGCGGCATAGCCCAGATCTGCGTCGCCATCCCCAGCAGTGCCAGCGCCACCGCACCCACCATCGCCAAGGCCCCGACAATGCCGGTCAACATCAGCACACGGCGGCTCGACTGGTCCGACAGCCGACCCCAGACGTAGGAGCTTAACAGCGACGCCAAGGCCGAGGCGAGCACCAGCGCGCCAAGCTGGCCAAGGGCGGATTGATCCTCGCCCCCCGCCAGCACCACGAAATACGGCGGCGCAAGCGATGTGGCGACCAGCAGCCCGCGCACCAGAATGAACCGCCGCAGGTTCGCGTCCTCCTTCAGGATAGAGAAACTGGCAGGCGTCGCCTTGCCGCCCTCGCTTGGGGCCTCGTCCAGCGTGGAAAACAACAGCGCCGCGCCGCCCCATAGTGCGGCCGCCAGCGCGATGGCCGCGATCACCACGCCGCGATCCTGTACCAGCCCCGACATCAGCAAAAGCGCCAGCACCAGCACCCCGGCAGAGGCGACAGACCCCGCCGTGCCCGTGATCGACCCGCGCCGCGACTTGCCCACGGTCTTGCCAAGGATATCCTTATACGACACCGAACAGGCCGCGCGGCTGACCGCCAACCCCGCCAGCGCCGCGCAAATCGCCAGCCCCGCCGCTGATCCGTCCAGCAGCAGCGCGGCCCCCACGATCAGCGCCGCGAAAATGCCCTGCCCCGCAGATCCCGCGACCCACGCCCATTTGCGCCGCCCCATCGCCTGCACCCAGCCCGCCATCACGATCTGCGGCAACAGCGCCCCCGCCTCGCGGATCGGCACCAGCGCCCCGGCATAGACCGCAGGCGCGCCAAGTGCCGTCAGCAGCCACGACAACATGAGCTTGGGGTCAATCAGCCCGTCAGCCACTTTGGTCATAGTCAGGCTGGCGATATGGCGCAGGGCGTTCGGGGCCTCGGCCTCTTGCGCATGGGGCGACAGATCCTGCGCGTCGCCCTCTGCCCCTGAAAGCGTCTCAAACGCCCGCTGCGCCACATCATCCTGCATGTCTTCGCGTCCCGTCGCTACCCGTTAATCTGATGTTATCTATGGCACCGCGCCCCCAAGGAAAGGACAGCGCCCCATTTCACACGCCGCGCCCGCGCGCCCCACCGCGATATTGACAAGCCAGACCGCCGACGCCAAACAGGCCGGACGCATATAACCCGCAACCGGGCGTCTCGTAGGCGCCAAACCGACGAGGAGGCCCAGATGGCCCAGATCACCCTCACCCTTCCCGATGGCAACGCACGTCAGTACGACGCAGGTATCACTGCGGGCGACGTGGCGAACGACATCTCCAAATCGCTTGGCAAGAAAGCGATCAGCGCCACCGTGGACGGCGCCCATTACGATCTGGCATGGCCGATCAACGCGGACGCCAGCATCGCGATCCACACCATGGCCGACGAAGCGCAGGCGAACGAGCTGGTGCGCCACGACCTCGCCCACATCATGGCCCGCGCCGTGCAAGAGCTTTGGCCCGACACAAAAGTCACCATCGGCCCCGTCATCAAGGACGGCTGGTACTATGACTTCGACCGCAAGGAATCCTTCACTCCCGAAGACCTTGGCCTGATCGAAAAGAAGATGAAGGAAATCATCAACAAGCGTGACCCCGTCCGGACCGAGGTCTGGGACCGCGAGCGCGCGATCAAGCATTACGAGGACAACGGCGAACCCTATAAGGTCGAGCTGATCAACAGCATCCCCGGCGACGAACCGCTGCGCATGTATTGGCACGGCGACTGGCAAGACCTGTGCCGTGGGCCGCACCTGCAACACACCGGACAGGTGCCGGGCGACGCGTTCAAACTGATGTCCATCGCGGGGGCCTACTGGCGCGGCGACAGCGACCGCGCGATGCTGCAACGCATCTACGGCGTGGCCTTCACCGGCAAGGAAAAGCTGAAAGCCCACCTGAACATGCTGGAAGAGGCCGCCAAACGCGACCACCGCAAGCTGGGCCGCGAGATGGACCTTTATCACATGCAGGAAGAGGCCCCCGGTCAGGTCTTCTGGCACGCCAACGGCTGGCTGATCTACACCCAGCTGCAAGACTACATGCGCCGCAAGCAACGCGCCGGCGGCTATGTCGAGGTGAACACACCGCAGGTCGTGGACCGTAAACTCTGGGAGGCCTCCGGCCACTGGGAGAAATACCAAGACCACATGTTCATCGTCGAAGTGGACGAGGAACACGCCCGCGAGAAATCGGTCAACGCGCTGAAACCGATGAACTGCCCCTGCCACGTGCAGATCTTTAACCAGGGTCTGAAATCCTACCGCGACCTGCCCCTGCGCATGGCCGAATTCGGGTCGTGCAACCGCTATGAACCCTCGGGCGCGCTGCACGGGATCATGCGCGTGCGCGGCTTTACACAAGACGACGGCCACATTTTCTGCGCCGAAGACCAGATCGAAGCCGAAACCGCCAAGTTCATCGAATTCCTGTCGGGCATCTACAAAGACCTCGGCTTCGAAAACTTCAGCGTCAAATTCTCTGACCGCCCCGAAAAACGCTCCGGCTCGGACGAGGTCTGGGACAAGGCCGAGGCGGCGTTGCTCTCGGCCACCCGCAAGGCAGGCATCGAACCCACGCTCAACCCCGGCGAAGGCGCGTTCTACGGCCCGAAACTGGAATTTGTGCTGACCGACGCCATCGGCCGTGACTGGCAATGCGGCACCCATCAGGTGGACTTCGTGCTGCCCGAACGGCTGGACGCGACCTATATCGGATCGGACGGCGCGAAACACCGCCCCGTCATGCTGCACCGCGCCACCTTGGGGTCGTTCGAACGCTTTATCGGCATCCTGATCGAAGAACACGCGGGCAAGCTGCCCTTCTGGCTCGCCCCGCGTCAGGTCGTCGTCGCCTCCATCACCTCCGAGGCGGATGATTACGTGCACGAGGTCGTGGCCACGCTCAAGGCGCAAGGCGTCCGCGCCGAGGCCGACATCCGCAACGAAAAGATCAACTACAAGGTCCGTGAACATTCGGTCGGCAAAGTGCCGGTGATCCTTGCAGTCGGCGCGCGCGAAGTCGAAGAGAAAACCGTGTCCGTCCGCCGTCTGGGGGAAAAGCAGACCTCGGTTCAGGCGCTGTCGGATGTGGCGAACGCCTTGGGCATCGAAGCCACACCGCCCGATTTACGCGGCTGAAAACTGTAACAAACCTCTCGGGGCGCAACGATCTTGCGCCCCGAACATGTCACTATGTTTCAAAATTGCGCCTCCCAACGCTGGAATCTCGCGAATTGTTACAAAAAAACCGGCGATTTTCTGACGCCTCCGTGACACACTCCGATGTGAGTAGCTTTGTCGCACCCCACGCGGCTTAATGTCCTTATCGACAAGCAACCAACCTCAGGAGGAAACACCAATGTCCAACACAATGAAAACACTCGCCGTTGCAGGCGCAGTTGCCGCTGCAATGTCCGCACATTCGACCGCAGCAAACGCCGCGTCGAAAGAAAAATGCTACGGCGTGGCGCTTGCCGGTCAGAATGACTGCGCCGCAGGCCCGGGCACCACATGCGCTGGCACATCCGTCACCGACTACCAGGGCAACGCCTGGAAACTGGTTGACGCAGGCACCTGCGCCGACATGGAACTGCCCGCAATGGCAGACGGGTCAGAGCGTATGGGCTCCCTCGAAGCGCTGGACCGTGACCTGCCAGCCTAAGCCCTTAGCGGCCTAAACCCTTCGCCTGCGCGGCACGCCCCATGCCGCCGCGCAGGCCCCTTTACACGACCCCTCGGATAGGGAGCCTCTTATGCCAGACGGTGCCACCCGTTTCGACACATTGCCCGCAAGCCCGGGCGTCGGCTATAAACCCCAGCATTTCAAAGACCTGCAGGACGATCCTGGTCCAGTTCAATGGATCGAAATCCATGCAGAGAATTACATGGGCGATGGCGGCCGCCCACTGGCGCAGCTGCGCGCCCTGTCCGAAAAATTCGCCCTGTCTGTGCATGGCGTCGGGCTAAGCATCGGTGGCGAAATGCCACTGGACCGCGATCACCTCGCCCGTTTGAAAAAGCTGTGTGACTGGGCAAACCCTGCCAGTTTCTCTGAACATCTTGCATGGTCTACCCATGACAGCGAGTTTCTGAACGACCTGCTGCCCCTCCCCTATACCGAAGCCACCCTGTCCCGCGTGGCGGATCACATCAGTCAGGTGCAAGACACGATCGGGCGCCAAATGCTGCTGGAAAACCCCTCCAGCTATCTCGCCTTTGATGAATCCACCTTGTCTGAAACTGACTTTTTGGCCGAGCTAACCCACCGGACCTCCTGTGGTTTATTGCTGGATGTCAACAATGTGTTCATTTCGGCGAAAAACCTCGCCCTCTCCCCGCGCGACTATATCGACGCCTATCCGGTAGACGCCGTGGGCGAGCTTCACGTCGGCGGTCACGAGGAAGACAGCGTCGGTTTCAACCAGCCGCTGCTGATCGACAGCCACAGCCGCCCCGTGGTCGACCCCGTTTGGGATCTGCTGGCCTATACGCTGGACCGTACCGGCCCCAAGCCCGTGCTGGTGGAATGGGACAATGACGTGCCCGATTGGCCGACCCTGCGCGCCGAGGCAGAGCGTGCGGCGGATGTGCTGGCCCGATGACCACGCTGCACCGGTTTCGGACACCCCTGCTGGACCCAACGCAGGACCGCCCCGAAGGGTTGCGCGGTGCCGCTGGCGCGCCCGCTGACACGCGCTATGACGTTTACCGCAACAACGTCACCCATTCGCTGATCGGCGCGCTGCACAGCGCCTTTCCCTTGGTGGTCAAGATTCTGGGCACGCAGAACTTCGACCAGATCGCCCCCGCCTTTGTGCGTGCGCATCCGCCGAGCTCTCCGTTAATGATGCACTATGGCGCTGATTTTCCGCAGTTTCTTGCCGCGCAACCGCCTTTGTCAAAGATGGGTTACCTGCCCGATTGCGCCCGTCTCGACCTCGCACTCCGCCGGTCCTATCACGCCGCCGACAGCGCGCCCTTCGACCTTGCCGCCTTCCAGCAGATTGCGCCCGACGCGATGATGCAGGCGCAGCTGCCCCCCGCCCCCTCGACGGTGCTGCTCCGCTCTGACTGGCCGCTGTATGACATCTGGCGGTTCAACATGCAGGCGGATGCCCCCAAGCCGCAGATGCAGGCGCAGGACGTGTTAATCACCCGTCCCGACTTCGACCCCGCCCCGCATCTGTTGCCCGCCGGCGGCGGCGCATGGTTCGCCGCCTTGGCTGGGGGTGCCACGCTTGATCAGGCCCATGACACCGCGCTGGCCGCGCACCCCGATTTCGACCTTGGCGCGGCTTTGGGCCTGTGCTTTGCAACCGGCGCGTTTTGCGCAAAGAACGGCGGATAAGATGCTGATGACCCTCACCCTTTACGATCGCGCGACCGGCTGGATCACCGCGCAAGACTGGCTGCTGCCCACATTGGCGCGGTTCCTGTTCGCCGCGGTACTGACGCAGTATTTCTTTACCTCTGGCGTGACCAAGCTTGACGGTCTGTTTACGCTGAGCACCGGTGCCTATGTCCAGATCTTCCCCCGCGCGTTCGAGGCGGCGGGCTATGACGCGACCGCGCTGTCGGCGTGGCACGGGCTGGTGGCCTATGCGGGGACGCTGGCGGAGTTCGTGCTGCCCGCGTTGATTGTGCTGGGGCTGTTCACACGGTTTGCGGCCTTGGGGATGATCGGCTTTGTGGTGCTGCAATCGCTCACCGATCTATACGGCCACGGGCAGTGGAGCGCGCTTGGCCAGTGGTTTGACCGCCTGCCGGACGGGACCATTCTGGACCAACGCGGGCTTTGGGTGCTGCTGCTGGTGGTGCTGGTGGTCAAGGGCGGCGGGCCGGTTGCGCTGGATCGCGTCTTGCTGGCGCGCCGCCGCTGAGGGTTACTGCGCGGCTTTGACCTTTGCCTCTGTGGCGTCGTTCCAGCCGAGGAACAGATCCTCCCCCACCGCGATCAGGGGGCGTTTCATCAAGGCGGGATGGGCCGCGAGCAATTCCAGCGGATCAGCACCGCGTTCCGCCTCGTCCAGACCGCGCCATGTGGTCGACCGGGTGTTGACCAGTGCTGCGCCGAATTGCGCGTGGGCGCGGGCCAGCACGTCGGCGGGGACACCGTCCTTGCGCACATCGACGAGCTGCGCGTCGGGCAGCGCCTTGATCGCCTTGCGGCAGGTATCGCAGTTTTTCAGACCGTAGATCAGCATTCTCACCTCACTTTTTTGGGGTTTCATATGTCCTAAGATAATCGGGCAGCGCAAAATTTCTTGATTTCTGGCGCGGGTGAACAACCTTTTATCGCGTAAGGCGGCGAAAGCAATTTTTCGACGCTGTGACAGCGATTAATGAGGAGCGTTGAGAAATGCCAACGGGTACAGTCAAATGGTTTAACACCACCAAAGGATACGGGTTCATCGCGCCGGAGGGCGGCGGATCGGATGTGTTTGTCCATATCTCTGCGGTGGAACGGTCGGGGCTGACCGGGCTGGCGGACGAGCAGAAAGTGTCTTTCGAGATGTCCGAGGGCCGCGATGGCCGTCAGATGGCGACGGATCTGGAACTGCTGTAAAAAAGCCCGATGCCCAAGGGACACCGGGTTTTCTGGTCGTCTTGCGGGCAGAGGCACGCGGGGCTGCGGCTTAGCGGCAGCCCTTTTCCCCCGGCACGCAGGAATAGGTGACGGGACGCGGCGTATAGTGCCGCACCTTGTGCTTTTTCGGCGCGGGGTGCGCCATCATCTGCTGGTAGCTGGTGCTGGTGTTCGGCGTGCCGCAGCAGATGACACCGGAAATGGTGATCGGCTGGAGCCCTGCGGGGCAATAGTTGGCCGAGGACGGGTAGGCATAGATCTTGGGCTCTGCCGAGACCTGCGCGGGCAGCAGAACCGCGCCCATCAGACCCAATCCGGCCATCATTCCTGTTGTTAGACGCATAATATCCCTCGTTATTTTCAATTTCCCTTAATTTGCCCAGTGTCAGCGGCCAAGTCTAGCCTTTTTGCCCCCTAGGGGTGTGTTGTAGGCGCGGTGTGGCGGCGGAGGCGCGGGCTGCGGAGCGGGGCTCGGGTTACCCATGGGTAACTTAAGTAATTGTTATTGTTTGTTTATTTTTGGTTAGACAGGCGTGCGGTGGCGTGCGTTCGCTGGTGTGAGGCGTGGTTCGGCTTGGTTGGGAGGAAAGCCGTAAAGCAGCTTTTGAATGGGTGCGGTGACTTAGATTGAAAGTGCCGCGCCCGAACCGAGGGGTGGAAGCGAAGCGCCCGCCCCGTGGGGGCGGTTCGGGCGCTGCCCAATCGGAGATTGGGCAATGCAGCTCAAATAAGAGGCCCATCTATAGGCTAAAGTTCCTAAGAATTTCGTTCTCATCGTATCGAATTTTTCGAACTTTTACGACTGATAACTTTACTGTACGACCAGTTCTGGTCGAGGCTCTGCGTACGTCGAATACAATGATTGAAGAGTTCGATTTCCGATCAGTGATATTTGCGGCTAGACTTTCTGCAATTAGTTTCACACCTTCAACGGTTCTACCCGCCGGAGTTAAGAAGAATGGTATTGGTCTCGCATCATTACTTGTAACAATTCGACCGTTAAAAGTATTCATATTGAAACTTGAAACTTTACCTTGAATACTAGTAATTCTGTTGTCCAACTCCCTATATCGCAGCCTATCGTAGCTAGCAGAGTTCAAGACAATTTCCGAACCAGCTTCTTCTAGATATTCGCCGTTGACTGGGGAGATTTTCAGCTGGCTTGCGGTTTCGGAACCAACCATTGGTCGATGTAGCTCTGAAATTGAAGGTTCAATTTTTTCAACAAGAGACTCAATTTGCGATTTTTTCGGCATGATGATTCCCTCAGAACCCTCTCGCACCCCTTTTTCATAGATCTCCCGAAGGCTCTTATCATAGTCGACAGTTTGGCCTGTAGCCTCATGAACTGCAATTTCGTAAAGTGAATAGACTAAATGCCCCAAAGGATTGTCTGACTTTAAAGATCCCAGAGAAAAAGTTGCTGCGCCGGTAGCAGCAATGATTGCCGCTACCTTGTAACTGCCGGCTTCTGGAGGGGCGCAAAGAATTTGTGCGCCGCGTAGTGAAGGAACTTGCGTAATTACTTCGCTACTATTCAGAGCAAAATGTGTAGTTAAGGCAAGGCTTCGTTCAAAACCGAGCATGGCGCGGGACAAGTCATACAGGCTGATTATATGATCGTCAGAAAGTCCACCTGTATAACTCATCTGTATTAGGTAGGGCTTACCTGTATAATTTCGTTCACTCACCCATCAATCACTCCAATAAACTCCCGCCATTCCCCTTTAGACATACCGCTATCCTCCTGCGTGACCTCCTCACCCTTCACCATCCGGCGGATACACTCAAGAGCTGTATTGGACATAGTCGCACCACCTAGACGGTAATCCTCGAAGGCGCGGTAGGCGGCGGGGACCCAGTCGGCGACGACGTTGCAGATGGCATCGGCATAAACGCGGATCTCGTATTGGGCGTGGGCATCGGCGCGCAGACGCAGGAAGTGGAACAGGTTGTGCAGGTCCACCTTCCAGTACCATTGCGTGTAGATGTTCGACGGCAGGTTCATCCGCGCCAGCTCTCGTGCCAGACCGTCTTGCGGTTCGCCGTCGGGGCCGGTTTCGGCGATCATCGCCTCGTAATTGTCATAGGCGCGGTTGCTGTCGGACTTGAGGATCTCGAGCACACGGGCGGCCTCTGCCCCTTCCAGAACGCCGCCGCGGCCCTGATTGTTCACCACGCTTTGGGCGTTCACATGGGACGGCTCGGGGATGTAGAATTCGCGGTCCAGGATCGAATAGCGGGCGGAGTATTCGTTGACGTTGGCGGTGCGGTGGCGGATCCACTGGCGCGCGACGAAGACGGGCAGTTTGACGTGGAGCTTGATCTCGCACATCTCGAAGGGGGTGGAGTGCCAGTGGCGCATCAGGTAGCGGATCAGCCCTTCGTCGTTCTGCACCGATTTCGTACCGCGCCCATAGCTGACGCGGGCCGCCTGACAGATCGCCGCATCGTCGCCCATATAGTCGATGACGCGCACAAAGCCGTGGTCGAGCACGGGAATGGCCTTGTAGAGATGGGTCTCCATCCCTTCGGAGACGGCGCGCAGGGTCTGTTTCGGCTCTGCCCGCAGAGCGTCGATTTCGGCTTGTTGGTCGGGGCTGATCGGCATGGGGGGCGTCCTGTCATATGGGCGTGGATTCGGGGTCTACTATATCTGCGGCAGCAGGCCACCGGAACCGCCATATGCGGTATTGTTTTTGGGTAGCACTTTGGCGGCAAATGCGTGTGAGGCAAGGTGGAGCGTTGACAGCAGGGCGCGCGATTGGCGACTGTCGCGGCAATCAACAAGAAATTTTCGAGGCAGACAGTTATGAAATTTGGGACATCAGCGCTGGCGCTGTGCGTATTTTTGGCAGCATGTGGCAGTGGCACGCCGTTTAACGGCGAGACGGAGGCAGATACGGGCACGGGTACCGACGGGAGCACGGGTGCCAGTGCCATTCCCGAAGAACTGGCGAACGACCTCAAGAGCTTTAGCTATGATCCGGCGTCCCAGACGCTGTCGATCACGGGTATCACCGCAGATGATAGCGAGTTCACCGCCAATTATCGCCGCCGCCCCGGCTTGGACCGCAACGGATATGAAGCCTACACCGCGCAGGACGGGTCGCTGGACCGCCACGTCACCGCGTATGTGAAGGACATCGATGGCACCCGCGCCGCTGTGGTGATGACGGGCGGGCAATTCGAACAGGTATTTTCGGGCGCTGGATATTCCAACACCTCGTATTCAGCGCCGGTCGCACCGGGCACGCAATCCGAGGGCGGGCTGGTGACCTATGCGGGGAATTACATCGGGTTGCTGAACGGCGCCGGGTCCGGGGAAGATCTGGCACCGGTTGCAGACGGGACTAACCCCGACACCCTGTCGCGTCAGGCCGCCGAAGTGACGGGCAAAGTGGTTCTGACCGGCGACTTCACCGACGCGGCGGTTGCAGGGATCATCTATGATCGCAAGGTGACCGACTTTGATACAGACGGTGCCTACGATCCCAACTCCGCCACCCCTTTCGAGGCGCAGAACATCGCGCTGGACAGCACTGGCATCGCGGAAGACGGCACTTTCTTCGGGACCGCGTCACAGTCTAACAACGCGGTCGGCAAATACGGCGGTATTTTCGGGGGCACGGGTGCCACGGAAGTTGCTGGTGTGATCCATGCCGAGAACCACATTGCGCTGGGCGGATCGGGCACACCGATCGAGTATGGCGCGTTTGTCCTGACCCAATGCGGCCAACCCGGTGAAGACGCGATCTGCGATCAGCCCGAGCGATAGAGCGGCTGTATCGTGTCTTTCGCCAAATGCGCCATCGGCTGTGCAGTGGCCGGGCTCTGCCTGCTGAACAGTGATCCTGTCGCGGCAGAGCAGTCGGTCGCGTTGTCCCTGCCAGAGGCCCGATCATTGGCGGTCCATGCGCTGAAGGGTGAACGCCCTGCTCTGGCGTCGCAAATCGCGCGAGGGTTGCTGATCGCGGACCCGCATTCGGCGTATGCGCACTATGTTCTGGCCACAGCGCATGCAGATATGGGGCACGGAACGGATGGGCGAAAGTCTGCGGCCCGCGCCTACCGCTATGCAGACAACAGGGTACAGAAGTTTCAGGCCGCGGAACTGGCAGCACGGCTGACCTTTGCAGAAGGGCACCCGACCCTCACTCAGCTTTGGCTTAGACGTGCCGTTCAAAACGCCCCGACCCCGGAGATAGAAGAGCAGCTTGCGCGTGACTATGCCCGTGTGCGGCGTGAAAATCCGTTTCGCTTCTCCATTACAGGCGGGGTGAAGCCCTCTAGCAATGTCAACAATGGTGCTGACACCGCACAGCAGGTGATCGACGGCTTGCCGTTTACCGGGCGGCTTAGCGGATCGGCGCAGGCCCTATCGGGTATCGTCGGTACCGTCGACGCGGTCGTCGGCTACCGTTTGCGGAGCACGCAAAAGATGCGGACGGATCTTTCGGGTCGCCTGTTTGTACAACGTGTGGCGCTTGATAGCGGGTCGCATGATTTGGCTCCTGAAGCACGTAACAGTGATTTCGGAGCGACCTATGCAGATGTTTCACTTCGGCAGTCCTTCGCGGTCGGCGCTGCGGGCGGAAGCGCCGATGTAACCGGATCGCTTGGCGAATACTGGTCGGGAGGCGACCGCAGCTATTCATTCATGCGTGTTGGCGTCGGTCGCCGCTGGCAGCTGTCTGCTTCGACTTCGGTTTCCATGGGCGCGACGCTTGAGAAACGGTTTAGTGACCGAATTAGTTACTTTGACAGTAACACCGTGTCCCTGATTGTAGGGTCCCAACACAGGCTCGCTTGGGGTGATGGTATCGGCGTTTCCGTCAATCTACGCGAGACCGACAGCGACTTCGTCAACTATGCCTCGCAAGCCGCGTCCCTACGGTTAAGCTATAGCTTCGCCGATCAAATCGGTCCGGCGGTTGTGAACGCAGGCTTAACCTTGGGAAAAACCGACTACGACACCTATTTTGCGGTTTTCGATGTCCCCGGTGGCAAGCAAGACTACGCAACCTATGCTGACGTTAACATCATGTTACCCGATGTGGACTATGCGGGGTTTGCGCCCAGTGTGACTTTACGCGCCGGACGGACGCGATCCAATGTCAGCCGGTTCGAAACGAGCGAGTTTTCCGTCTCGTTGGGATTTCAGTCAAAATTCTGACATCCGCTGGCAACCGCCGCCAGCCGTGCTACCCTGCAGGTCGAAGACGAAAGCAAAGGAGCCAACCCATGCCGATCAAATATTTGCACACGATGGTGCGCGTCAAGGATCTGGAGAAATCGCAAGCCTTCTACGAGCTGCTGGGCCTGAAAGAGCGCCGCCGGATCGACAATGAGGATGGGCGGTTTTCGCTGATTTTCATGTGCCCTCCCGGGCAGGACGACGGCCATGCGGATGTGGAGCTGACCTATAACTGGGACGGCGATGACGCGCTGCCCGATGACAGCCGTCATTTCGGGCACCTCGCCTACACCGTTGAAAACATTTATGAAACCTGCAAGATGCTGCAAGAGAACGGGATCACGATCAACCGTCCTCCGCGCGACGGGTATATGGCGTTCATCCGGTCCCCCGACAATGTGTCGGTCGAATTGCTGCAAGAAGGGGACCGGCTGGAGCCGCAGGAACCTTGGGCCAGCATGGAAAACACCGGCCATTGGTAAGCCGATGATCCGGGCGGCCTTCCTTGCCACAGCGCTGGGCGTCGCACCCGCGGCCCTTGCGGCGGCGGAGTGTCGGTTGGCGCTGCTGCTGGCGATGGATGTGTCCAGTTCGGTTGATGCGGTCGAGGACCGTTTGCAGCGTGGCGGCACCGCCGCCGCGTTGCTGTCAGACCCGGTGCGGCGGGCGTTTTTTGCCAGCGATCTGCCGGTGGCGCTGGCCGTCTATGAATGGTCGGGGCGCTATAACCAGCAGATGGTGCTGGACTGGCAGATGATAGACTCGCCCGACGATCTGACGCGCGCGGCGGGCGTGGTGGCGGGCAGCCAGCGCAGTCATAATGATTTCCCCACGGCCATGGGCTATGCGCTGGGGTTTGGTGCGGCGGTCATGGCGCGGGCACCGCGTTGTTTATACAAGACAATTGATCTGGCGGGGGACGGTCAGAACAACGAAGGCTTTGGCCCGCCGCTGGCCTATCGGTCGTTTGATTTTGACGATGTGACGGTCAACGGGTTGGTGGTGAATGCCGCCGATTTCGAGGCCGAGACGGGGCTGATCGCCTTTTACAAACGCGAAGTCTTGCACGGCCCCGGTGCGTTTCTGGTGATCGCCAACGGGTTCGAGGATTTTGAACGCGCCATGCGGATCAAGCTGGAACGCGAGCTGACGCCCCCTGCGATTGGCAGCCTGCCCGTGGTCGAGGACGCGGGATGATCCGCGCCGGGGTCGCGGCCCTTGTCGGCGCAACGCTTTGGGCGTCGGCTGGCGTGGCGGAGTGTCGGCAGGCCCTGGCCTTGGGGCTGGATGTGTCGGGGTCCGTCGATGCGCGGGAGTACCGCTTGCAATTGGACGGGGTTGCCGGGGCCTTGGACGATCCGGCGGTGCGCGCGGCGATCCTGTCGGCACCGGAGGCACCGGTGTCCCTGTTGGTCTATGAGTGGAGCGGCCCGACAGACCAGCGCGTTATTGCCCCGTGGCGGTCGATCAGTGATGCCGCCGCCCTGCAAGAGCTGATTGACGGGCTGCGACAGGTTGAGCGCGCGGCGGCGTCGCCCGGCACCGCGCTTGGCGTGGCGGTGGCAGCGGGGGCGGCCTATCTGGCGCAGCGGCCCGCATGTTTGAAGCACACGCTTGATATCTCGGGCGACGGGATATCCAACCTTGGACCCCGCCCCCGTGACGTGAAACGACAGCTTGCGGGGCGTGATCTGACGGTGAACGCGCTGGTGGTCGAAGCGACGGAGGAGGACAGCACGCTGACGGGGTATTTCACGGCAGAGGTGATCACCGGCCCCGGTGCCTTTGCCCTGCCCGCCGCGGGGTTTGATGCCTATCAATCCGCCATGACCACCAAGCTGCTGCGCGAGCTGGCGGTGCTGTCGCTGGCGCAACTGGGTGACGCAGCCCCGCCCGCCGCGCGCGGTCAGTAGATATAGCGGATCTGGTCCGTCCAGTAGCGTTCCATCCGTTTGAGCGCGCGGGTGATGTCATCCATGCCCGATGCGCCCAGCGCGCCCTTGTGCATCAGCCCGCTGGCGTGGCGACCAAACAGGTCTGACACAACGCCGCTGATGTGACGCCCCTTGCCGGTCAGCCGCACCCGCACCGAGCGGCGGTCGATCTGGCAGCGCTGGTGGTGCATATAGCCCATATCCACCAGTTTTTTCAGGTTGTAGCTGACGTTGCTGCCCTGATAGTAGCCACGGCTTTTCAACTCTCCGGCGGTGACTTCATTGTCGCCGATGTTGAACAGCAGCAGCGCCTGCACGGCGTTGATGTCCAGCACGCCGACGCGTTCGAATTCATCCTTGATCACGTCCAGCAGCAGGCGGTGCAACCGTTCCACCAGCCCGAGCGCATCGAGGTAGCTTTGCATGAATCCCGCCTCTGACGGGGGGATGGGGATGGGGTTTTGGATACTCATATTCAACTCCGACATTGCGATTGGGGCGGAAGCTGAAGATAAAAATAAAATATATCGTTAAACCGGACGGATGTCGGCGCGCGGGGGCCGACATCCGCAGGGGAAACCGCGCCTAAAGCGGGTTTGCAGCCAGATGAGTCTGGATGTCCGCGATCAGCGCGGCAAAGGGTTCGGGTGCAGGTGTTTGCCCCGTAACCCATTGATAAAGATCGTGATCATTCTCGCTTAGCATGTCGTCATAGAGCGACAATGCCGCGTCATCCATCGTCGCGAGACGGGTTGCAGCATAAGAAGGTAAAATGAGATCCATTTCCTTAATACCTCGCCGCATGGAGCGCATATGCAGACGTTTGACCTTGTGTTCGTGCAGCTCAGCCATGGGTGTTCCCTTTGAAAATCCGGCGTAGTTTCTTTTCGAGACGGCCCATTTGTTCGGCCCGTTTCAACAGATCGGCGCGCATGTCGCGCAGTTCGATCAATGCTTCTTTGATATTGGCGTCGGTGGCGGCTGTGTCATCGGGGGCGTCGATACCTTCGCCCTCGCCGTTGATCAGCCACATCATCGACACGCCCAGAACCCCGGCGAGCGTGGACAGGCGGTTGGCGCGGGGTTCGGACAGGTCGTCTTCCCAGCCGCGCAGGGTGGATTGCTTGATCCCCAACCGCTTGGCGAGCGCGGCTTGCGTCATATCCGCGTTCTCGCGCGCGGCGGCGACCCGGTCGCCAAAGGTTGCCACGTCGGATGCGTACCAGTCTTCGTTCTCGGCCATTGCGTCTCTCCTGTTTGGACCGATCTGGCTTGATCGGTGCGGGGCTGCGCCCTATGAGGGTGCTGCACACATATCAAACTGAGGCCGAAATGGAACTGCTGTCCAAGACCCTTGCGCGCGTAAAACCGTCGCCCACCATCGCCGTGACCCAAAAAGCTGCCGAGCTGAAGGCCGCAGGCAAGGATGTGATCGGATTGGGGGCCGGAGAGCCGGATTTCGATACGCCGCAGAACATCAAGGACGCCGGTATCGCCGCGATCACCGCGGGCAAGACCAAATACACCGCCGTTGACGGCATCCCCGAGCTGAAGCAGGCGATTTGCGCCAAGTTCAAGCGCGACAACGGGCTGGACTATACGCCGTCTCAGGTCAGCGTCGGCACGGGTGGCAAGCAAATCCTGTACAACGCGCTGATGGCGACGATGAACCCCGGTGAAGAGGTCGTGATCCCTGCGCCCTATTGGGTCAGCTACCCCGATATGGTGCTGCTGGCCGGTGGCACACCGGTGATCGCGCCTGCGACGTTGGAGAATGATTTCAAGCTGACGCCTGAGGCGCTGGAAGAGGCGATCACGCCCAATACCAAATGGTTCATCTTCAACTCCCCGTCGAACCCTACGGGCGCGGGCTATAGCTGGGATGAGCTGAAGGCGCTGACGGATGTGTTGATGCGGCACCCCCATGTCTGGGTGATGACCGATGATATGTATGAACATCTTGCCTATGATGATTTCAAATTCTGCACCCCCGCGCAGGTGGAGCCTGCCCTTTATGACCGTACGCTGACGGTCAACGGTGTGTCCAAAGCCTATGCCATGACCGGCTGGCGCATCGGCTATGCCGCGGGGCCGGAAAAGCTGATCGGCGCGATGCGCAAGGTACAGTCGCAATCCACGTCGAACCCCTGCACCGTCAGCCAGTGGGCGGCGGTCGAGGCGCTGAACGGCACGCAGGACTACATTGCAGAGAACAACAAGATGTTCACCCGCCGCCGCAATCTGGTAGTGGATATGCTGAGCGAGATCGACGGCGTGATCTGCCCCAAACCCGAGGGCGCGTTTTATGTCTACCCGTCCATCGCAGGGTTGATCGGCAAGACCACCCCGTCGGGCATCACCATCACCGATGACGAGGTTTTCGCCACCGCGTTGCTGGAAGACACTGGCGTTGCTGTCGTCTTTGGCGCGGCTTTCGGGCTTAGCCCGAACTTCCGCATCAGTTATGCGACCTCGGATGAAGCACTGAAAGAAGCCTGCACGCGTTTGCAGAAGTTCTGCGCCGCGTTAAGCTAAGCCGGACGCAAAAGGAGCCGCCATGTCGAGCGATTTGCCTGAGTATTACTTTCGCGTGCGCGAGAATGGCGCGGCGGTGTTTCGCGTGGATGCAGAGAACCGCCAGCGGCGGATCGAGATGGACCAGATCGCCGTTGTGAACATCCGCAACGGCGAGATCAAACCCCAAGGCGATCGCGTGCTGTCGGACGGCGATCTGGAGCGTATCCGCCAGTGGATGACCGAGCGCGCACAGGTACTGGCGCAGCGCGACATCGATGATATCCACCGTGCGGTGGATTATCTGAACCTGACCACGCAGTGGGTGCAGTCAAAGGCCACGGACGACCAGCTTGATGCCGTCACGGATGCGCTGCTGTTGGCGATGCATGATCTGCGCAGCACGTTGGTGCGCAAGAAGGCCGACCGGCTGCCCTAGGCGGCTGCCGGTCAACAGGTGTTGTTACGCGGCCGCGGGGTCTGTTGGCCCCAGACGTTTCAGCACGCTGCCCCAGAAGCGCGCGTTCAGCAGGATCGCCGCCACGCCAAGGCCAAAGACCAGCCCGAGCCAGACCCCCACGCCTTCTAGGTCAAAGAAAAAGCCCAGAAGATACGACACGGGCATGCCCACGATCCAGTAGCTGAAGCCCGCAAGGATCATCGGCACTGTGGTGTCTTGCACCCCGCGCAGAATGCCCAGGGCCACGGCCTGCGCGCCATCGACAAGCTGGAACAGTGACGCCATCGCCAGCAGCCCCACCCCGATCACAAGGATCTGGTCGCGCGCGGGTTCGTCGCGCTGCATGAACAGGTTGATCAGCGGTTCGGGCCACATCACGAAGACAAAGATCGTCAACACTGCGACCAGCGCCGACATCACCGTCGCGGTGATCGCGCCACGCGCCAGATGCGCCGGATCGCGGCGGCCATAGGCATTGCCTGCGCGGATCGTAGCCACGTTGCTGATACCAAGGTGCACCATAAAGGTGATTGATGCCAGTTGCAGCGCGATGCCGTGGGCAGCCAGTGCCACGGTGCCCAGCCAGCCCATCATGACGGCGCTGGCCGCGAACAGCCCGACCTCGCTTAGCCCCGTGAACCCGATGGGCAGACCAAGGCGGAACACGCGGGCCAACATCTCCCAATCGGGGCGCCAGAGGCGGACAAACATCTGGTGTTGCGGCATTTTCCACAGCACATAAATCACCACGGCGACCAGCGACACGCTGTGCGACGTGACAGAGGCAATGGCCGCACCGCGCACGCCCAGTTCGGGCGCACCCCAGTTGCCGAAAATGAACGCATAGTTGGCCAGCACATTCGCGACGCCCGCCAGCAGCGTGATCCAGAGCACGACCTGTGTGCGTTCCAGCGCTGCGAGGTAGCTTTTGAGCACCATCACCATCAGCGCGGGGAAGATGCCCCAAGCGGCAATAAACAGATACCCATCGACCATATCGGCCAGCGCCTGGTCCTGCCCCATCAGCGCCATGATCGGCCGCGACCAGATCATCAGCGGCAGCGCCAGCACGGCAAAGCCCATCGACAGCCACATGCCCATGCGGGTGGCGCGACGCAGGCCGACCTCGTCGCCCTCGGCGTCAAAGGCCGCGACCAATGGCATCACGCCCCATGCAAAGCCCGATCCAAAGATCAGCAGCACGAAGAAATAGGTACTGGCGAGGGTGACAGCGGCCAGCGCCTCTACGCTGTACCAGCCCGCCATGACCGTGTCGGAGACCCCGATCGCGATCTGCCCCAGATGCCCGCCTACAAGCGGAAGCCCCATCACGGTGATGGCTCGGGCGTGGCCCGGATATGTCATTTGCTGTGTCATGCGCCTTTCCTACGCCGCCCCGCCCGCAAGGGAAAGAGCCGATGACCTAGGGGAAGGCAGCGCGGCGGTTTGCGTGGTCGGGCGGGCTTGCACCCTGCGGCTGGCCGCGCCACAGTCGCGACACCGAAGTTGGGAGGACACCGCCTTGCACAACCGCATCGATCTGCTGCGCCCCGACGCGCCTGCGCTGGCGCAGCGCGGCCCCCATCCCGTGGGCGTGACCACCCTGACCGCCGCTGTTTCCGACACGCGCCAGTTGACGGTAGAGGTCTGGTATCCGGCGGCCAAAGGCACGGTTGCGGGGACGTCCTATGCCACTTTGCTGCGCGACGGGGTGACGCCGACTGTCCTGCACGGGTCGGCCTGCCGCGAGGCTTTTGTCGCCACGGGTTTTTCTGCGCCGTTGATCGTGATCTCGCACGGGTATCCCGGCAACCGCTTTTTGCTGAGCCATTTGGCGGAATCCCTTGCGGGACAAGGCTTTGTCGTGGCGGCACCGGATCATGCGGGCAGCACCTATGAGGATCAGCAGGCGTTCGGGGTGACGTTGTTGAACCGTCCGCTGGACCAGCGCGCGGTGATTGACGCGATGGAGGCGCTGACGGGCCCCTTGGGCGACCTGGTGGCGTGTCGCCGCGTCGGGCTGATCGGCTATTCCATGGGCGGCTACGGGGCGATGATCTTTGGCGGGGCGGGTCTGGCCGAGACGGCGTTGCAGCATCCCCGCGCGCCCGAGGGCGGCAGCCTTGCGCGGCATCTTGCGGGGTCAAAGACCCACGCCGCCCTGCGCGACCCACGGCTGTGCGCGATCATGCCCATCGGCCCTTGGGGCAACGGGCAGGCGATGTGGGATGCCGATGGGCTGGCGCAGATGGACACGCCGCTGTTCATGATGGCCGGCACCGTCGATGATGTATCAGACTATGCCGCGATGCGCCGCCTTTTCACCGGCTGCGCCAGCGACCGCTATTTGTTAAGCTTTATCAACGCGGGCCATAATGCCGCCGCGCCGATCCCTGCCCCGCTGGAAAGCTGGGCGCATTCGGATCTGCTGGGGTGGGCACCGTTCCAGCACTATGCCGATCCGGTCTGGGACACGCTGCGCATGAACAACATCGCGCAACATTATGCGGCGGCCTTTATGGGGATGCATCTGCGCGGTGACGACACCGCAGGGATGCTGGACGGGACTGACTGGCCCGGTTTCGCCCCGGGCACCGCCGCAGGGCTGCGGCTGGAGCATTTGCCCGCCGGCCCCGCCCCGGACAAACCGAAAAGGAAGACGACATGACCGCCCATTGGACCGAAACCCGCCAGATCAACGGCAATTCTTTCTTTATCCGCCACTGGGGCGATGAAGGCGCGCCCAAGCTACTGATGCTGCACGGCTTTCCCGAATATTCGGGCGCGTGGAACGATCTGGCCCCGCTGCTGGCCAAGCGGTTCCATTGCATTGCCCCCGACCAGCGCGGCTATGGGCAAAGCTGGCGACCCGCCGAGGTAGAGCAGTATAAGACATCGAAGCTGGTGTCGGATATGGCCGCGCTGATCGGGGACGAGCCCGTGATCTTGCTGGGCCATGACTGGGGGGCCTCTGTCGCCTATGCGCTGACCATCGGGCGGCCTGATCTGGTATCGAAGCTGATCATCATGAACGGCGTCCACCCCGCCCCCTTCCAGCGCGAGCTTGCCAAGGGCGGTGCGCAGACCGATGCGTCGCAATACATCCATTTCCTGCGCCGTGAGGGATCAGAGGATATTCTGGCCGCGGATGATTTCGACAAGTTGATGGGGCTGTTTTCAGCGCATATGGATATGAGCTGGCTAGAGGGCGAGACGCTGGCGGGCTACAAGGCAGCGTGGCGCGATGCGGCGGGGCTGCGCGGGATGGTGAACTGGTATCGCGCCTCTCCGCTGAAACTGGGGGCCGAGGGCGAGGCGATTGACGACGCGCTGAGCTTTGATCCGGCGCGGTTGCAGGTGCGCTGCCCGCATCTGCTGGTCTGGGGCACCGATGATACCGCGCTGCTGCCCGAGACGACCCGCGGGCTTGAGGACTACGCCCCCGACCTGACCCGCGCCCCCATCGAGGGCGCGGATCACTGGCTGCACCACCAAAAACCGCAAGAGGTGGCGGAGGCCATTCTGAACTGGCTTTAGGCCACGCCTGCCCCGTCCCGCACGTTATTTACGGGCGCGGGCGGGCGCGGGCGGGCGCGGGTAAAGACCATTTTCTGCTGGTGCAGATCGGCAGGATCGCCCATCCACGCATAGGCCAGAAGCGCCGGTTCGCGGTCGCCCACAGTGATCCGGTGCAGATGTTCAGGCGGGTTAAAGATCATCGAACCGGGCACATAGACGCCCTGATGGTTCTCGGACACCGCGCCGGACAGGCAGACGTAACTTTCGGTGATCCCCTTATGGGCATGGGCCGGATAGGTGCAGCCCGGCGCGAAGAGCACCACGCCCAGAATGATATCATGGCTGACCACCGGCCCCTGCGCCCCTGCCAGTTCGGCATAGGCATAGCTGTTGGTCAGCCCCTTGGGGACTTTCTCGTAGCCGTATTGCCAGCTGAGGTCATGGGCCACGGCATCCAGCGCCCGGACCGCGGGGGCCAAGGCCCCCTGCTTGCCCTCGTCCAGCGCGCGGCGCAGATGGGCGGTGACGGGCTTTTCCGCACGCGGCTGCAACCGCAGTTCGGCATTGCCCCGCAGCAGCCTGGCGATGGCCTCGCGCGCTTTGCGTTGATGGCTTTTGATCCGGTCGCTGCCCCCCGCGGGCAGGTAGCGATAAAGCTCGTCACATTCCTGCATCATATAGCGCCAGTCGGGCACATCGCGCAGGGTGGTGGGGGTAACGGTGTCAAACGTCATGGCAAGCCTCCCAACGGTTTCCTGCCCCGATGATAGCAAAGGCACAGCCGCAGGAAACACCGCATTGCGACGTCATCCGCCCTTCCCCCGACCATAGCGCTCTGGCATAGTGGGAGGCTCAACAAAAACAACAGACAGGCAGGCCCCTACATGTCCGATCTTCTTTCCGGTGCGCAGAGCAACGCCAAGGAATATGATGCCTCTTCGATCCAGGTTCTTGAGGATATGGAGCACGTGCGCCTGCGCCCCGGCATGTACATCGGGGGCAAGGACGATCGCGCGCTGCACCATATGGTCGCGGAAATCATCGATAACTCGATGGACGAAGCGGTGGCGGGCCATGCCACCTGGATTGAACTGGAACTGCATGAAAACGGCCATGTTACCGTGCGTGACAACGGGCGTGGCATCCCCACCGATCCGCACCCCAAAGATCCCAGCAAATCGGCGCTGGAGATCATCTTTTGCACGCTGAACGCGGGCGGCAAATTCTCGGGCGATTCGTACGAGACTTCGGGCGGTCTGCACGGTGTGGGGTCGTCCGTGGTCAACGCGCTGTCGGATCACCTGCGGGTCGAGGTCGCGCGCAACCGCGAGCTGTTCGCGATGGAGTTTTCGCGCGGCATCCCCCAAGGCAAGCTTGAAAAGATCGGCGCGGCCCCGAACCGGCGCGGCACGGCTGTCACCTTCCACCCCGATGCAGAGATTTTTGGCCCGCTCAAGCTCAAGCCCGCGCGGCTGTTCGCGATGGCGCGGTCCAAGGCCTATCTGTTTTCCGGCGTCGAAATCCGCTGGAAATGCGGCCAGCAAGACGGCGACACCCCGCAAGAGGCGACATTCCACTTCCCCGGCGGCCTGTCTGATTATCTGAACGAAACGCTGAAAGGGTCGACAACCTACGCCGAACACCCCTTTGGCGGCACCGTCGACTTCCGCGAGAAATTCAACGCACCGGGCAAGGTCGAATGGGCGATCAACTGGACGCCGTCGCGCGATGGCTTCATCCAATCCTATTGTAACACCATCCCCACCCCCGAAGGCGGCACTCACGAGGCGGGCTTCTGGTCCGCGATCCTGAAGGGTGTCAAAGCCTACGGCGAGCTGGTCGGCAACAAGAAGGCCGGCACCATCACCCGCGACGATCTGATCACCGGTGGCTGTGCGCTGGTGTCCTGCTTTATCCGCGAGCCTGAATTCGTTGGCCAGACCAAGGACCGTCTGGCGACGGTGGACGCGCAGCGCATGGTGGAAAACGCCGTGCGCGACCACTTTGACAACTGGCTGGCGGCGGATACCAAATCTGCGGGTGCGATCCTTGATTTCCTTGTGCTGCGCGCCGAAGAACGCCTGCGCCGCCGTCAGGAAAAAGAGACCGCGCGCAAGACCGCCACGAAAAAGCTGCGCCTGCCCGGCAAGCTGACTGACTGTACCTCCAAGACCCGCGAGGGCACCGAGCTGTTCATCGTGGAGGGCGATTCCGCTGGTGGGTCCGGCAAGGGCGCGCGCAACCGGAACACGCAAGCCTTGCTGCCGCTGAAGGGCAAGATCCTCAACGTGTTGGGGGCCGCGTCGAGCAAGCTGAACACCAATGCCGAGATCAACGATCTATGCGAGGCGCTTGGCGTCGGGATGGGCACGAAGTTCAACCTTGATGACCTGCGCTATGACAAGATCATCATCATGACCGACGCGGATGTCGACGGGGCCCATATCGCGGCGCTGCTGATGACGTTCTTCTACACCCAGATGCGCCCGATGATCGATGCCGGGCACCTCTACCTCGCCTGTCCTCCGCTTTACCGTCTGACCCAAGGGGCCAAGCGCGTCTATGTGGCGGATGATGCGGAAAAGGACATGTGGCTTGAGAAAGGCCTGGGCGGCAAAGGCAAGATCGATCTGCAACGCTTCAAGGGTCTGGGCGAGATGGACGCGAAAGACCTGAAAGAGACCACGATGGACCCCACCACCCGCAAGCTGATCCGCGTCACCGTCGACGAAGACATGCCCGGAGAGACCGGCGATCTGGTCGAGCGTCTGATGGGGAAGAAACCGGAGCTACGCTACCAGTATATTCAGGAGAACGCCCAGTTTGTGGAGGAGCTAGATGTTTGAGGGAATTTAAACTAGCAGCACCCGCGCAAGCCATAGTAGATGAGTTTTTCCTAGATAGTGCAGAAGAGGACTATCTAACAGCACGTTGGGCAGCACAAACAATGAGGCTCCACCAGTACTGTTGGAGTGCTTCGCAAGCCATCGAAAAAAGTTCAAAAGCCTTACTGCTTAAACTTAAAATTCCTTTACAGGAAAACTCTGGGCACAATGTCACCGGATTGATTAAAGACAATATTTTGTGCGACCTACCACACGAAATAGAAACATCGCTGCCTACCGAAGCAATCGGGGCATTGAAATTTGGGAGAGAACGGCTTTATCCACAATCTACTATCTCAGTGTTAGAGCATTTTGAAAGTAATGGAAAACCCGTTTCACGATACCGAGGCAATCCTCAAACCAAGGTTTATTTTTGCGAAATCCATCTTCTAGATGCAACTTTTACATTACTTCGAACGCTAGCGGGGCGTCCGGTCGCACCCTTGAGCGACAATGAGCCCCGATTACCAACTGATCAATGTAAAATCAAACTATTTAGCAATCGCTTTCCGCAACTTAAATCTAGTAGAGCAGCCAACGCACTAATGATTAAGATTCTGGCTAATCAGAACATTGAGTATTTTCCTGAACTTTTTCTGCACGATAAGCCCTTGATCGGTGGATTTTCTGTGAGAAACAATTCGTGGGCTAATAGAAAAGCAAACGCAATTTCATCTCAAGAGGTCAAAGAACAAGAAGATTTGGAGTGGGTAATCAATAATGCAAACCTCACTCGTCGAAATAAAGAAGCCCTTGTTAGAATGGCTGAAAAATTTTAAAGGCCTCTCGAGGATTAAAAATAAATCAGAGTGCATTTCTAAACCCAACCCTGCATTGCAAGCGTTCCTAAGTTTTTTGTTTGCTCGTTCCCATTCAGTTTCGGCGCATATCTCCTTCCTTTACTTGCCTTTTACACACTACAGCCCGAGGCCCCGCCTCGGGCCGCGCCCGACCTCCCCCACGGGGAGGGCGCATTTCATGCTCCCTCGATGCTGTCGCATCCCTGCGGCCTCGAAAGGTCCACAGGACCTTTCGCAAGACGGCCTTCGGCCCGAGGTCGGGCGCAGCCCTTAACATCTGTTCCGCCGGGTATCCGCTGCGTCCGATAGCCCCCTCTGGGCTCCGCCCGTTCGCCCCTGAAACCTTCCCTCGGAAGATTTCAACACGGGCCTCACGTCAAAAATACCGCTTGATCCGCACTGCGCTTTCACTCAACGTTTCGCCATGATCCGAGCCTTTATCCTCCTCATGTTTCTAGCCTCTTGCGGGCGACCGTTGACCCAGAATGAGCTGCTGTTCGCGGGCGACATCATGGGGGATACGCTGAATTACCCCAAGGTGCGGCTGCATGACGGGTCGCCCTCGCGCGGGGTGACGATGACGCGCAAGGCGCGGCCGCGCACGACCTGTCGCGAACGTATCCTGCCGCCCGAAAAGGTCGGCGAGGTGATCACCACCAAGCCCGCTGCCGTCGCGCTGTGGAATACGGTGCTGTTTGACGAAGACTGGTATCTGGACGATTACCTGCCCGACTATCCCGACCGGATCGGGCTGATCGCGGCGATGATCTTTGCCCATGAGCTGACCCATATCTGGCAGTGGCAGAACCGCGAGACGACGGGCTATTCGCCGCTGCGTGCGGCGTTTGAACATGGCGGCGGGGCGGACCCGTATCTCTTTGATCTGGAGAGCGACCCGAAGTTTCTGGATTTTGCCTTTGAACAACAAGGCTCTATCGTCGAGGAATTCGTCTGCTGTCGTGCGTTGGACCCGCAGGCACCGCGCACCAAAAGGCTGCATGCGCTGATTTCGCAAGAGATGCCCGTAGCACCCCTGCCCCAAAGCCGGCCCTATGCGGTGCGGATGCCTTGGGACGGGGTCGAGGTGAACGGGATCTGTAGTTAACGCTGGATGCTTTCAAGATAGACCAGCAGCCCCGCCAGCACCCGTGGTGTGGGCGTCAACTGGCCATCCAGATCGACAGGTACCAGATCCAGCGCCATGCCCTCGCCAAACTGCGGCATCACCCGTTGCAGGTGGCTGTCTGTGGCATCGCCCGCCGGGTCGCCGTAGATATAGGCCAGCGTTCTGGTCTGCGGAAACCGCCCGCCATTGTTCCGCGCCAGTAGGGTCAGGTCGCGGGGCTGCGGGCGAAGGCCCTTGGCCGCGGCACCGGCCCCTTGGGCGTTCACCCCGTGGCATTGCACACAGTTTTCGGCAAAAAACGCCGCCCCTTCCGCGCGGTCGGGGGCCTCGGGCAGGGTCTGTGCGGGCATACAGGCGGCCAGCCCCAGGAACAGCGGCACGCCGAGGGCGATTGTGGTTTTCATCATATGATCCTCCGGTAGGTCACGGGGATGCTTGCCCTTGGCGGGGGTCTTCGCCATGATCTGGATCAAGAAACGGGAAAGATTAGGAATACTCATGGCGCATTATGCAGTTGTGATGCTTTTGGCCGGGGTTGGCATTCCCGTTCTGGCCGCGTTGAACGCAGGGCTTGGCAGCCGGATCGGATCTCCTGCGGCAGCGGCTACGGTGCTGTTTGTGGTGGCTTTTTCGGTCAGCTTACTGGTCGCGATGTTGGTGGGGCGGCAAGGGTTTGCGCAGATCCCCGCGGCCCCGAAGCATCTGCTGCTGGCCGGATTTCTGGTGGCCTTCTACATCCTGTCGATCACCTTTATCGCGCCGCATTTTGGCGTCGGCAACGCGGTGTTCTTTGTTCTGGTGGGCCAGCTTTTCAGCGCCGCGGCGATTGACCATTTCGGGCTGTTCGGCGCACAGGTGGCGCCCTTGGGGGCCGCGCGGGCCGCTGGCATCGCCTTGATGTGTGCCGGTGTCTGGTTGACCCAGCAAGCCTGAGGCAGATCAGGCCTCGTCTTGTAGCGGGTTGGTCAGCACAAAAAGGATTTCATCCTCCGCCAAGGGATTTTCGACCCCCGGCAGGGTGATGGTGAGCCCTGTGCTGAGCGTGACCGTCAACTCTCCATCCGCGACGGTCTGATCGGTGACAGAGGCGTTTTCATCGTCGGTTTCGACAATCAGGGCATCGGTGCCCACGTCATAATCGGTGACCGTGATCCCGCCTGTGGCGCCGTAGATCGCAGTGAAACTGTCCGCGCCCGTGCCCCCGATGCCAGTGTCATTCGCCCCCAATCGCAGGCTGTCGTCGCCATCTTCGCCGATCAACTCGTCCGCGACCCCGTCGTCGCTGCCATCCTGGGCGTTGACCCCGCCCGAAAGCGTGTCATTGCCCTGCCCGCCAAACAGGATGTCGCGCGCGTCGGTGCCTTGTAATGTATCATCGCCCGCCGTGCCGGTTTGCGACTGTGCGTCATCCTCGGGGGGTTGCTCGGTGTCGTTGATCGTCTCGACCGCTGGATCCTCCGCGGTCGGCACATCTGTTGGTGCCTCGGCTTCAGGATCTGCCGGCTCGGGGGTCAGTGCATCATCCATGCCTGCGCCCGTGGTCGTCCCCATATCGGGCATGCCGATGGGGATTTCTTCGTCCTCGGGCTCATCCTCCGTATCATCACCAAACGGGTCAAACACGGCCAGCATGGGGCCGAAAGCGGCAAAGAGCATGACGAGCAAAGGTGACATGGCAGCATCCTGTTTTGACACAGTTTGCCCCCTGCTCGTGGCACCAGTTGGGTCTGGGTAAGGATAAATTAAGGCAGCCGCCTTAAAGCGCGACGAGCTGCCCTGCTTCAAGCCGGATCTGGCGGTCCATTCGCGCGGCAAGCTCAAGGTTATGGGTCGCGATTACCGCCGACAGCCCCGTGCCCCGCACGAGCGTCATCAGCGCGGCAAAGACCTGATCCGAGGTGGTCGGATCAAGGTTGCCTGTGGGCTCATCCGCCAGCAGCAGCCGCGGCGCATTGGCCAGCGCACGGCAGAAAGCGACCCGTTGCTGTTCGCCCCCCGACAGCGCCGCCGGGCGGTGGTCGGCGCGGTGGCCGATACCGACCTCGTCCAACAGTGACAGCGCGCGGGTTTGCGCCTCGGACTGCGAGACACCGTTCGCCAGCTGCGGCAACACGATGTTTTCCAACGCGGAAAATTCAGGCAGCAGGTGGTGGAACTGATAGATAAACCCCACATCGCGCCGCCGCACGCCGGTGCGTTTGCGATCGGACTGCCCTGTCATATCGGTGCCGCCAATCTCGACCGTGCCGGTGTCGGGCGTGTCCAGCAGTCCCGCGATATGCAGCAGCGTTGACTTGCCCGCGCCAGAGGGGGCGACCAGTGCGACGACCTCTCCGGCGGCGACGGTCAGGTCGATGCCGCGCAGCACGTTGACTTCGTTCGGTTGGCCGGGGTTGTAGGATTTGCCAATCCCCGAGAGCCGCAAAACAGGATCATTCATAGCGCAGCGCCTCGACTGGGTTCATGCGCGCGGCACGGCGCGCGGGGAAGATGGTGACGACGAACGACAGGCCAAGCGACAGGCCGATGGCCGACATCACGTCACCGAATTGCAGTTTGGCGGGCAGGAAGTAGATGCCGCGGATCGACGGATCCCATGCGTTGCCCCCCGAGAGGTAGTTCACGACGGCAAAAATCTGATCGACATAGAGCGCGAAGAGACAGCCAAGGATCACCCCCATCGCGGTCCCGATGATACCCGTGAAGGCCCCGCAGATGAAGAACACGCGCAGGATCGACCCTTCGCTCAGCCCCATGGTGCGCAGGATCCCGATGTCGCGCCCCTTGTTCTTGACCAGCATGATCAGGCCCGAGACGATGTTCATCGCCGCGATCAGCACAAGGATGCTGAGGATCACGAACATCACGCGGTCCTCGATATCCAGCGCGCTGAGGAACGAGCCCGACGCATCGCGCCACGTCCAGATCATGCCGCGTTCCCCCGCGGCGGTCAGCAGCGGCACGGTCAGATCATCCACGCTATCGGGGTTTTCGACCATTACCTCAAGCTCGTCGGCGACGCCTTCGCGGTTGAAGAAGGACTGCGCCTCGGCCAGAGGCAGATAGGCGCGGGTGCGGTCGATGTCATAGCGCCCGGCCGAGAAGATATAGGTCACCTCGTAGCCATTCACGCGGGGCGAGGTGCCAAAAGCGGTTTTCACCCCGTTCGGAGAGATGATCTTGATCGTGTCGCCCAAGCCGACCCGCAGTGCTTGTGCCACGCCGGACCCGATGGCGATGCCCTGTTCGAAATCGGCCAGATCGCCGTCGGCGGTTTCGGGGTTGGCGATGCGCGGGATATTGGCCAGATCGGCGGCCTCAATGCCGAAAATCTCGATCCCCGCGTTGGCCTGCCCCTTGTTGGCCATCACCTGACCGCGCACCAAAGGGGCCACCTGCGTCACGCCCGGCACCTGGGCCACACGTGCGGCCATCTCGGTGTAATCGGGTATCCCCGTCTGGGACACGCCGTTCTCATCCACCGACGCCATATTATACACGGTCACATGGGCATTGGCCCCTAGGATCGTATCGACGAATTCAGCCCGAAAGCCCGACCGCACGGCAAGAGTCGCGATCAGGGCAAAGACCGCCAGCGTGATCCCGATCAGGCTGATCCAGGTCATCACGCTCACGCCGCCTTCGGCGCGACGCGCACGCAGATAGCGCCAGGCGATCATCCATTCAAAAGGGGCGAAGGGCGGTGTCGAGGATACTGGTTTGGCCAAGGGATGGTTCCGATCTGGGATCAATCGCGCGCAACCTCGCGGTTTCGGCGCATCGGGTCAAGCGAGGAATAGGGTCAAGCGAGGAGTGGTCGCGCGGCAGCTTGTACCGCAGGTAAAGGTGCCGCGTGTCAGCGGCCCTGCGCCGGTATGCGGGTGCCGCGCCGCCGGAACGGGGCGCGCAACAGTCGCAGCAATACACCCAGCCCCAAGCCGCCCGCGACAAAGCCCGCAGCCGCAAACACCACCCCGGCAAAGTTCAACGGTACGGCGGGCTGAAACGCCTGCCACGCCGCCCCCGCGATCTGCGGGTCCGACATCTGCGGCAGGTGGTAGGCGCGCATGAAAGGCCCCTGCCCCTGCAATCGGGTCAGGGCGGTTTGCAATGTCTCGTAGCGGGTAAAGGTCGCGGCCATATCGGCGCGGCGTCGCTCCATAAACGCGGTGCCGGTCATCTGCGCCAGGGCATCGCTGCGCGACAGGCCGACCGCTTGGGCGCTGGCATCGAAATCGGCGACGACCTCGTGCAGCGCATCGACCGCCCCGCCCAACCGTTGCAGATATTGCTGCGAGTATTCGGGGAATTGCGAGGTCACCGCCGCGCCCGCCACACCACCAGCAAGGGTCAGCGCCCGCAGGATCATGAAACGCCCCAAAGGTCCGTTGTGCAGCGCTTCATGATCCGCCCCCGTTTTTCAAGGCCCCACGTTCCAAGGCCCGTCGTTAAAGGTTAAGCGATACCGCGATAAATCCCGGCGATCTTTTCGACCGCGGCCTCTGGCGTCATCTCTTCACTTTCGCCGGTGCGACGCGAGGTCACCTCGACCACACCGTTTTTCAGCCCCCGCGGCCCGACGGTGATCCGCCATGGCAGACCGATCAGGTCCATCGTCGCGAACTTGCCACCCGCGCGTTCCTTGGTGTCGTCATACAGCGGGTCCAGACCCAGAGCCTGCAGGCTGGCATACAGCGCGTCACAGGCCGCATCCGCCTGTTCGTCGCCCTGCTTGAGGTTCACAATCCCCACATGGAAGGGCGTCACGCCCTCGGGCCAGATGATGCCCTTGTCGTCATGCGATGCCTCGATGATCGCGCCCAGCAGACGGCTGACGCCGATGCCGTGCGACCCCATGTGCACCGGCACGGGCTTGCCATCGGGCCCCTGTACGGTCGCCCCCATCGGTTCGGAATATTTCGTCCCGAAATAGAAGATCTGCCCCACTTCGATCCCGCGCGCGCTGCGCTGGCGTTCGGCGGGGACTTCGGCAAAGAGCGCTTCGTCATGGGTCTCGTCCGTGCGGGCATAGCGCGAGGTGAACTCCTCCATCACGGCCTGACACTGGTCGACGGAATCATAATCGATCTCGCGGTCGCCGAACTTCAGCTCGGTGATCTGGCTGTCATAGAACACCTCGGATTCGCCGGTTTCCGCCAGCACGAGGAATTCATGCGTGTCGTCGCCGCCGATCGGGCCGGAATCCGCGCGCATCGGGATCGCCTGCAAGCCCATGCGTTCATAGCTGCGCAGGTAGGTCACCAGATGGCGGTTATAGGCGTGCAGCGCGTCTTCTTTTGTCAGATCAAAGGTATAGCCGTCCTTCATCAGGAACTCGCGACCCCGCATGACGCCGAAACGGGGGCGGACCTCGTCGCGGAATTTCCACTGGATGTGGTACAGTGTCATCGGCAGGTCTTTATACGACCCGACGTGGCTGCGGAAGATATCGGTGATCATTTCCTCGTTCGTGGGACCGTAAAGCATGTCACGGTCCTGACGGTCCTTGATGCGCAGCATCTCGGGGCCATAGGCGTCAAAGCGGCCGGATTCCTTCCACAGGTCCGCCGATTGCAACGTCGGCATCAGCATCGGGATGTGGCCCGCACGCTGCTGTTCTTCGTGCACGATGGTTTCGATCTTGCGCAGCACCTTGAAGCCAAGCGGCAGCCACGAATAGATCCCCGCCGCCGATTGCTTGATCATGCCCGCCCGCAGCATCAACCGGTGGCTGACAATCTGCGCCTCAGAGGGGTTTTCCTTGAGCACAGGCAAAAAATAACGGGACAGACGCATGATGATCCTCTCAGAGTGAATTGGCACCTGACTATGATAATCCCCGCGCCGAGACAATCACGAAGAGACGGGGCACCAGGTCCCGCGTCCCGCAACTGATTGACCCTCGGCGCACAGACGCGTTTGTTGTCAGCGGCACAAAACAAAAAGGACGCCCCATGACCATGATCCTAGAGCCCGCGCGCGAAACCCCTGTGATCCACGAGACCGGCGTGCTGGTGATCGGCTCCGGCCCCGGTGGTCTGGCCGCGGCCCTTGCCGCCGCCCGCGCCGGGGCAGAGGTGACGCTGCTCGACCGGTTCGGCTGCTTTGGCGGCAATATCACCGTGGTCGGGGTCGAAGGCTTTGCTTGGTACCGCCATGAACAGACGATAGAGGCCGGCGGCATCGGCTGGGAATTCGAGGAACGCGCCAAGGCGATGGGGGCTGCCAGCCCTGAATCCCAATCGCTCAGCTACGAGCTGGACAGCGAGGGGTTCAAACTCGTCGCCGACCGGCTGGTGACCGAAGCAGGGATCCACCCGATGCTGCACCGCCAGTTCGTAGCCCCCATCATGGAGGGCGACACGATCCGGGGTGTCATCGTCGAATCAAAAGCGGGCCGCGAGGCGATCCTCGCCAAAATCGTGATCGATGCCACGGGCGACGCCGATGTCGCGCACCGTGCCGGTGCCCCGACCTACAAGACCCCGGTCGAGGAAATGCAGGCCGCCTCGGTCATGTTCCACATCGCGGGCGTCGATAAGGCGGCCTTCATGGCGGGGGTCAAGGCCGACCCGCAAACTTACGCCAATTGGTCCACGGGCGAATGGGTCGTCGAAACCGATGGCAAGGAAGACGCGATGTTCTCTCCGTTTCTGGCCAAACCCTTTGCCCAGGCCATCCGCGACGGGCGTATGCCCGCCAACCTCAATACCATCGGGGGCACATGGGGCGCTGTGCATGACAGTGGCGAGATGACTTATATGAACCTGATCCACCTTGCGGAATGCGACGGCACCGACCCCGACAGCATGACCCGCTTCGAGATCGAGGGCCGCGCGCAGGCGATGCACGCGATTGACGCGCTCAAGGCCTATACGCCGGGCTGCGAGACCGCGCGGCTGCGCAATTTCGGCATGAGCATCGGCATCCGCGATACGCGCAAGATCGACGCGGTCTACAATATGACCGAAACCGACGTGCGCCAGCAGGCCCGTTTTGACGACAGTATCGGCATCTACCCCGAGTTCATCGACGGCTACGGCGTGCTGATCATCCCCACCACGGGACGCTACATGCATATCCCCTACCGTGCGATGCTGCCCAAAGGGGTGAAGAATCTGCTCGTCGCGGGCCGCGCCATCGGCGGCGATAAAATCGCCCATGCCGCCACGCGCAACATGGCGTGTTGCACGGTGGCGGGCCAAGGCGCGGGCGTCACGGCGGCCATCGCGCTGGCTTCGGGCTGCCCGCTGGACGCCGTGCCGCTGGAGCGCGTGCAAAAAACCCTGCAAGATCAGGGCGTCCGCCTGCATTGACCGCGCCACGCCCGCTTCCAAATGGCTCTAAATCCTCGCCGAAGGCACCTGCCCTATCGGCGAGTGCTGCCGATCCATTTCACCACGGGCCTTGAAAAACCGGCCCCGTTGCGCAATGTCGACCGAAACCAGAATGCGAGGATGCGGCATGGGCCTGCCTATCAGAGATCAGATGAAATACTGGGGTGTCGCGGGGGCGATTTTTCTGGTGTTCCTGTGGTTCACCGGTAACGTGCTGCTGCCGTTTCTGATCGGGGCGGCGATTGCCTATTTCCTGGATCCCGTGGCCGACCGGCTTGAAGCCATGGGGCTGAGCCGCGCGATGGCCACGATGGTGATCACGCTTGTCGCCTTGCTGATCTTTGTGCTGATGGCGCTGCTGGTGATCCCGACCTTGATCAATCAGGCCGTCAACCTGTTCGAGGTCGCCCCCGAGCTGACCCGCAATTTCACCAATTTCCTGACCGAACGTTTCCCCGCCCTGCTGGACGAAGGATCGACGCTGCGCAGCTCGATCAACTCTATCGGGTCGACCATTCAAGAACGCGGCGGCGAGGTGCTGAACACGGCGATCTCCTCGGCGGCGTCGCTGCTGAACGTGATGGTGCTGTTTGTGATCGTGCCGGTGGTTGCCGTCTATCTGCTGTTGGACTGGGACCGTATGGTCGCCCAGATCGACCGTTTGCTGCCGCGCGACCACGCGCCGGTGATCCGTCGCCTTGCGCGTGACATCGACCGCACGCTGGCGGGGTTCATCCGCGGCATGGGCACCGTCTGCCTGATTTTAGGGGCCTATTATGCCATCGCGCTGATGCTAGTGGGGCTGCAATTCGGCCTTGTCGTGGGCTTTATCGCGGGTCTGGTCACCTTCATCCCCTATCTCGGCGCGGTTCTGGGCGGTGCCTTGGCCATCGGTCTGGCGCTGTTCCAGTTCTGGGGGGATTGGTTCTCGATCGGGATGGTCGCGGGCATCTTCGTGCTCGGCCAGATGATTGAAGGCAACTTCCTCACCCCCAAGCTGGTGGGCAATTCGGTAGGCCTGCATCCGGTCTGGCTGATCCTGGCGCTGTCGGTCTTTGGCTCTTTGTTCGGCTTTGTCGGCATGCTGGCCGCCGTGCCGATTGCCGCCGCCCTTGGCGTGATTGCACGCTTCGCGACCGAGCAATATGTCGAAAGCTCGCTATATCAGGGCACGCAGCGCAAGACCTTGGACGAAACGGCGGACTGACACGATGGCACAACAGCTTGGACTTGACCTTCCCAGCCGCCCCGCACTGGGACGGGACGACTTTTTCGTCGCCCCGTCCAACGCGATTGCCGTGGCCATGATCGAGGGCTGGCAGGCCTGGGCGGGGCGCAAGATGGTGCTGACCGGCCCGCCCGGATCAGGCAAAACCCACCTGGCGCATGTCTGGGCCAATCTGTCCGGCGCACGTATCATCGACGCGCGCGACATTGCCACAGGCGATATCCCCGCGCTGGCCCAAGGCCCGCTGGCGGTCGAGAATGTACCCGACATCGCAGGCGATAATGCGGCCGAGACGCATCTTTTCCACCTGCACAATCTGGTGCTGGCCGAAGGCCATAGCCTGCTGCTGACCGGCACCCCGGCGGTGCCCCAATGGGGGCTGCATCTGCCTGACCTGACCAGCCGTATGCGCGCGGCGACGGCGGCCGCACTTGAAGCGCCCGATGACAGCCTGCTCACGGCCGTCATGGCCAAGCTGCTGGCCGACCGCCAGCTGACCCCCAAACCCGATGTGATCCCCTATCTGTTGCTGCGTATGGACCGGTCTTTCGCAGCTGCGGGTGATCTGGTCGCGGCCCTGGATGCCGCCAGTCTGGCGCAACAAAAGCCGGTGACACGGGCGCTGGCCGCACAAGTGCTGGACAATGGGTTTAACGCCGCGCGATAATCTTCTCAGATTTCGTCACAAACCCATTACATTGCAACGCCATAAGGCCGTCATGACAAACGCTGACTTTCTCGAATCCGCCTTCGTGCCGCCGCAGGATATGCCCGATCTGGACATCACCGGCCCCGGTCGTTTCTATAACCGCGAGCTCAGCTGGCTCGGGTTCAACTGGCGTGTTCTCGAAGAGGCCAAGAACCCCCGCGTGCCACTGCTGGAACGCCTGCGCTTCCTGTCGATCTCTGCGGGCAACCTCGACGAATTCTATACCGTGCGTGTCGCCGGCCTGCGCGAGCTGGCTCAGGCGGGCAACACCACCCCCGCCAGCGACGGGCTGACCCCTGCCCAGCAACTGGTGCTGATCAACGAAGACGCGCGCAAGCTGATGACCGAACAACAGCGCGTGCTGGTGGATCTGATGTCCGAGATGGACGACCAGAACATCATGCTCGAACGCGCCGCTGATCTGGACGAGGCCGATCTGGCCTATCTTGACGATGTATTCCTGCACCGCGTCTTTGCGGTTCTGACCCCGCTGGCGATTGACCCCGCGCACCCCTTCCCCTTCATCCCCAACACCGGCTACGCGTTGGCGCTGCAACTGGAACGCACCAGCGACAAACGCCCCCTTCAGGCCCTGCTGCCGATCCCGGCGCAGATCGACCGTTTCGTCGCCCTGCCCGCCGCCGAAGGCTCGCTGCGGTTCCTGCCGCTCGAAGATCTTCTGGTGCTCAAGGTGCCGGGGCTGTTTCCGGGCTACAAGCTCAAGGCGCATTTCGAATTCCGCGTGCTGCGTGACAGCGATCTTGAGGTCGAGGAAGAGGCCGAAGACCTGGTCCGCGAATTCGAGGTCGCCCTGAAACGCCGCCGCCGCGGCGAGGTCGTGCGCCTGACCCATTCCGCCGGTGCCCCCGAAAAGCTGAAATCCGTGGTCATGGCCGAACTGGGCGTGCGCCCGCAGGATGTGATCGAACTCGACGGGATGATCGGCATCAACGACCTGTCCGAACTGGTGACCGATAGCCGCCCCGATCTGCTTTGGCCGCAATTTACCCCGCGCATCCCCGAACGCGTGACCGACCACGAAGGCGATATGTTCGCCGCGATCCGGTCCAAGGACATGCTGCTGCACCACCCCTACGAGACCTTCGATATGGTGGTCCGCTTTCTGGCACAGGCCGCGCGCGATCCAGATGTGGTGGCGATCAAACAGACGCTCTACCGCACCTCGCGCGACAGCCCCATTGTCGAGGCGCTGTGCGAAGCCGCCGAAGACGGGAAATCCGTCACCGCGCTGGTCGAGCTCAAGGCGCGTTTCGACGAGGCTGCCAACATCCGCCAGTCACGCCGGCTGGAACGCGCGGGCGCGCATGTCGTCTATGGGTTTCTCGACCTCAAGACCCATGCAAAAATCTCGACCGTGGTGCGCCGCGAGGGCGACCAACTGGTCACCTATACCCATTATGGCACCGGCAACTATCACCCGATCACCGCACGCATTTATACCGACCTGTCGCTGTTCACCTGTGACCAAAAGCTGGGCCGCGACGCGACCAAAGTGTTCAACTACCTGTCGGGTTACGCGCAACCCGACACGCTGGACAACCTCGCCATCTCGCCCATCTCGTTGAAGCCGCGCCTGCTGGCGATGATCGCCGCCGAGGCCGACCATGCCGCAGCCGGAAAACCGGCAGAGATCTGGGCCAAGATGAACTCCATCGTGGATGCGGATGTGATCGACGCGCTCTACGCCGCGAGCCAGGCCGGGGTAAAAATCAGCCTGGTGATCCGCGGCATCTGCGGGTTGCGCCCCGGCATCAAGGGGCTGTCCGAAAACATCCGCGTGAAATCCATCGTCGGGCGCTTTCTCGAGCATTCACGCATCGTCTGCTTTGGCAATGGCTACGGGCTGCCGCATAAGAAATCGCGGGTCTTCATGTCCTCCGCCGACTGGATGGGCCGCAACCTGACCCGCCGCGTCGAAACCCTGGTCGAGATCGAGAACCCCACCGTCAAGGCGCAGATCACCAGTCAGGTCATGGCAGCCAATCTTGCGGATGTGGCGCAAAGCTGGGTCATGTCCCCCGATGGCAGCTTTGCCCGACCCGAGATTGCAGAAGGCACCTTCGCCTTCAACTGTCACCGCTTCTTCATGGAGAACCCCTCTCTCTCCGGGCGCGGCACGGCGGGCGCATCCGACGTCCCGAAACTGACCCATACCGAAGACTAACCGCTTCATTTTGCCTGTAAACTCTCGCCGAAGGCGCATCTGTCCGCTTGCGTTCCCGCTGGCGTTTATATCCCCCCAACGCGGCGGGGTTTTTCACGTGCCCGTTTGCGTTAACGATTGACGCGGCGGGCCGGCTGGGCCAACTTGCCCCCCAAACAAAGGCCCCCGCAGGAGCGTCCGTGGCAGATAAAACCGACACCCCTCCGCCCTCTCCCGTCCCCGAAACGGGCGTCGCTGATCTGGGCCTGTTCGGCAAACCCCTGTTCCAAGACCCTTCGGCCCGTGCGCTGGCGCGTGTGGGTGTGGTCGATGTGGGGTCGAACTCTGTCCGGTTGGTGGTGTTTGACGGGGCCGCGCGGTCGCCTGCCTATTTCTACAACGAAAAAATCATGTGCGCCCTTGGGGCGGGCATGGCCGAAACAGGTCATCTGTCGCCCGAAGGCCGGGTCCGCGCCCTCTCTGCCATGCGCCGCTTCAGCAAGCTGGCACAGGGCATGGGCCTGTCCGAGCTGACCGTCGTCGCCACCGCCGCCGTGCGCGATGCCAGCGACGGGCGTGATTTCTGCGACGAGGTGCAGCGCGAGACGGGCCTGAAGATCTGGGTCATCGACGGCGAGGAAGAGGCGCGGCTGTCAGCGCAGGGTGTTTTGCTGGGCTGGCCCGGTGCCTTTGGTCTGGTCTGCGACATCGGCGGGTCGTCGATGGAGCTGGCGGAAATCTCGGGCGGGCGCGTGGGCAAACGGGTGACCTCGGCGCTTGGGCCGCTGAAACTGCGCGACATCAAGGGCGGTGCCAAGGCACGGCAGGCGCAGATCAAGACGGTGATCGAAGGGCTGGCCGAAAAGATGGGCGCACAGCGCGACCGTCTGTTTCTGGTGGGCGGCTCATGGCGTGCCATCGCGCGCATCGACATGGTGCGCCGCGGCTACCCGCTGCACGTGCTGCATGAATACCGGATGACCCCGAAATCCGTCCGCGAGACGGTGAAACACATCCAGACCAGCGACCATGAAGAGCTGCGCAAGATCAGCGGCGTCTCCTCCAGCCGGATGGCGTTGGTGCCCTTTGCCGCCGAAGTGCTGTCGCGGCTGGTCAAGACGTTCAAACCCAAGGATATCGCGATCTCCAGCTACGGGATCCGCGAGGGGATGCTGTATGAACAGATGCCCCAACGCCTGCGCGACCGCGACCCGCTGATCGAGGCCTGCCGCTTTGCCGAAGCAAAAGACGCGCGCACGCCGGGGTTCGGCAAGGCGCTGTTCGACTTTATCCTGCCGCTCTATAAATCCGCGCCGCCGCAGCGCAAACGTTTGGTCAAGGCCGCCTGCCTGCTGCACGACGTCAGCTGGCGCGCGCATCCCGACTACCGCGCCGAAGTCTGTTTTGACAATGCGACGCGGGCAAATCTGGGCGGGCTGAAACATTCAGAACGGATCTATCTGGGGCTGGCGCTGCTGCACCGCTATTCCAACAAACGCGAGAATACCCGTTTCGAAGACCTCTATGAAATGGTCGATGAAAAGACGCGGCTAGAGGCCGAGATTCTGGGCAAGGCCATGCGCTTTGGCGCGATGCTCTGGATGAACCCCGAGGAAGAGCGCGGTCACCTGCGCTGGTTCCCCAAGAAAAAGCTGCTGGAGCTGTGGCTGACCGACGACATGATGCCCCTGTTCGGAGAGGTCGCCGAAGCGCGGCTGAATTCCCTCGCCCTGTCACTGGGGGCCGAGGTCCAGCTTAAGACCTGCAAGAAATAGCCTGTCTTACAGGTCGATCTGCGGCACCTCGTCCAGATAGATCGCGGGCGGGGGCGGCGTTTTCTCGGGTGTCTTGTCTTCGGGCATGTCATCTTCCGGCGCGGGGTCTGGCTTGCGGCGGATCACGATATCGCCATTGGGCATCTTTTGGGGCGGCTCATAGACGCTCCAATCCTCGACCTCTTCCAGCAGATCGGTAAAGGCGGGCCCCATCTCGGAGATGAAATTCCGCAGCGCGGGGCTGGCCTTGCGCCCCCACTCGCCCAGCCCTTCCAGCGCGGGGGCCATCTCTTTCTTCATACCGTCAAAGAAATCCCGCGCCCCGCGTTCCATCAAGGAAAAGCCGGAGCCGTCGTTTTCCTGCTCTTGTGCCACGGCGACACTGGACAGGCAGATCAGGGTGGTGGTCAAAAGAAACTGTCTCATGCGGCGAAGACTGCCCTATTTCATCTTGTGATGAAAGCGGGATTAAAGGCGCGTCGACAGGTCCAGATCAATCGTCACCGGAAAGTGATCCGACGCCGTGATCAAGGCGTCGCGCAAGGCGGCATCCCCCCAGCATTCCGGATCGTCCAACGGGTGCCAAATGCGCCAGTGCGGCCGATACGCGGTCAGGGCCGGGCTGATCATGATGTAATCCAGCAGCGCCTGCAGATAACGTTTTTCGGGCGCGATCCAGAAGCGTGACGTGGTGGGCATCGCCCCGATCCGCTGGCCCAAGGCGCGGATCGCATGGGGATCGACGAGCGCGCGATCTTGCCGGTGGCCCATCACAATCTCGACCGAGGACCGCCCAAAAAGATCCTCGAAACTGTCCAGGCCCGGCCCGTCGTTCAGATCGCCCAAGACCATCAGCGGCGTGTCATCGTCCAGCCGCGCATCGATCCGCCGACGCAGCCAGATCGCCTGTGCCAACTGCTTGCGCCGGTTGGCGATGCCGATGCGCAGCGCATCCTGCGGCGTCTTGGCCCCATGGGGGGCCTTGGATTTCAGATGCGCGCCGATCATGTGAAACGCCACCCCTTCGCGGGTAACGATATCCAGCTCGAGTGGCGGTTTGGAAAAGACGACATGATCCTCGCGCGCGTCGATATCCAGATCAATGTCCAACGTCCCGTCAAAGCGCGGCGCATCCCCCTGCCCGACCGAACCACCGGGCGCATGGGTGGCCGACAGCCGGTCGGGATCGAACAACAGCGCGATTTCCTGCTGCGTGTCATTGGCAAAGCCGATCAGCGCCTTCCGCGTGCGCAGATCAAAATGCGCGGCAAAGCGTTCCAATGCGGCCACCGTGCCGCGTTTTCGGCTTTGGTCAGGGGCCTCGATCACCATCACAGCATCGGCATCCATCGCGCGAAACACAGTGCCTAAAGCCTGCGCCTGCTGCGCACGGGTGATATTGTGGCGCGCCGACCAGCCGTCATCCAGCAACAGTTGATCCTCATCGTCGAACAGACCCGTGAACCATTCAACGTTATAGGTCGCGATCCGCATTACTGCGCCTTGCCTGACCAGGTCTCCCACGCGCGGTTGATGTCGATCATGCGTTTTTCGGCCATGGCGATGGCCTCTTGCGGCAGGCCGCGGGCGACCAGAGCGTCGGGGTGATTGGCCCGCACCAGCTTGCGCCACGCCGCGCGCCCCTCTTCAAGCGAGGCATCGGGCGGAATGCCCAGAACCGCATGGGGCAGCGGCGAGGTATCGGGCACGAACCGCGCCCGAAGCGAGGCAAAATCGCTGTCATCCATCGCGAAGATCTGCGCCACCCGCACCAGAAACGCATCCTCGTTCGGGTGGTACATGCCATCGGCCATGGCAATGTGGAACAACCCTTCGATCAGGTCATGCAACGTCTCGGGCTGGTCCGCGAACATCTGCGCAATGCGCGCGGCGTAATCCTCGAACCCGGCCACATCGTGCCGTGCCAGATTGAACACCCGCGCCGCCCCCTGCTGGTCGGCCTCGGCAATCTGGAACACTTCGCGAAAGGCGGTAACCTCGTCGCGGGTCACCTGCCCGTCGGCCTTGGCCATCTTGGCCCCAAGCGCGATCACCGCAATGGTAAAGGCCACCGACCGCTCTGGCGGGGTGCGCAGACGGTCGAAAACAGCCGACAGCCCCTCACCGGCGGTGAGCGCTGACAAAGCTTCGGTGATGCGAGACCAAATAGACATGACGCCCACCATACGGGGCAGCGCCGGGGAAGTCAGCGGGGCGTCAGCATTTTCTGCATCAAAATTAGGTCAAGCTGCTGCCCGTTCTTCTGCCCGATGCGCGGCATCCTGCCCACGTGGTCAAACCCGAGTGCCGCATGAAAGCCGATGGCACCCGGATTGGCCCCGCTGATCGCCGCCACCATGACGCGCCGCCCCTGTGCGACGGCCGCATCACAGGCAGTTTGCATCAAGGCACGGCCGGCACCCGCGCCCTGTGCAGCGGCATCAAGCACGATCGAATGCTCCACCGCATCGCGATACCCCACCCCGCTGCGAAAAGCCCCGTAGGTGATGAAACCGGCGACACCCTCCGCGTCGGCCACCCAGAACTGCCCCGCGCGACCGGCGATCAGCGCCGCGACCTCTGCACCGGTCTTGGGCTGCGACGTGAAGGTGAACAGCGTTTGCGTGATCATCACATTCCACAGGGCCGCCACGGCCGCGGCGTCGCTGCCCTTTGCTGGCCGGATGATCACGCCAGCACAGCACGGCCCGCGGGCGTGTCAAAACGGGCAGACAGCACCGGTGTCCCGACCTCGAACACGACGCGCGCATCGGTGAGGATCGGGGCAAGCGTTGCCGCCAATGCCTCGGCCTGCGGATGCTGGACCGTCAATGTCACCAAACGACAGCCAGAGGCATCAAGCCGCTGGGTCGGATGGGCCTCCCCTTCCCATTGCATCAAGGCAGGGGCGCAATTGTCATAGGGCAGCATACCGGTTTTCGGCACCGCCATACGCCAGCGCAGATCCCCGCGCTGCAACGCCACCGGCGCGCCATAACCTTCGGGCAAGGCTTCCAGCGTCGCCTCAAGATCATCGCAGCGGCAAATCCAGTTGGACAGCCGCGCCGGTCCGTTGAACCGGTCCAGATCAAACCAACGCGCATAGGCAGGCGCAGGCGCGTCGGGGTCGACGGCAATCGCCTCCAGATACAGCGCATCCGCAAGCCCCAGCAGATGGTTATGCGTGCCAAACACCGCATGTGCTCCGCCCGGTTGCAACGGCACCCCAAGCACCTGCGCGGCCAGGTCAGAGGCGGCTTTCAGGCTCTCGCCCGCGACGGCAAGATGGTCCAGTTCAATCATTGGTCCTGCTTCCAGATGGTTCAAATCCTCGGGGGAGTGTGAGGGGGCAGACAGCCCCCTCGCGCCCGTTTAGCTGCGTGCGGCACGGATCAGTTTCAGGATATCCTGCGCGGCATTGGGGATATTGGTCCCCGGCCCGAAGATCGCCTTGACCCCCGCATCCTTGAGGAACTTGTAATCCTGCTGCGGAATGACCCCGCCGCAGATGACCAGAATATCCTCGGCCCCCTGATCCTTCAGCGCCTTGATCAACTGCGGGGCGAGCGTTTTGTGACCCGCCGCCTGGGACGAGATGCCGATGACATGCACGTCGTTGTCCACGGCATCCTGCGCGGCCTCGGCGGGGGTCTGGAACAGCGGCCCCACATCCACGTCAAACCCGATATCGGCAAAGGCGGTCGCAATGACCTTGGCCCCGCGGTCGTGCCCGTCCTGACCCATCTTGACCACCAGCATACGCGGACGGCGGCCTTCGGCTTCGGCGAAATCCTCGACCGATTTCTGGATTTCCGCAAAGCCGCTGTCGCCCTCATAGGCCGCGCCATAGACGCCGGCCAATGTCTTGACCTCGGCGCGGTGACGTCCGAATTTTTCTTCCATCGCCATGCTGATCTCCCCTACGGTGGCGCGGGCGCGGGCGGCTTCGACCGCCCCTTCCAACAGGTTTCCGCCCTCTGCGGCGCGGCGGGTCAGCTCGGCCAGAGCGGCTTTGCAGGCGTCTTCGTCACGCGCGCTACGGATCGCTTCGAGACGCTTGATCTGGCTGTCGCGCACCTTGACGTTATCGACATCCAGAATGTCGATAACGTCCTCGACCTCGCGGCGGTATTTGTTGACCCCGACGATCACCTCGGTGCCGCGGTCGATCTTGGCCTGACGCGTGGCGGCGGCCTCTTCGATGCGCAGTTTCGGCATGCCGGAGGCGACGGCCTTGGTCATCCCGCCCAGCTCTTCCACCTCTTCGATCAGCTTCCATGCGGCGTCTGCCAGATCGGCGGTCAGCTTCTCGACATAGTAGCTGCCGGCCAGCGGGTCGACGACATTGGTGACGCCGGTTTCTTCCTGCAGGATCAACTGCGTGTTGCGCGCAATGCGCGAGGAGAAATCGGTGGGCAGGGCAATCGCCTCGTCCAGGGCATTGGTGTGCAGCGACTGCGTGCCGCCCAGAACCGCGCTCATCGCCTCGTAGGCGGTGCGGATCACGTTGTTATAGGGGTCTTGTTCCTGAAGGCTCACGCCGGAGGTCTGGCAGTGGGTCCGCAGCATCGAGGATTTGGGGTTCTTCGGTTTGAATTCATCCATGATCCGCGACCACAGCAGGCGCGCCGCGCGCAGTTTCGCGGCCTCCATAAAGAAGTTCATGCCGATGCAGAAGAAGAAGCTCAGCCGGGGTGCAAACCGGTCCACATCCATGCCCGCCGCAATCGCCGTGCGCACATATTCGCGGCCATCGGCAAGGGTAAAGGCCAGTTCCTGCACAAGGTTCGCCCCCGCCTCTTGCATGTGGTAGCCCGAGATCGAGATGGAGTTGAATTTCGGCATGTGGTCCGAGGTATATTCGATGATATCCCCGATGATCCGCATCGAGGGCTCGGGCGGATAGATATAGGTGTTGCGGACCATGAACTCTTTCAGAATGTCGTTCTGAATGGTGCCCGAGAGCACGGATTTATCATGCCCCTGCTCTTCGCCCGCGACGATGAAATTCGCCAGGATCGGGATCACCGCGCCGTTCATCGTCATGGAGACCGATACTTTGTCGAGCGGGATGCCGTCGAACAGGATCTTCATATCCTCGACGCTGTCGATGGCCACGCCCGCCTTGCCCACGTCGCCCTCGACACGGGGGTGGTCGCTGTCATAGCCGCGGTGGGTGGCCAGATCGAAGGCCACCGACACCCCCTGCTGCCCCGCCGCAAGGGCGCGGCGGTAAAAGGCGTTCGATTCCTCTGCCGTAGAGAAACCCGCATATTGGCGGATCGTCCACGGGCGGCCGGCGTACATGGTCGCCTTCACCCCGCGGGTAAAGGGTGCCTCGCCGGGGATGCCGCCCAGATGGTCCAGCCCTTCGGTGTCTTCCGCGGTATAAAGCGGTTTGACATCAATGCCTTCCAGCGTGTGCCACGTCAGGTCATCGAGGCTACGCCCGCGCAGTTCCGCCTCAGCCAGATTGCGCCAGTTTTCTTTGTCCGCTGTCATGGTGGTGTCCTTTTCTTCTATCGCCGTCTGGCCAGCTTGTGCCGGCTCTTGGGGCGGTTGATGTCTCTGTCAGGGTGGCAAGACCATCCGCACCGGCTGTCAGCCAGAACAGATCGTCCGCATAGGTTTCACGCAAGGCCGCGGCCTGCGCGTCGCTAAAGGGGTGCCAGTTGCCCAGCCCGTCGCTGCGCAGCCCTGCCGCGGCAGGGCCCATCTGCGCACGCAGGCTCGCCTCGTCCGGGCGGCGGTTCAGCCAATAGCCTTGGGTGGTGGCGGGGGCAGCACGACCGGTGAGCTGCGTAAACAGCGCATCGGGGCGGCCAGCGTAATCGTCATAGCGGGCGATGCTGATCTTCGCCTCGGGCAAGGCGCAGGCAAGATCGGTGATGACATCGCGCCAGCCGCGCCGGTCATGAGCGATACGGTCAATCTGGTCGGCATCCGGTACGGGATGCCCGCGCCCCACGGTATAGGCCAGCGCAGAGGCCCACCAATGGTCCGTCTGCCGGATGGTCAGCACCACCTGCGTCACGCGCCCGCCAAAGCTGGCCCCGAACCGCGCCATACGTTCGCCGATGGCAGGAAACAGCCGCCCGCTGCGCACCGAATGGCGCGCCGAGCCGATCATATTCTCGTCCGAGATCAGCAGTTGATCCGCCCCGAGGTCCCGCGCCTTGCCCATCAGCAGCGACACGCGCCCGTTTACCAAATTCGGCCCCGAGGCCAGCATTCCCGACGCCGGAAACAGCCCCGCAAACAGCCCGCCACGGGTCTGGCGCGGCCCCCAGACGCAGGTGCCCTGCGCCGCAATGGGGTCGGCGTGATCCGCCAGATAGCGTTGAAAACTGGTGGTTCCTGTACGGTGTGCACCGACGTGAAGAAGAATATCCATGATCTGCTTGCCCAATCCTTGAACGGGGGCCAGCCACTGTGGCCCACTAAGAGTTTGAGCCACAGTCATGCCCGCAAACCTGTTGCAGAGTGCTTAATATGCGCAGATGTCCGGTTGTGCATCGCAATTGCGTCGCGCAAGCTTATATCTGTACGGACAGGAGACAAAATGAAACCAGTGATAGCCCTTGTTTTTGCAGGATTGTTTGCGGTCTCGGCGGGGGCGCAAACGGCCACGGACCCCGAGGTTCCCACCTTGTTCCTGCCTGCAGATATGGAAGATTTGAGTGAATTCCACTGGAAAAAAAGACCGGTTCTGGTCTTTGCGGACAGCGAGGATGACCCCGCCTTCCAATCCCAGATGGAGCTTTTGCGCGAGCAGCCCGAAGACCTGATCGAACGTGACGTGATTGTCCTGACCGATACCGATCCGGGCGCGCGCAGCCCGTTGCGGCTGCGGATGCGGCCGCGCGGGTTCATGTTGGTGCTGGTGGGCAAAGACGGCGGGATCAAGCTGCGCAAGCCCCGCCCCTGGGATGTGCGCGAGATCACCCGCAGCATCGACAAAATGACCATCCGGCAACGCGAAATTCGCGAAGCCAAGGAAAAGTCAGGTAAAATCTTCGACTGAACAGCCGGCAGCCGCTGCAATATGGGCCGGTGCTGCGAAGGGATCCCCCGCAGCGCCGTGTTGTATCCCATGATGGCAACGGCTGGCATGGCGCTTATTCGAACTCGATGATGACATCATCCACAGCGAGGCTGTCACCCGCTGCGGCATTGACCTTGGACACTTTGCCCTTCTTCTCGGCGCGCAGGATGTTCTCCATCTTCATCGCCTCGATGGTGCAGAGGTTCTGGCCTTCCTGCACCTCGTCGCCGACCTCTACATCGATTTTCACCACCAGACCCGGCATGGGGCACAGCAGCATTTTCGATGTGTCGGGCGGCAGTTTCTCGGGCATCAGACGGGCCAGTTCGGCCTGACGCGGGTTGCGCACATGGACTTTCATATCCGCGCCACGGGCCCGCACGCGGAACCCGCCAGAGATTTTGCCGACCTTGAACACCAGCGGTGCGTCGTCGATGGTCATCTCGGCCAGTTGGTCGCCCGGTGTCCAGTCGCCCGCGACGCGCAACGCTGTGCCGTCGTCGAAGGTCACCGTCGCGCCCTTTGGGTCGGCCTGAATTTCCACATCGAACGACTGGCCTTGCAGCGCGACGTTCCAGGCGGTGCCGACCTTGCGTTCGTGGTTGTCCATGCGGCCCGACACGCGAGTCCGGCGGATCTCTCCGACGCGGTGCATGGCTGCGGTGGCCGCCGCGATCCGGCGCAGTTCTGCGTCAGGCAGCTCTACCCCGTCGAAGCCGTCGGGGTATTGTTCGGCGATAAAGGCGGTGGTCATGTTGCCTTCGACAAAGATCGGGTGATCCATCACGGCAGAGAGGAACGGCAGGTTGTGCCCGATGCCTTCGACCTCGAAGCTATCCAGCGCCACGCGCATGCGTTCAATCGCCTCGGCGCGGGTCGGTGCCCATGTACACAGCTTGGCGATCATCGGGTCGTAATACATCGAGATCTCGCCGCCCTCGTAGACACCGGTATCGTTGCGCACGGCCGTATCGCCCGCTGGCGCATCGCCCTGCCATTTGTCGTTGGTCAGCAAGGGACCGGCCGCGATCTCCATCGGCGGACGGTAGCGCGTCAGACGCCCGATGGAGGGCAGGAAGCCGCGGTACGGATCTTCGGCATAGAGCCGGTTTTCGATGGCCCAACCGGTCAGCTTCACATCGTCTTGGGTGATGGTCAGCTTTTCGCCATTGGCCACGCGGATCATCTGTTCGACCAGATCGACACCGGTGATCAGCTCGGTCACGGGGTGTTCCACCTGAAGACGGGTGTTCATTTCAAGGAAGTAGAAGTTCTTGTCGCCGTCCACGATGAATTCGACCGTACCGGCAGAGGTATAGCCCACAGCCTGCGCCAAGGCGACGGATTGCTCGCCCATGGCTTTGCGGGTGGCTTCGTCAAGGAAGGGCGACGGGGCCTCTTCCACGACCTTCTGGTTGCGGCGCTGGATCGAACATTCGCGTTCGCCCAGATAGATACCATTGCCGTGGGCGTCGCACAGCACCTGAATTTCGATGTGGCGCGGCTGGGTGACGAATTTCTCGATAAAGATACGATCATCGCCAAAGCTATTGGCGGCCTCGTTCTTGGACGACTGGAACCCCTCGCGGGCCTCTTCGTCGTTCCACGCGATACGCATCCCCTTGCCGCCGCCACCGGCAGAGGCCTTCAGCATCACCGGATAGCCGATTTCGTTCGAGATCTTCACCGCCTCATCCGCGTCTTCGATCAGCCCCATGTAGCCGGGGACCGTGGAAACACCGGCCTCCTGCGCAATTTTCTTGGAGGTAATCTTGTCGCCCATCTTCTCGATCGCGCCCTTAGGGGGGCCGACAAAGGCGACACCAGCGGCCTCGAGCGCCTCGGCGAATTTCGCGTTCTCGGACAGGAAGCCATAGCCCGGGTGTACGGCCTGCGCGCCCGACTGCTTGATCGCGTCCATGATCTTGTCGATCACGATATACGACTGGTTCGCGGCGGGCGGGCCGATGTGGATCGCCTCATCGGCCATCTGGACGTGCAACGCCTGCGCATCAGCGTCGGAATAGACGGCGACGGTTTCGATGCCCATCTTCTTGGCGGTCTTGATAACGCGGCAGGCAATCTCGCCGCGGTTGGCGATCAGGATCTTATTGAACATCGACTGTCCCTTTTGGTCTTGAGTGAACGGAAAAACCCCGCGTCAGCACGCGGCTGAGCGGGGCAAAATCTTTGGCACTGCATCTGCCGCGACCCGAGGCCGCGGCAGATGTCAGATTATTGGCAGCGCACTGCGCCGGATTGGCACGCCAGTACGTTTGCGCCGGCACCGATGGCCGCGCCTTGCGCGAGGCTACCGCCTGTAACGGCTGCTGCACCGGCACCCACGACACCACCGCCGAGCGCTTGTTCGCCCAGTGTGTCACCGCATGCAGCAAGGCCAGCGGACGCAGTAACGGCGAGAAGAATTGTTTTGATGGACATGGGATTAAACCTTTTATTGATCGTGCGTTATTCGCGATGTGATACTGATAAACGCATGGTTTCGCAGAAGGTTCCACCGCGGTTTGAATAACGGCGCGCGCCCCTGCCCCGACGGGCAAATTACCGCCCAACATGCCGTGCACGTGGCGAAAACCAGCCGAAAGGAAGGGGGCGACGCGCATGATCAATCCTCGAACGCGTCGGGGAAAGACGCCCGGGCAAGGGCTTCGTTGATGACCAGCATCGCGTCATAGTCGGCTGGATCAAAGGGGTCGTCTACCGCGACGACCTCGCGACCAAAGAGCCAAGACAAACGCCCCGCGTCCAGATTGCCCCTCTCGAACGGCTGGTCGCCAAAGGCTTCCCACAGCGCGCGCATAAAGGCCGTGTCAACGCGACGGTCCGCCGCCTTGCGGTCGGAACGGCGTTCTCGACGGGTCAGCGGGGTGACCCCACGCGGATTGGCGCGACGGATAACGAATTGATAGTCTGATCCGGGCATACGCCCCGGAAAACCGCGATGTTTCAGCATGATACCCCCCAGACTGCGAGGGCGATGCGCGGTGCTATCCCTGCGTTACGTGCCGCAGAGAGGTTGGAGACAGGCGCAGACGCCTGTCCCCGACAAGCATTACTTGTACTTGCCTGTGTACACGGGCTCAACCGAGATGGGCTCGGGTGCGACCACGACATATTCTTCTTGCTGCTTGGGTGCGCATGCCGAAACGGCTGCGATAAGGCCGAATGCGGCCAGCATTGTGATGCTCTTGGACATCTAAGTCTCCTGTCACTGTTTAAAGGGTCCGGCACTGCCTCATGCCAATCAGACCCCGGTTTTAAAGTAAGAAATACCTCGGTATTCCCCGCCGCGACATTATCGCAGTTCATTGGCGTTGCATACGGTGTGCTTTCCAATGCGGCCAAATGTGACGCCAAAGCCGCAGTTCGGCGCGCTGGTGCCGCAGCGCTCGCAAGATATTGTGGGTGCATCAAAGGCCCTCCCAGATACAGGTGTCGTTGCTCAGGCGAAATGCCTCGAAAAACTGTGTGGCATCGGGGTCGGACACCCCGAATTCCGTGACGCGATCAGCCAAAGAGACCACGATGACCTCTCCGTCCAGCGCATGTTGCGCCATGTAGGGAATGGCCAGCGCGTCGCACAGATAGGTCATATCGGCCCCAACCTGCGCAAAGTCCACAGCGCCCGTATCGCGCGCGATATAAGGGGCGACAAAACGGAAGCGCAGCCATGTTTGCACCCCCACCTCGTCTATCAACACCTCTTGCAATTCGATGCTTTCGCCCGACGGCACCTCGACCGGCTGCGCCGCGGCAGAGGCCGTGGCGAAAGCTGCGCCAACCGCAAGCCACTTCAATGCCGCACCCGCTGGATGCAGACCGTAAGCCAAAGACGCGGAAAGAGAGGGGTGATCGGTAACCAAAGCGGTCTCCTGCCCCTCGGGCACCTGCAAAGGCACCGCGAGGGATATGGATTAAACGACGTTAGAGCGGGATGTTGTTATGCTTTTTCCAAGGCATCGCGGCTTTCTTGTTGCGCAACGAGGCAAAGGCGCGGGCAATCCGCTTGCGCGTGGTACGCGGCTGGATCACTTCGTCGATAAAGCCACGCTCTGCCGCGACAAAGGGGTTCGCGAAACGCTCTTCGTAGTCGGCGGTATGGCGCGCGATCTTTTCGGGGTCGTTCAGATCGGCACGGTGGATGATCTCTGTCGCGCCCTTGGCCCCCATCACGGCAATCTCGGCTGTGGGCCACGCGTAGTTGAAGTCGGACCGCAGGTGCTTGGACGCCATCACGTCATACGCGCCGCCATAGGCTTTGCGGGTGATGACTGTCACCATCGGCACTGTCGCTTCGCCATAGGCGAACAGCAGCTTGGCACCATGTTTGATCACGCCGCCATATTCCTGCCCCGTACCGGGGAGGAAGCCTGGCACGTCCACCAGCGTCAGGATCGGAATTTCAAACGCATCACAGAACCGCACAAACCGCGCCGCCTTGCGCGAGCTGTCGATATCAAGGCACCCCGCCAGCACCATCGGCTGGTTCGCGACCACACCCACAGTGCGACCTTCGATACGGATAAAGCCGGTCAGGATGTTCTTGGCGAAGTCTTCCTGAATTTCGTAAAAGTCGCCTTCATCCGCGAGCTTGTGGATCAGCTCTTTCATGTCATAGGGCGTGTTGGCGTTGCTGGGCACCAATGTATCAAGCGACGCCTCGATCCGGTCGGGTTCGTCAAAGAACGGGCGCACGGGCGGCAGGTCGCGGTTGTTGGCAGGCAGGAAATCGACCAGACGACGCACCTCAGCCAGTGCTTCGACGTCATTTTCAAACGCGCCATCCGCGACGGAGGATTTGCGCGTGTGCGTCGTCGCGCCGCCCAATTCCTCTGCGGTGACCTGTTCGTTGGTCACGGTTTTGACCACGTCAGGGCCTGTCACGAACATATAGGACGTGTCTTTAACCATGAAGATAAAGTCAGTCATCGCAGGGGAATAGACCGCACCGCCCGCACATGGCCCCATGATCACGCTGATCTGCGGGATCACACCGGAGGCTTCGATATTGCGCTGGAACACCTCGGCATAACCTGCGAGGCTGTCGACGCCTTCCTGAATACGCGCACCGCCGGAATCGTTGATCCCGATGACAGGCGCACCGTTCTGGATCGCCATATCCTGAATCTTGCAGATCTTTTGCGCGTGGGTCTGGGACAGCGACCCGCCAAAGACCGTGAAATCCTGACTGAAAACATAGACCAGACGGCCATTGATCGTGCCCCAACCGGTGACAACGCCGTCCCCTGCGGGTTTTTGCTGCTCCATCCCGAAGTCGGTGCAGCGGTGGGTAACGAACATATCGAATTCTTCAAACGACCCATCATCAAGCAACAGGTCGATCCGCTCGCGGGCGGTCAGCTTGCCACGGGCGTGTTGCGCATCAATGCGCTTTTGCCCTCCGCCCAGTCGGGCGTCGTCGCGGCGGGTTTCAAGCTGTTCCAGAATATCTTTCATCACGCACCTCTATAAGATTTCCGCCACCGTAACGCCGCCCCCGCGCGAACCAAAGAGCATTTTTGCAAATTTGCAAAAACTATACACCCACGCATTTGCTAATTGAAAACTTGCAAATCGTTCGGTTACCGTATGGTTCTGGATAGACAAGATGCAACCGCAGGCATACTGATATGCAATGATCAAGGATAACCCCGTCCGTTTTCTGGATAAAACATCCCCCCCGCATATTTCCACGCTGATCCTTCTGTCGGGGATCGGGGCGCTGGCGATGAATATGTTCTTGCCAAGCCTTCCCGCTATGGCTGAATATTTCGACGCCGATTACTCTGTGATGCAGCTTTCCGTGCCGCTTTATCTGCTGTGTAGCGCGGTATTGCAGGTGCTGATCGGCCCGATTTCGGACAATCTGGGCCGCCGCAATGTGCTGCTATGGGGGTTGGCGATATATATGGTCGCGACGGTGGGCTGTATCTACGCCCCCACGACGGCTGTGTTCCTTGCCTTCCGCTGCGTGCAGGCCATCGTCGCCGTGTCGATGGTACTGAGCCGCGCAGTGGTGCGCGATATGTTCGCCCAAGATAAAGCCGCCTCGATGATCGGCTATGTCACGATGGGCATGGCGCTGGTGCCCATGATCTCCCCCGCTGTGGGCGGGTTGCTGGAACAATCCTTCGGCTGGCAGGCGACCTTCTGGGCGATGTTCTGGATCGGGGCGCTGGTACTGGCGATCACATGGTTCGACCTTGGCGAGACCCACGTCGCGTCAGGGCGCACGCTGACCCAGCAATTCGCCGAATACCCCGAGCTGCTCGGCTCTCCGCGGTTCTGGGGGTACTCGATGGCGGCGGCCTGCTGCTCGGGTGCGTTCTTTGCCTACCTTGGCGGCGCGCCCTTCGTCGGCAGTGTCGTTTTCGGCATGGAACCGGCCGAGCTTGGCATCTATTTCGGCGCGCCCGCCGTGGGCTATTTCCTTGGCAACTTTATCACGGCCCGCAAAGCGACCGTGGTCGGCGTCAACACGCTGGTGCTTTGGGGCTGTCTGGCCAATGCGATTGGCGGGTCGGTGTCGATGATGATCTTCCTGCTGGGCTATGGATCGCCTCTGTCGTTCTTCGGGATGATGACGCTGGTGGGCCTTGGCAACGGGCTGTGCATCCCCAACGCCACCGCGGGCCTGTTGTCGGTGCGCCCGCATCTGGCGGGCACGGCGTCCGGGCTTGGCGGCGCGATCATGATTGGCGGTGGTGCGGGGCTGAGCATTTTGGCCGGTGCCCTACTGAGCGAGGAAACCGGAGCCTATCCGCTGCTCTGGATCATGCTGGCCACCGCCGTCGCGGGCGTCGCGTCGATCTTGGTCGTGATCCGCCGTGAACGAGCGCTTGGTATCGCCTGACGGGCCTTGCCGCCGTTAGTTTGCAAAGATACGGTTTGCAGAACCGGAAACTTTGCAAAGGCCCCACCCCGATGGCGATCCAAAAGCTATACGCTGGCGCAAAACTGCGCGAGCTGCGCACCAATCTGGCTCATACCCAGAAAGAATTCGCCGCGCGGCTTGGCGTTTCCCTCCCGTACTTGAACCAGATGGAGAATAATAACCGACCTGTCAGCACCACGGTCGTCTTGGCGCTGGCGTCTGAATTCGGGATGGATGTCACCGAACTGTCGAGCGGGGACAGCGAACGGTTGGTCAGCGACATGCGCGAAGTCCTGTCTGATCCGGTGTTCGAGGGCGATGTGCTGCCGCTGGCCGATGTGCAGCTTGCGGCCTCCAACGCGCCGGGGTTGGCGCGGGCGTTCATCAAGCTGCACCAAAGCCACCGCCAGACCCAGGAACGGCTGGCCTATCTGGACGAAGCCTTGGGCCGCGAAGATGCCCGCCCCTCGCCCAGCCCGTGGGAAGAGGTGCGCGACTTCTTCCATTATTGCGACAATTATCTGGATGCCGTGGACCGCGCCGCCGAGTATTTCGCCCGCGACACCGGCACCGGCCAAAGCCTGCGCGACACCACCCTAAAGGCGCTGTCCAGCGCAGGCATCACCGTCGCCTTCGACGAGACAGATGCCCTGCGCCGCTATGATCCGGCCAGTGGCGTGTTGCATGTCTCGGCCCGCGCTTCGCAGGCCACACAGACGTTCCAAATGCTGCTGCAGGTCGCCCTTGTGCGCCAGAACGACCTGCTTGAGGCAACCTTGGATTTCGCGCGTTTCAACAGCCCCGCGGCCCGTGACATCGCGAAGATGGGGCTGGCGAACTACTTTGCCGGGGCCGCGCTGATGCCCTACACCCGGTTTCTGGAGCGCGCCCAAAGCTGCCGCCACGACCTCGAGGTGCTGGCCTCTGATTTCGGGGCGTCGATCGAACAGGTCGCGCACCGGCTGTCGACGCTGCAACGCCCGGGGTCAAAGGGGATTCCGTTCTTCTTTGTCCGTGTGGATCAGGCGGGCACGATCACCAAACGCCATTCGGCCACCCGTTTGCAATTCGCGCGGTTTGGCGGGGCCTGCCCCCTGTGGAACGTGCACAGCGCCTTTGAAACGCCGGGCCGCTTCCTGCGTCAGCTGGCCGAAACGCCGGACGGGGTACGCTATATCTCGCTGGCGCGGGACATCTCGAAGCCGGCGGGGCGGTTTGGCGCGCCGGTGCGGCGCTATGCGATTTCGCTGGGGTGCGAGGTGCGCCATGCGCCCGCGCTGGTCTATGCCGACGGGATGGACACCACCCGCGCCTCGGCCTTTGAGCCTATCGGCATATCTTGCCGTATTTGCGAACGTAAACATTGCCACCAGCGGTCTGTGCCGCCGTTGGAACGCCAGTTGGTGGTGGACCCGAACCTGCGCGACGTGTTGCCCTATCAGGTGGATTGACCGCTTACCGCTTGGCCGCCCGCCATCCGGCGGCACGCGCCTGCGCCGCGCTGCAGAACCAGCGTTCGCCCTTGTCGGTGCGGATCACGGTCCGGTCATAGTCGTGCTGTCCGGGCACGTGAAAGATCCGCGTGCCCTTGCTGCTGACATTCCCCTTGATCACACAGCCGCCCGGCCCTGTCGAGGCGACGGGCTTTGGCGCTGCTTTAGAGGCTTTGCGATAGGCATCGGGGCGCTGCGTTTCATAGGCATGTACCCCGCGTCCCGCCCGTTTGGCCGCCGCTTCACGCGCGACATAGGCGCGGCTGTAGCGCGCGTAGGAAAAGGCCAGCCCCGCCGCGACCAAGGCTTGCCCCATATCCTGCCCCAAGGCGGCACAACGCGCGACAATCCGGCCATAGCGGTCGGTATCCACCCGCTGGCAGTCGGCCCGCTGGCCGTCGTATGTGGCGCGCACCTGCGCCGTCACCCAAGCGCCGCAGTTCAACACGCGCCCATCCGAGGCACGGCAGGGCTGATCCCCTTCGACCGCATCGATGCCGAAAAGCCGGATCCGCGTCTCACCCAATGCGATCGTATCCCCGTCGATCACCCGGATCTCGCCCGTCAGACGCGGTTCGACCGCCGCAGCGGGTTGCGTGAAAACGGCGATCAGCGCCGCTGCGAAACATGAATGAAGGATGGCTTTCATATCCCGTTGATTGGGCCGTTTCCACGCCCCAATCAACCAGAGATATTAACTAAGGTTAACTTTCGTTAACACTTGTGGCCTCTCGACCAAGGGGGCAATGCCTTAGCGCTGCGCGGTTTCCCAGTCGGGGTGGATCCAGGGCGCGTCATTCGCCGCGGCCAATGGATCAAGCCCCAGCACATGGTCCGAGATTTTCTCGCCCACCATGATCGACGGGGCGTTCAGGTTGCCATTAGTAATCCGCGGGAAGATCGAGCTGTCGGCGACGCGCAGCCCCTCTACCCCGATCACACGGCCCTGCGGATCGACCACCGCCTGCGGGTCATCGGCGCGGCCCATGCGGCAGGTGCCACAGGGGTGATAGGCGCTTTCGGCATGTTCGCGAATGAAGGCATCAAGTTCCTCGTCGCTTTGCACATCGGCCCCCGGCTGGATCTCGTGTTTGACGAAGGGTTTGAAGGCGTCCTGCGCAAAGATCTCCCGGGTGAGGCGAATACAGGTGCGGAACTCCTCCCAATCCTTGTCTTGCGACATGTAGTTGAAAAAGATCTTCGGCGCGTCGGCCGGATTGCCCGAGGCCAGTGTGACAGACCCGCGCGAGGTCGACCGCATCGGCCCCACATGCGCCTGAAACCCGTGGCCTTCGGCGGCGGCCTGCCCGTCATAGCGCACAGCAATCGGCAGGAAGTGATACTGGATATCGGGATATTTAATCCCTGCCTTCGACCGGATGAAAGCCGCGCTTTCAAACTGGTTCGACGCGCCCATGCCGGTTTTCGTGAACAACCACTGCGCGCCGATCACGGCCTTGGAGAAGATATTCCAGTGCTTATACAGCGTAATCGGTTGGCTGGCGGCCATCTGGATATACAGTTCAAGGTGGTCTTGCAGGTTCTGGCCAACACCGGGACGGTCCGCGATCACCTCGATACCATGCTCTGCCAGATGGGCCGCAGGGCCGATGCCCGACAACATCAGCAGCTTGGGCGAGTTGATGGAGGACGCCGCGATGATCACCTCGCCGCTGGCGCGCAGCACCTCGGTCTTGCCACCGCGCAGCACCTCGACGCCGACAGCACGACCGTCTTCGATCACGATCCGCTGCGCCAAGGCGCGGACGAGTTCGACGTTGCCGGTCTTTTGCGCGGGCCGCAGATAGGCGTTGGCCGCGGACCAGCGACGGCCTTTCCAGACCGTCTGCTCCATCGGGCCGAAGCCTTCCTGTTTCTCGCCGTTATAATCGTCGGTCGCCTCATAGCCCGCTTGTTTGCCTGCCTCGACAAAGGCTTCGAACAAGGGGTTTTCGCGCGGGCCACGGCTGACATGCAGCGGGCCGTCAGTGCCGCGCCAGTCGGGGTCACCCCCGTGGCCGCCGTCATGCCAGCTTTCCATGCGTTTGAAATAGGGCAGCACATCGGCATAGCCCCAGCCGTCGGCCCCCTGCTCTTCCCAATGGTCATAGTCCATCGCGTGCCCGCGCACATAGACCATCCCGTTGATCGACGACGATCCGCCGATCACCTTGCCACGCGGGGTCGCCAGACGACGGTTGTTCAGATGCGGTTCGGGTTCGGACTGGAACCCCCAGTCGTAGGTTTTCATGTTCATCGGATAGGACAACGCCGCCGGCATCTGGATGAACGGGCCCGCATCGCTGCCACCATGTTCGATCACCATCACCTTGCGCCCTGCCGTGGCCAGGCGGTACGCCATCGCGCAGCCCGCGCTGCCTGCCCCTACGATAATAAATTCAGCTTTCATCCTATCGCCTTCCTTCCGTGAGTCTTGCGCGGGTCAAGGAGGCCACAGGCCCCGCGCCCCCGGCGCGGCTTGTCCTTGACGCGCGCAAGACTCGCATCCCAACATTGTCGAGGTGACTTGAGGATCAGACCGATCCCTCAAGCACCTCTCAGCATATTCCGGCACGCCCTGCCCAAGCCCCCTTTCTTGCCGAAGGAAAGCTTGGGCCGGATGCGCGTCAGCGCAGCTTTGGATCAGCGCCCTAGAAAGGCGCTTCCATATCGCCCATGCGCACATAGACGGTTTTCAGCTGGCTATAGTGATCAATCGCCGCCTTGGAGTTCTCGCGCCCCACGCCCGAATTTTTCATGCCGCCAAAGGGCGCTTCGACCGGGGCGTCGTTATAGGTGTTGATATAGCAGGTGCCCGCCTCGAACCCCGCCGCGACGCGGTGCGCGCGGGACAGGTCTTTGGTGAACACACCGGCGGCCAGACCGAATTCGGTCGCATTGGCGCGGGCCATCACCTCTGCCTCGGTCTCGAAATCCAGCACCGACATGACGGGCCCGAAAATCTCTTCGCGGGCGATGGACATGTCGTCGGTCACATCGGCAAAGACGGTGGGCTGCATGTAAAACCCGTCGCGGTCGATTGCTGCCCCGCCATAGACCAGACGCGCGCCTTCCGCCTTGCCCTTTTCGACATAGCCAAGCGCGATCTCCATCTGACGTTTTGATACCATCGGGCCAAAGCTGGTGTCAGGGTCCATCGGGTCGCCGATCACGGCGGTGTCCAGACGCTCGGCCAAGCGCTTGAGGAACGCCTCTTTGATGTCGCGGTGCACGAAGACGCGGGTGCCGTTCGAACAGATCTGACCCGAGCTGTAGAAGTTGCCCAAAATCGCGCCGCTGATGGCGTTTTCGATATCCGCGTCCTCGAACACGATCATGGGGGACTTGCCCCCCAGTTCCATCGTGACATGTTTGATGCCTTCCGCGGCCGCGGCATAGACCTTGCGGCCCGTGGGCACAGAACCGGTGAGCGAGACCTTGTCGACGCGCGGGTCGGTCACAAGGGAGGCCCCCACTTCGCCCATGCCCTGCACAACGTTGTAAAGACCGGCGGGCAGCCCTGCCTCTACCAGAATTTCCGCGACTTTCAGCGCGCAAAGCGGCGTCGTCTCGGACGGTTTGAAGATGATCGAGTTCCCGCAGGCCAGCGCCGGTGCGCCTTTCCAGCAGGCGATCTGCGTCGGATAGTTCCATGCGCCGATGCCAACACAGACCCCCAGCGGTTCGCGGCGGGTATAGACCCAGTCTTCGCCCAGCTGGATATGCTCCCCCGTCAACGAGGCCGCCAGACCGCCGAAATATTCCAGCGCATCCGCACCGCTGGTCGCATCCGCAACCGAGGTTTCCTGATAGGGTTTGCCCGTGTCATAGGTTTCAAGGATCGACAGATCGTGATTGCGTTCGCGCATGATGTCAGCAGCGCGGCGCAGGATACGGCCCCGTTCGGTGCCGGTCATCGCGGCCCAAGCAGCCTGCGCGTCCCGCGCGGCGGTGATGGCTTTCTCGACGATCTGAGGCGTGGCGGCATAGACGGTCGCGATGACCTCGCCCGTGGCCGGATAGATCACCTCGATCGGGGTGCCGTTGGTATCTTCGACATATTCGCCGTTGATGAAATGGCTGGCGGTGGGTTGCGTTTGCATAGGTCTCTCTTTTCGGTTGGGCCCCGCCCGTATGGCGGGGCCGCTTAGGTTTAAGGGTTATTCGGCCGGGATATTGGCGTTGCCATCCAGCCCGTGCAGGTGACCGCGTTTGACAAAGAACATATAGCCAAGCGCCAGCAGGTAGATGCCGATCACGATGGTCCCGACCCACTGAATCTGCAGCCATTGGCTTTGGAACAGCAGGGTCAGCACAAACAGGCCGATGGCGTTGGCCACCACATAAGACACAGTGCCAAAGCGTTCGGTCGTGAAGTTGAGGTTATCGGTGTAAAGCCGGATCAGACTGTCGAAAGAGTTGATCACGAACACGATGCCCACGATGGTCATGGCCCAGTTCGGGAAGCCCGCGGTACCGATGCCGTTCAGGTGATAGTAATACAGAACCGAGAACCACAGCCCCAAGGGGATCGACGGGAACACCAGCAAGGATGCCAGCAGTTGCCATGTTTTCAGCCCGCCGACAAAGCGGCTGACGAACTGCCCGATCATGATCGACCAGGCGAACCACCAGAACAGGTAGAATTCGTGGTAATCCGTCAGCGGGATGATGAACTTGTGGATATTCGCGAAATAGCCGCCAAGGTTGCTGGCGCTAGAGGCAAATTCGCCCAATCCCATGCCGGCGTTCAGCCACATGTAAGCGATCAGCGCCAGAAACAGCAGGGTCGAGCTGACGGACAGCACACGCACGAACTTCAGATCGGTTGAGCTGAAAGCCGCAATCAGGATCACGAGGAAGCAGATCAGGTAGAAGACCGGCAGGATCGTCTCTCCGTCGCCGACCTCGGCGATGTAATACGGCATATAGATCAGGAACAACGCACCGGTGAAGGCGCAGGTGGTGATGATCACGATGTTGTTCAGCAGTTTGATCGCGGGAATCTCAAAGAACTTCACCCGCGGCTCGATGGCGCAGAAATAGAAGGTCGTCAGGAAGTAGAACGTCCAGATCAGAAAGCCCCAGAACCCGAATTCAAGCGCCAGCGGGTTGGTGAACCCATAGGCTGGTTCAGCGCCCGTATCCGCATAAAGCGGAAAGTCGAAGGCCAGCGGGAACATGATCAGCCCCACGTCCAGCCCCGACGTGAAGAGGATCGCGATAAAGGTGAACAGCGGCACCGGCGTCACGCCGGTCAGCGGCAGGTTCCACCACTTGATCGTACAGAAAATAGTTAAGCCCAAAGCCAGTATGACCCCGAACGAAATGATGGTCGTTAACATTGTGTCCCTCCGTGTTGGGGGTGCATTATTGGTTTGGTTGCCCGCACCCCTTGGGCAGTCGTTCTATTCGCCGCGCGGAAAACGTTTGTTTTCTTCCAGCACGTTCAGATCCATGTGGTTGCGCATGTATTGCTCTGACGCATTGCGCAGCGGCTGGTGATCCCACGGATAGTACCCGCCCTTGCGCAGCGCCTCGTAGACGACCCAACGGCGGGCCTGGCTTTTGCGGACATCGGCATCGAAGGCGGCCAGATCCCAGCGGGCGTCGGCCTTGGCCGACAGGGTGAGCCGCGTGCCCTGATGGGCAGGTTCTTCGGCAAGGTTGGTCAGCTCGTGCGGATCGGTTTCCAGATCGAACAGTTGGTCAGGATCAAGCGCGCAGCGGTTGAACTTCCACTTGCCGTAACGCAGTGACACCATCGGCGCGTAAGACGCCTCTGCCGCGTATTCCATCGCAACGGGTTCTGTGCGTTCCACCCCCTGCCCCATGGGCACCAGCGATTGCCCCGTGGTCCATTCCATCACCTCGTCCATGGACACGCCTGCCAGATCACAGACGGTGGGGCACACGTCGATATTGCTGACCGGCGTGGTCTGCAAACCGGGTGCCATCTGCGGGGCGGCGATCATCATCGGGACGCGGGACGACCCTTCGAAAAAGCTCATCTTGAACCAGAGCCCCCGCTCGCCCAGCATATCGCCGTGATCCGAGCAGAAGATGACAATCGCCTCTTGCCGCGTGTCCTCTAGCGTTTGCAGGATCTCACCGATCTTGTCGTCAAGATAGCTGATGTTGGCAAAGTAAGCCTGACGCGAACGTTTGATGTCGCGTTCGGTGATGTCGAAACTGCGCCAATCGTTCGCGTCAAAGATACGTTTCGAATGGTTGTCCTGATTTTCATACCCCAGATCGGGCACCTCGGGCAGCAGGTGGTCGCAATCGTTGTACAGATCCCAGTATTTCTTGCGCGCGACATAGGGGTCATGGGGGTGCGTAAAGCTGGCGGTCAGGCACCACGGGCGCGGATCCAGACCGCGGGACAGGTCGTAAATCTTGCGCGTCGCCTCATAGGCCACGGCGTCGTCATATTCCATCTGGTTGCTGGTTTCCGCCACACCTGCGCCGGTCACCGACCCCATATTGTGATACCACCAGTCAATGCGTTCCCCCGGCTTGCGGTAGTCCGGCGTCCAGCCGAAATCGGCGGGGTAGATATCGGTGGTCAGGCGTTCCTCGAACCCGTGGAGCTGGTCGGGGCCAACGAAATGCATCTTGCCCGACAGGCAGGTCTGGTAGCCCGCACGCCGCAGATGGTGGGCGTAGGTGGGCACGCTCGACGCGAACTCTGCCGCGTTGTCATAGACGCCCGTAGCCGACGGTAGTTGCCCCGACATGAACGCCGCCCGCCCCGGCGCGCATAGCGGGCTGGCGGTATAGGCGTTCTTGAACCGCGTCGACCGCGCCGCCAGCTTTTTGAGGTTCGGGGCATGCAGCCAGTCAGCTGGGCCGTCGGGAAACAGCGTGCCGTTCAACTGGTCGACCATCAGGATCAGGATATTGGGCTGGGTCATTCTTTGGTCCCCACAAGCATATGAAGCACCGACAGGGCGCGGTCACTGGCGGCGCGGGCGCTGCCCTCGTCCGACAAGGCGGCACGCAGGTAAAGCCCGTCGATCAGGGCGGCCAGCGTATCGGCATCCCCTGCCGGATCATCCGAGATCGGGCGCAGCGCATAGGTCAGGTTCGACCGCAACCGCTTTTGATACACCACCAGCAAACGGTAGGTTTCGGTATTGGTCCGCGAGGAGGCATAGAGCGTCATCCAGGCGCTGACCGTTGCCGGATCGAAATAGCTTTCGTCAAAGCTCGCGCGGATGATCGCCTCGGCCCGTCCCAGCGGGGATTTGTTCAGACGCAGCTCGCGGCGGACCTCGGCGCTGTATTCCGTCAGGATATAGCGCATGGCCGCCAGAAAGATCTGATCCTTGCCGCCAAAATAGTGATGCGCCAGCGCCGAGGACATCCCCGCGCGGCGCGCGATCTGGCCGACCGTCACATCCAGTGACTGGGCAGCACCGATTTCAGCAATCGTCGCTTTGACCAAGGCGTCGCGGCGAATAGGCTCCATTCCGACTTTGGGCATAAAGAATCCTTAGTGGTTTGATAGCGTCTGGCCATCAAACCTACGTTTATTGACTGACAAGTCAATAAAAACCTGAGAGCGGATCAACTCAGGGTTTAGTTACATTCCAACCGGCGGCGTTGCTAGAATTTCGTCGCCGGCGTGGCGGGGGTGATCTGGCGTTTCAGCATCGCCTCGCGCCATGTGATAAACGTCACCGACCCAAGGATCACCGCCCCGCCGAGAACGACCCAGATATCAATGGGTTCAGCAAAAACGACAGCCCCTAGCGCCGTGGCCCAAACCAGTTGCAGGAAGGTCACCGGCTGGGTCACCGTCAGCGGTGCTGCGGCAAAAGCCAGCGTCATGGTATAGTGGCCTGCGGTTGCAAAACAGGCGACAGCGGCGAGGATTCCGATCTCCTCCCACGTGGGGGTGATCCAGTTGGCAAGCGCGAAGGGGGCCAGAAACAGCGTCACGAACAGCGACATCATCGCGACGACGACCGACGGGCGCACCTCGTCCGCAAGCACTTTGGCCAGCAAATAGGCCCCGCCAAACACCACCGCCGCGATCAGCATCGCAAAGTGCCCGCCGGTCAGCTCGCGAAACCCGGGTCGCAGGATGATCGCGGCCCCGACCAGCCCCAGCACGACCGCAATGATCCGGCGCAGGGCCAAGCTCTCGCCCAGAAACAGCGCGGCCCCGATGGTGACATAGATCGGCGCAAGATAGTTCATCGCCGTCACCTCGGCGATAGAGATACGCGTCATGGCGTAGAACCACAGGATAACGCCCACCCCATGCAGCCCGCCGCGTACCGAAAAAAGCGCCCATTGGCGGCGCGACAGCTTCGCCTCACGCAGCGCGCCAATCGCGGGCAGCAGGAACACCAAGCCAAAGCCATAACGGATAAAAGCAGCTTCGGAGGACGGCAGGCGCGGGCCCATATGTTTGACCAAGGCGGTCACGCAAATGAAACACAGGCCGGTCACGACCATCCAGAAGATACCGGTGACGGGGCTTTGGGGATGTGCAGTTGTCATGGGCGCAACATTCCCCAACCCTTCCCCAAGGGCAAGGTCACATCAGCAGAAGTTTCAAAGCAATCGCCCACATGGTCAGCGCAATCACACCATCCAGAATTTGCCAGCTGCGCGGCTTGCTGAAAAACGGCCCCAACAGGCGCGCGCCATAGCCCAGGCTGAAAAAGAAAACAAAGCTCGCCGTGACCGCACCTGCCCCGAAGGCAAGGCGGCTTTCATATTGCGCGGCAATGGACCCCAGCAGCACGACGGTATCAAGATAGACATGCGGGTTCAGCCAGGTCAGCGCGAGCAGGGTCAGGATCGTGCGGCGCAGGCTGGTTTGCGCGGCCCCGTCAGCGGCCAGCGCATGGCCGCCCTGCCAAGCCGATCGCGCATTCTGGAAGCCGTACCAGATCAGGAACGCCGCCCCGCCGTAACGCATCAGCGTTTCGAACCACGGCACCGCCGTTGCCAGCGCACCGAACCCCGCCACCCCTGCGGCGATCAGCACCGCATCCGACAACGCACAGGTCAGGCAGACCCAAAAGACATGCTGCAACCGCAAGCCTTGGCGCAAGACAAAAGCGTTCTGCGCCCCGATAGCCAGAATCAAGGTCAGGCCCAAGGCAAAGCCGGGAAAGAAGGCGGTCATATGTCAAAAGCTCCGTCGGGAATCTGGGCCGGTCTCGGGTAAGATGCACCGCCGGACCCCACCCAAAAATAAATTTTCATCCCCTGCAACCCCAACTTTATTGTTGCGGCCGCGAAACATTTGCGTGATTGGGCCCGTTACTACTAGCGAACCACAGATACAGCGCCTATCTGACCCGCATACAACCAAGGAATAATGTCATGTTCGACGACAAACAGAAGCTGGAAATCAGCCAAGATGAATTGGCGCTTATCGAAGCAGCCCTGCACACACAGTCCAAGATCCTGAGCGTTCAGGCAAGCGCAGGCGGATCAAGGGCCTTGGGGCACCTCAACGAGGTCAAACGCGTCCTCGCCTCTATCTCGCAGCAGCGCGTGCGCGACACCACGGCCAAACCGGCCTGGGGTGGTCTTTTTCGCATGGCGCGCCTTTTGGGATAAATTCGGCCTCAAACGCTGACACAAAAAAACCGCCCCGCAGCTAAGCCAGGGGCGGTTTTTTTGTGTCTCGCGGGCGCGTGACGCACCCGCCCCTGCCAAAGCAAAGCCCCGCCGCGACGTGGGTCGCTGGCGGGGCGTAGATGTTACAGCTGCTCCATCACCTCGTCAGAGGCTTCGAAGTTCGCGGTGACCCGCTGCACGTCGTCGTCGTCTTCCAGGGCGTCGATCAGCTTCATCAGCTTTTCCATCCCTTCCAGATCCATTTCGGTCGTGGTGGTCGGACGCCAGACCAGCTTGGTGCTGTCGGATTCGCCCAACTCGGCCTCTAGCGCGGTGCTGACATCGTTCAGGTCAGTATCCATGCACCAGATGACATGCCCGTCATCCGAGCTTTCGACGTCTTCCGCACCGGCTTCGATGGCGGCCATCATGACGGTGTCGGCATCGCCAACGCTGGCGGGATAGGTGATTTCGCCCTTACGGTCGAACATGAAGCCGACGCTGCCTGTCTCGCCCAGATTGCCACCGTTCTTGGTGAAGGTGGACCGCACGGTCGATGCGGTGCGGTTGCGGTTGTCGGTCATCGCCTCGACAATGACGGCAACACCATTGGGGCCGTAGCCTTCATAGCGGATTTCTTCGTAATCCTCGCCCTCGCCGCCGACGGCTTTCTTGATCGCGCGTTCGATGTTGTCCTTGGGCATGGACTGGCCCTTGGCCTCTTTCACCGCCAGACGCAGACGCGGGTTCTTGTCCGGATCGGGTTCGCCCATCTTCGCCGCGATGGTGATTTCTTTGGAGAGCTTGGAAAACACCTTGGCGCGCAGTTTGTCCTGACGGCCCTTACGGTGCTGGATATTTGCCCATTTTGAGTGACCTGCCATGGTGACCTCATATGCTAAAATTCAGTGTTGGCTCTCTATACGGCAGCCCACGCGCCTGAACAAGCCACCGCGCACGCGCGCGGTATGGCTGGGTTTGGGGCAGACAGGCGCGCGGGCGGCTGCTAGGGCTTTGGTCGCAGTTCACGCAAGGTACGCTCATGACCACCGATCAAATCATCCTGTTCACCCTGTTTGCCGCCGTGTTTGGCATGCTCTTGTGGGGGCGGTTCCGCTATGACCTTGTCGCCTTTGCCGCGCTGATGGTTGCCGTGGTGCTGGGGGTGGTCGACAGCAAGGATGCCTTTGCGGGCTTTGGTCACCCTGCGACGCTGGTGGTCGCGCTGGTGCTGATCGTATCGGCGGGGCTGACGCGGTCTGGCGCGGTGTTGCTGATCACGCGCACGCTGGTCGATGCCTCGCGTAGCCTTGGCGGGCATATCACGCTGATGGGGGTTATCGGCGGGGTGCTGTCAGCCTTCATGAACAACGTCGCGGCCCTTGCGCTGCTGATGCCGGTCGACATCCAGACCGCCCGCAAGGCCGGTCGATCCCCGGGGTTGAGCCTGATGCCGCTGAGCTTTGCCACGATCCTTGGCGGCATGGCGACGCTGATCGGGACGCCGCCCAATATCATCATCGCCTCGATCCGACAGGAATCCCTTGGCGCACCGTTTCGCATGTTCGATTTCGCCCCTGTGGGCGGGATAGCAGCGGCGGCGGGGCTGGCCTTTGTCGCGCTGATCGGCTGGCGGTTTATCCCGCAGCGCGAGAATAACGTGCTGGGCCCCGAAGACCTGTCCCCCTATCTGGCAGAGCTGACGATCCCCGAAGGCAATGCCCAGATCGGTAGACGTCTGGCAGAGCTTCAGGACGCAGCCGAGAAGGCCGATGTCGCCATGCTGGGGGTGATCCGGGACGGCAAGCGCCGCTACGGCCAGTCACGCAACCTGCCCCTGCGCGCAGGCGACGCGCTGGTGCTTGAAGCGACCCCCGATGCGCTGGACGAATTTCGCAGCACGCTGGACCTGCATGTCGCCGACGCCGACCGCGAAGACCGCCTGCGCGCCGATGGCGAAGGGGTCGAGATCATCGAGGTCGTGGTCACCAGCGATTCCCGTCTGAACGGCCGGTCGGCTCAGGCGGTCGGCCTGTCGTGGCGGCAGCGCTCCGTGCTGCTGGGGGTATCGCGGCGCGGCAAACGCATCACCTCGCAACTGCGCAAGACCGAGCTGCAGGTGGGGGATATTCTGCTGCTGCTCGTGCCGCGCGATACCGCGTCCCATGTGGTCGAATGGCTCGGCGTACTGCCCCTTGCTGACCGCGGGTTGGCGGTGACCGAAAACCACAAGGTCTGGCTGGCCATCGGCCTGTTTGGCGGCGCGGTCACGGCGGCGAGCTTTGGGTTGATCTACCTGCCCGTCGCCCTGGGGCTGGTCGTCATCGCCTATGTGCTGGCACGGATCGTCCCGCTGTCGGAGCTTTATACCCATATCGAATGGCCGGTCGTCGTCTTGCTGGGGTCGATGATCCCGTTGGGGGCGGCGCTCGAAAGCTCTGGCGGGACGGAGCTGATTGCCGGCGCGCTTGTCGGATTGACCCAAGGGCTGCCCGCATGGGTGGTGCTGACGGTGCTGATGCTGGTCACTATGACCCTGTCGGATGTGCTGAATAACACCGCCACCACCATCGTCGCCGCCCCCGTGGGCATCCAGATGGCGGCAAGCCTTGATGTCTCTCCCGACCCGTTCCTGATGGCGGTCGCCGTCGCCGCATCAAGCGCATTCCTGACGCCCATTGGGCATAAGAACAACACGCTGATCCTTGGTCCCGGGGGCTATAGCTTTGGCGATTACTGGCGCATGGGGCTGCCGCTTGAGATCATCGTCGTCGCGGTGTCCATTCCGGCTATTCTGGTCTTCTGGCCGCTTTAGGGCGCGCACCCATTGGAGGTGCCGGGGGCCAGCCCCCGGACCCCCGGGATTTTTGCCATTTGGAAGCGCGGGAACGGTGCTACCAGAAGAGCGGGATCATCATGGAGACGAGCAGCGACATCGACAGGTTGAGCGGAATGCCGATGCGCATGAAGTCGGTGAAACGGTAGCCGCCCGGCCCATAGACCAGCGTATTGGTTTGGTAGCCGATGGGGGTGGCAAAGGCGCAAGACGCCGCGATCATCACCGCGACCACCAGGGGGCGCGGGTCCATGCCAAGTGCGGACCCGAGGCTGATGGCAATCGGTGTCATGATCACCGCCACCGCGTTGTTCGACACGATCTCTGTCAGGGTTGTCGTCAGCAGGAACACCGCGAAGATCACATAGAAAGGCGACAGCGTGCCGAGGAAGGGTGCGATATTGTCAACGATCAGGCTGATCGCGCCGGAGTTTTGTAACCCTGCCCCGACCGCAAGCATCGAGAAGATCAGCGCCAGCAGACGGCCATCGACAAAGCTGAAGGCCTCTTCCGCGTCGATACAGCCCGTGACCAGGACCAGCGCCACGGCCAGCACGGCCAGCAGCAGGATCGGCGCGACATTCAGCGCGGCCAAGACCACGATCCCCACCAGCGCCGCGATGGCGATCGGGGCATGCCCCCGCCGGAAGGCCCGTGCAGACGGCTGCGAGACGTCGACCATATCCATATCCGAGGCAAGGCGCTGGATATCCTCCATCGCGCCTTCAAGCAGCAGCGTGTCACCGACCTTGACGATGAGGTCGTCAAGCTGGCGGCCGATGTTCTGGTTCCGCCGGTGTACCGCCAAAGGGTATACCCCATAGCGCCGGCGCAGACGCAGCGCCCCGAGCGTGCGGCCCACCATCTTGCAGCCCGGCGTGATCAGCACCTCTACGGTCGAGGTTTCCACCGCCGAGACCTGATCGACGCGCTTGAGCTCTTTATTGGCCTGAAGGCTAAGCAGCTCGGTCATCTGGGTGCGCAGAACCACACGGTCGCCGACCCGCAGTTCGACACTGGCCAGATCGCGGCGCAACGACTGATCGCCGCGCACCACGTCGATCAGCCGCACGCCTTCGCGTTTGAACAGCTGCACGTCAAGCACCTCGCGCCCGATCAGGTTGGAGTCGGGCGGGATCACGGCTTCGGTGAAGAACTTCATCTTGGAGCGGTCCGACAGCATATTCGCCATACTGTCGCGCGCGGGCAGTAGTTTGGGGGCGAAGACGGCCATATAGATCAGGCCCCAGGCGCAGACGACCAGACCGATGGGCAGGATCTCGAAAATGCCAAACGGCTCCAGCCCCTGCGACCGTGCGACACCGTCCACCAGAAGGTTGGTCGAGGTCCCGATCAGCGTCAGGGAGCCGCCCATGATCGCCGCATAGCTCAGCGGGATCAGCAGTTTGGAGGCTTTGGTGCCAAGCGTCTGGCTAAGCTGCACCACGACCGGAATCATCACCACCACCACGGGCGTGTTGTTCATCACCGCCGAGGCCGCCATGACGGCCACGATCACGCCCACCACCGCCGTTTTCGGATGCGTCTTGGCATAGCGTTCGGCCATGCGCGTCAGCACATCCAGCGCGCCCGTGCGCACCAGCGCGCCCATCACGATGAACATCGCGGCAATGGTCCAGGGGGCAGAGTTCTGCAGCACCGCCTGCGCATCGTCATAGGGCAAGATGCCAAGCGCCAGCATGATGGCCGCCCCTGACAGGGCCACGACCTCGGTCGGGAGGGATTCGCGCAGGAACATGACGAACATGATCACAACGACGGTCAATGCCAGGATGGCAGAGGTGCTATCCGACAGGTTTAGAAAGTCCATTCAGGTATATCCGGCCTTGGGCAGATGAAAATCAGACTGCAGTGTCGTTGATTGCAACGTCCACGGCAAGCGTCGCCTTGGGGCAAGCGTCAGATGCGCCTGCCCTGCGCTATTCCGGATACGGGTCTAAAGCGCGCCAGCCGAAACGCGGTCAGGGCGCGCTTTGCTGCAGCTTGCCGCCCTGACGCACGGGCACGATACGGGTCGCCTTGCCGGTGCGGTCGTCGGTCTCGATATAGACGCCGGATAGGGTCGCTTCTTCGTTGGCGGGGGTGAAGCGGTCTTTGGGCATGCCGGTGATGAAGCGGCGCAAAGGCTCTGTTTTCTCCATCCCGATCACCGAATGGTAATCGCCGCTCATGCCTGCATCTGTCAGATAGGCCGTCCCGCCCGGCAGGATCATCGCGTCAGACGTGGGCACATGGGTATGCGTGCCCACAACAAGGCTGGCGCGGCCATCACACCAATGCCCCATGGCCATCTTTTCCGAGGTCGCCTCGCAGTGCATATCGACAATCACCGCCGATGCCATGCCGCCCAGAGGGTGGGTCTTGAGCACAGGCTCAAGCGCCGAGAACGGATCGTCAAAGGGACGCTTCATGAAGACCTGACCAAGTGCTTGGGTGACCAGCACCTTGCGCCCGTTCTTGGCGGTGAACAGGCGCGCGCCCTTGCCCGGTGCGTTTTTCGAAAAATTCAGCGGCCGGATGACACGCGGCTCCTGTTCGATAAAGCTCAGCATGTCTTTTTGGTCAAAGGCGTGGTCGCCCAGGGTCAGACAATCGGCCCCTGCGTCCAGCAGCGTTTTGGCGTGGCTGCCAGACAGCCCCATGCCAGAGGTGGCGTTTTCACCGTTCACCACCACAAAATCCAGCTTCCATTCCGTCCGCAGACGGGGAAGGTTTTCGCTGATTGCGCGGCGGCCCGCGCGGCCCATGACATCGCCGAGGAAGAGTATTTTCATGCCCCAAGCGTTAGGCTGCGCAGCGCCCGAGGGCAAGGGGCGGAGCTGCGGTTTTTGCGCGCGGGGTGCGGGCGCGCCTAGACGATCTCGATCACGCCCGTCTCTGTCACGATCAGATCAAGCGGCTGGTCGGTGGGTTCAAGTGGCAGATCGTCAACCTCTTGCCCGGCAAAGGCAAAACCGATCGCCAAGGTCGCTCGCCGCGCACGCAGCTTTTCCAGCGTGCGGTCATAAAACCCGCCGCCATACCCCAGACGCCCGCCAGCGCGGTTGAACGCCAGCAGGGGTACGATCACGATTTCAGGGTCAAAGAAATCCTCGACTGCGGGGATCTGAGCGCCAAAGGCACCGTCCACCAACGGGGTATCCGGGGTCCAGCGCGAAAACCGCAAAGGCTGCGCTGCGCCCATGATCACCGGCACGCCCACGGGGCCATGGGCCGCCGCCTCGGCCATGGCGGGGCGCGGGTCAATCTCTGTGCGTATGGGTAAAAAACCGGACAGCGGGACGCCGCGGTACCCCGCGAGCACTTCGCTCAGATAGCCGGCTTGCGCGGCGTTGGCATCATCAAACAGCGGCTTGCGGCGGGCGAAGGCCGCCTTGCGCGCTGCCGCCTTGACCGCCGCCATATCCATCACAGCAAGACCGCCGCCGCCAGCCCCAGAAAGGCGAAGAAGCCCACGACATCCGTCACCGTCGTCACAAAAGCACCAGAGGCAAGGGCCGGATCCACGCCAAAACGTTCCAGCAGGATCGGGATGCCCGTCCCCGCAAGCCCCGCCACGACCATATTGATCACCATCGCCGTCGCGATCACATAGCCAAGCGCGGGTGACCCGAACCACAGGATCCCGACGATCCCCATGATGATCGCGAAAATCAGGCCATTCACCAGCCCCACAAGACATTCACGCCGGATCACACGCCAGACGTTCGATCCGGTCAAATCCCGGGTCGCGATGGCGCGCACGGCCACGGTCAGGCTTTGCGTACCGGCATTCCCCCCCATAGAGGCCACGATGGGCATCAACACCGCCAACGCAACGATCTGCGCGATCGCCGCCTCGAACTGCGAAATCACCATAGAGGCCGCGATGGCCGTCACCAGGTTCACCGCCAGCCAGGGCAACCGCTGCTTGGTTGTCTCGATCACACGGTCAGACAGCGACCCTTCGCCAACACCGGCCAGACGCAGGATGTCTTCTTCGTGTTCCTCGTCCAGCACCGACATGGCGTCATCAATGGTGATCACCCCGATCAAACGCCCCTCGTCATCGACAACGGGCGCGGAGATCAGGTGATACTGGTTGAACGCATAGGCGACATCGCCCTCGTCTCGCAGGGCGGGAATGACCTGAAACGTATCCTCCAGAATGTCGCGCATGGGGGTGGCGCGTTTGGACCGCATCAGCTTGCCAAGGGTGACATTGCCCACAGGGTGCAACCGCGGATCAACCATGACGATGTGATAGAACTGGTCCGGCAGGTCTTCCTCGGGCGTGGCGCGCAGGTGATCAATCGCCTCGCCCACGGTCCAGTGTTCGGGGGCCATCACGACTTCGCGCTGCATCAAACGACCAGCGGAATATTCGGGATAGGTCAGCGCCTGTTCGACAGCGACCCGGTCCGCATCTTCCAGGGCCCCCAGAATGGTCTCGGCCTGCGCATCCTCAAGGTCTTCGATCAGATCGACGACATCATCGCTGTCCATGTCGCGCACGGCGTCCGACAGCACCTCGGGCGTCAGAATCGCAACGACTTCCTCGCGGATCGATTCGTCGAGCTCCGACAGAATCTCGCCATCGAACTCGCGGTCATAGAGCCGGATCAGCTTGGTCCGTTCAAAGGCGCTGATCTGTTCCAGAAGGTCGGCGATGTCGGCCGCGTGCAGCGGCTCCATCAGTTCTGTCAGCTTGGCGGCGTCATCGATTTCCACAGCATAGAGAATGGACGCCACGGCCTTCTTGTTCAGCCGATATGCCTCGCCTTCATCCTCGGCGTCGGGGGAGAGTTCAAGTTCCTGTGCGTCGTCAACCATGGCTGCCCCCACTTGCGATTTTGCGCAGACCATAAGCGTGCCACAGCGCGGATACAATGGCGCGGAACCCTACTCTATCGGATTGTCGGCACGGCAGGCTGCGGTTAGACAGGCGGCATGAAAACACAAACACTCCTCCTCGGCCAAACGCTCCGATTTACGGGCAATCCTCTCTCTGACCCGTGGGAGGAGACGGTCCATATCGACAGCGACGGTGGCGTGCTGATTGAAGGCGCGCAGATCAAGGCCGTGGGCCGCGCCGACGACCTGCGCAAGGCGCACCCGCAGGCGACGGTGCAGGACTATGGCGACCGGCTGATCTGCCCGGGGTTTGTCGATGCCCATGTGCATTATCCGCAGACCGCCATCATCGCGAGCTGGGGCAAACGGCTGATCGACTGGCTCAACAGCTATACCTTTCCCGAGGAAATGCGCCTGTCAGACCCCGCCTATGCCCGCGACATCGCCGGGCGCTATCTGGATCTGACCCTGGCCAACGGCACAACCACCGTCTGCTCTTTCGCCACCATCGCCCCCACCAGCGTCGACGCGATATTCGACGCGGCAGCAGAGCGTGGTCAGCGGATCGTGGCGGGCAAGACCTGCATGGACCGCAACGCCCCCGACGGGCTGCGCGATACGGCGCAATCGGCCTATGACGACAGCAAGATGCTGATCGACCGCTGGCACGGCAAAGGCCGCGCCACCTATGCGATTACGCCCCGTTTCACGCCGACCTCGACGCCGGAGCAACTCGCGGCCCTGGGTGCGCTCTGGACCGAGCGCCCCGACTGCCTGATGCAGACGCACCTGAGCGAACAGATCGACGAGATCGCTTGGGTCCAAGACCTTGTGCCCCACGCCCGCGATTATCTGGACACCTACGAGGAACACGGGCTGGTGCGTGATCGCGCCGTCTTTGGCCATGCCATCCACCTGACCCCGCGCGAGATAGACCGCCTTGCCGACAGCGGCGCATCGGTGGTGCATTGTCCCACCTCGAACACTTTCATCGGATCGGGACTGTTCGACATGGCGCATATCGCGGCGCGCCAGATTCCGATTGGCTTGGCCACGGACACCGGCGGCGGATCGTCCTTCTCGATGCTGCGCACAATGGCTGCGGCCTATGAGATCGGCCAGCTGCGCGGCACCCCCACCCATGCGGCGCAGTTGATGTGGCTTGCCACCGCCGGCTCTGCCCGCAGCCTGCATCTGCACGAAAAGATCGGCACACTCGCCGAAGGCTTCGAGGCCGACATCACCGTGCTCGACCTCGCCTCCACCCCCGCGATCAAGCAGCGCAGCGACAATGCGCACAGCATATGGGATCAGCTTTTCGCCACAATCATGATGGGCGACGACCGCGCCATCAGCGATGTCTGGGTCAACGGGGTGCGCCGAGGCTGACGCCAGACTCCTTCATTTTGCCTTTAAACTCCCCGCGGCGCGTCCCGCAGGCGCGCCTTGCGAGACGGCTTCGGGCCCATCCTAACAGGGTGCGGCCAGAACCATTGCCCAAATCCGGTCCGGCCCCTGAAACAGGCCAAAACCCGTGGCATTCCGGCTCATCATATTGCGGTAATGTGGCGCCGACTGCGCCCATCCCCGCATGACCTGCGTCAGATCCCCCTGCCCCTTGGCAAGATTCTCGGCCACATAACACCAGCGATAGCCCTGCGCCCGCACCCGATCGCCGACACCAGACCCATCGCGCCCCGTGTGCGAGAAATACCCGTGCCGCGCCATGTCCAGCGCATGTGCCCGCGCGGCGGCCTCTAGCCGCGGTGCATAGGACAGCGGGGCCACCCCCTGCTGCGCGCGCATGGCATTCAACATCTGAACCGCCTGTGGGTCGGCTCGCAGAGGCGATATCGCGGCAATCAACAGAGCCACGGCCAAAGCCAGCCTTCGCAGAATATTCATACCGTCAACTCCCCCACCTTCGCGCTCCCCGCGTCTCTACTTCCTCCCGAGATCGAGGCACGCGTGTTTATATCGCGTCCCGCAGCGCCCGCGCGAGTTTGTTTTGCTGCGCGATCTGCGCGGGTAGATCTATGGTCACGACCTGCCCGTCCCGCACGACGCTGCGCCCCTCAACAAGCAAATCGCGGACCGTTGTCGGCCCCGCAAGCAGCAACGCTGCCGGATCCCAGCTCCCGGCGCTTTCAATCCCGCTCACGTCCCAGATGGCGATGTCTGCCCGCGCCCCCACTTCGATCCGCCCGCATTCGGGGCGGCCCAAGATGTCTGCACCGCCGCGCGTGGCAATCTCGAGCGCTTCGCGTGCGCTCATCGCATCCGCCCCGCCGGCAACGCGCTGCAAAAGCATCGCCTGCCGAGCCTCCGCGACAAGATTACCGGCGTCATTGCTTGCGGATCCATCGACCCCTAGCCCCACGGGAACCCCGGCATCTCGCATCGCACGAAGGGGCGCGATCCCCGAGCCCAAGCGGCAATTCGAACAGGGGCAATGTGCGACGCCAGTCTTGGTCTGCGCGAATAACGCGATCTCGCTCGGGTCGAGCTTCACGCAATGGGCATGCCAGACATCGGGCCCGACCCAGCCCAGATCCTGCGCATATTGACCCGGACGACAGCCGAATTGCGCCAATGAATAGGCGATATCCTCGTCGTTCTCGGCAAGATGCGTATGCAGCATCACGCCTTTATCCCGCGCCAACAGCGCTGCGTCCCGCATCAGGTCCCGACTTACCGAGAAGGGCGAACAGGGCGCGATGCCAACCCGACACATGGAAGAGGCCGATGGGTCATGAAAACCGTCGATCACACGAATGCAATCCTCCAGTATCGCAGCCTCGCGTTCCACCAAAGCGTCAGGTGGCAACCCACCGTCGCTTTCCCCGATGCTCATCGCGCCGCGCGTGGGCTGAAACCGCATCCCGATCTCTGCCGCGGCGTGTATTGTATCCTCCAACCGGCTGCCGTTCGGATACATATACAGGTGGTCCGAGCTTAACGTGCAGCCGGACAAGGCAAGCTCTGCCAACCCCACCTGAGCCGAGACATACATGTGATCCGGCGTAAACCGCGCCCAGATCGGATAAAGCGTTTTAAGCCAGCCAAACAGCAGCGCGTCCTGCCCCCCCGGCACCGCCCGCGTCAGACTTTGATAAAGGTGGTGATGGGTGTTCACCAACCCTGGCGTCACAACGCACCCTGATGCTTCTATCACCTCCCCTTCAGTTGTCAGGTTTTGCCCCACCGCCACGACAACCCCATCGCGCAGCAAAACATCAGCCGATACCAATTCGCTCCGCGTCTCATCCATCGTCAAAAGATAATCAGCGTTGCGTATCAGCAGTTCGGTCATATCGGACAATTCCTAACAAACTCTAAAGCTTCGGCGTGAATATCGGCATTGGCCGCCGCGATGGCACGTCCACCATGATGGGCGGGGCCGCCATCCCAGTCGGTAACGATGCCACCGGCGGCATGGACAAGGGCGATTGGCGCTTGAATATCATAGGGTTGCAGGCCCGCTTCGATGACCAGATCGACCTGCCCCGAGGCCACCAAAGCATAAGCATAGCAATCCATCCCAAAGCGCGCCAAACGCGCATGTCGCGCCACCTCGGCAAAGGCGGCCCCTTCGGATGTCGTCCCGACCTCTGGAAAAGTAGTGAAAACGGTCGCCTGTGACAGTGCACGCGCCCCACGTGTCCGTAGCGGATGAACGCCAGACGGGCCCGACACCTCGGCTTGGCCGCTGTGCCCAACAAAACGCTCACGAATATAGGGCTGGTCGATGATCCCGAAAAACGGCCCATTCGCATTGCTGACGGCGATCAACACGCCCCAGGTCGGCGTGCCGGAGACAAAACCCCGCGTGCCGTCAATGGGGTCCAAAACCCAGGTGAGCCCGGAGGTGCCTTCCGCGATACCATATTCTTCGCCTAGGATGGCGTCGTTGGGGCGTTCGCGTGCCAAGATATCGCGCATGGCCCGTTCGGCCGCACGATCGGCTTCTGTGACGGGATCATACCCCGACTGGAATTTGTTGTCCGCAATCAGATCTGCTTGACGAAAATGGGGAAGTATCGCGGCACGGGCGGCGTCCGCCAGCAAATGGCCCACACGCAATATATCGGGATCGGAGTGCATATTTGGTATCATAGCTACCGATCTGACACTTTCGCCAGATCCTTGCAAGATAACACTTCCCGCTAAAGGTTAAGCCACATCACTGAGGACACGCGCCAATTCGAACAGGCGGCGACGCTGGTTTTCGGGGATCGCATAGTAAGAGCGGATCAAATCCATCGCCTCTTTATCGCCGCTCAGATCGGCGGGGATATTGTCCAAGGCCTTCTCGGGCTGAGGCTTTTCGGCTTCCAGACCTTCAAAGAAATGCGAAACGTCCACGTTCAGGGCAAAGGCGATGTCCCAAAGTCTGGACGCGCTGACACGGTTTGCACCGGTTTCATACTTTTGGATTTGCTGGAATTTTATGCCAACAAGTTCTGCTAAGCGCTGCTGTGTCATGCCTGTCAGCCAACGGCGCTGCCGTATTCGCTGACCAACATGAACATCTACTTTATGAGGCATCACGATCTTCTTTCTAACTCAGCGCCCATAATTTCGACGCTTGTATTTGTGGAGAGGAAGTGACCAATTCACGTGGTCATTTCCGACAAAACGTGCTACTTGCAAATATACTCACTATGCGCAAATAAAATGAAAATGGACATACGTTCAGTTATCATTCCAATCAGCGCCAGCACTTAATCAAGCGTTGTTTCCGCGAGAAAAATACCCCTTATACGCGAATTGAACGTAGCAAGCGTTCGGGAACTCGCAAAACTTTTTACCTGAGCCGAGCACCATAAATTCGCCGCAATGCTGTGTGTCAGCATTTCCAACACATTGAGACCTGCTCCTCTCACGCTCAAGAATACCATATTTGTCAGTAAGATAGCCCCGTCCCTCAGCTTCGCCACTACATTCTGCGCGGGTGCGCGATGTTTTGCTCACGACACCCGAATACCGCCTGATTAGCGCAAATAACAAAAACGTTACGGCACAATTGCGCCCGTCGCGGGGAAGAATCATCCTTCTCATGGGCAAAAGGCTTGCAGTCTAAACCTTAAAATACCGTTCAGAGCCGCGAGAACGAGGCAGCAAAACGCCGCGACGCAAAATTCGCAAACGCGTTAGGCAAATCTTCATATCTGTTCTTTAGCTCATCCATCACGGACACGCAGATGTGCAACCGAAAGGCTGCGTGTTCCGACGGAAGAAATGCCTATGTTGCGCCACATTTGGCAAAGCAAAACGCCAATAGTGCCCGCTGCGCTAGAATTGGATGCGAAAGCTCTTGAAAACAAAGACGTGTGTGCCGATATTTGACCCAATACCGAGGTCGGAGAACCGACTTTGCAACACGTCTATTATTTGGAGGATATTCATGGCCGACGTGAACACAATCCGGTCTGCGGCCGGATCCCGCGCCGCCGCTATCGATGAAGGGCTGCGCACCCATATGAATAAGGTGTATGGCACCATGTCGATTGGCATGTTGATCACCTTTGCAGCGGCTTGGGCCATTTCCGGCTTGGCCGTGACGACCGATCCTTCCGGCGCGGTTGCGCAGATTGGCACGGACAAGTACCTGACTTCCTTCGGCTCTGCGCTGTATATGTCGCCGCTGAAATGGGTTGTGATGTTTGCACCTTTGGCGTTTGTCTTCGGCTTGGGTGCCGCGATGAATAAAATCTCGGCCGCGACTGCGCAGACATTGTTCTATGTTTTCGCTGCCGTCATGGGCGTTTCGATCAGCTCGATCTTTCTGGTCTTTACGGGTTATTCCATCATCCAGATTTTCTTGATCACCTCGATCGCTTTCGCAGGCCTGTCGCTTTGGGGCTACACCACGAAAAAGGACATCTCTGGCTGGGGTAGCTTCCTGATCATGGGCGTCATTGGCCTGGTTGTCGCGTCGATCGTGAACATCTTCCTCGCCTCCCCTGCCCTGGTATTCGCGATCTCGGCTATCGGCGTTCTGATTTTCGCTGGACTCACCGCCTATGACACGCAGAACATCAAGAACACTTACTTGGCGCATGCGCATCACGGTGACCAAGAATGGCTGCAGAAGTCCGGTATCATGGGCGCGTTGAGCCTGTACCTGAACTTCATCAACATGTTCATGATGTTGCTGCAATTGTTCGGCAACCGCGAATAACACACTGCCCCACGACGCGGGAAAATACCTGAGAACGAGCGCCCATCGACATCCGTTCGGTGGGCGCTTTCTTTTGCCCTAGGCGCTATCACAACCGTCGGCCCGACTACCTAATCTGCCCGCGACGCTTCCGTATAACTGCGATCCGCCTTACGCAGTCTGTTCAGTAACATTCGGTTCAACAAGCATGCTGACACGACCTTGCGACTGTACGTCTTCCAGTCGGGCGCGCAGAAAAGCACACCCGCAGAGGAGCGAACCTCCTCTCGAAATGCTCACTGAAGTGATGATTCCAGAGGTCTCAGCTTAGGCACCAGCTCACCCCCGACCAAGCTAAACCGCAACATGGAAGGCTTGCCCCAACGCAGCGGTCACGGCCATCGCAAGTGCGCCCCAGACCACCGCACGAATAATCGCCGAACGCAGGGGCGCACCGCCAAGCCGTGCACCGCCGCCGCCAAGCAGTGCCAGAGCGAGCACAGCGGTCACGGCAATCGCGATCAAAGCGTATCCGGCAGGGGCGACAAGTGCTGCGATCAACGGAAAGGCCCCTCCCAGAGCGAAGGCGAGCGCTGAGGCCCCGGCGGCCTGCAGCGGATTCGCCTGCCCTGCCAGGCCAAACATGCCGAGCTCTTCGCGCGCATGCGCACCAAGAGCGTCGTGGTCGGTCATCTGCGTGGCAACCTTAACGGCGAGCGCGGCATCGACGCCGCGGTTCTCCAACCCTTCGGCAAGCTCTTCCAGCTCGTAGTCCGGGTCTTCCTCCAGCGCGATACGCTCACGCTCCAGATCCGCGGCTTCCACATCGGCCTGCGCCGAGACAGAGACATACTCCCCCGCGGCCATGGACAGTGCGCCCGCGGTCAATCCGGCGAAACCGGTCAGGGCGACATTTCCGGTCGCCATCCCCGCCGAGGTAACGCCGACCAGAAGGCTAGAGATGGAAACAATCCCGTCATTCGCCCCCAGTACAGCAGCGCGCAACCAGTTACTCCGGTTGATGTAATGGCCTTCTTTGGGCATTGCCCGTCTCCTTGCGATCACATCCGGTACTTAGCCGCGACAGCAGGGCTGTTCCCATGTCCGAGGTAGAAAAACGCAAAAGGCCGCGCACGAGGCGCGGCCTTCATATCGCGTCGACGGTAAGATCTTACTTGATCTTGCCTTCTTTGTATTCAACGTGCTTACGAATAACGGGGTCGTACTTTTTGATGACCATTTTCTCGGTCATGGTACGTGCGTTTTTCTTGGTTACGTAGAAATGGCCTGTGCCCGCGGACGAGTTCAGACGGATCTTGATCGTGGTTGGCTTCGCCATAGTCGTTCTCCTGCAACGACGAGCAGGCCGCTGATCGACCGCTCGTGAAATCCTGAGTTTTGGGTTCTAGTCACGCCTGCGCCTGAGTCAACCGCTATTTCCCGCCCATGGCCCAAACGAACCGGAAAAATTGAAGTTTTCCGGACCAAGCCCCCGAAGAACAGGGATAAAGACCATGATTATGCGCGGAAGGCCTATAAGCCGGATTTTGTCCCCGCCTTGCGACAGGGGATGACCATTCCTCTGACCATGCAGTTGCCTGCACAGCTACAGCTGCCAACCCGGACCTGCTGGGGCAGAAGTGGCCCCGCCTTGCCTGTTGCCAGACGCGGCGCGCGGTCCCTATTTGGCATTGCTCCCGGTGGGGCTTGCCTTGCCAGAGATGTTACCACCTCCGCGGTGCGCTCTTACCGCACCGTTTCACCCTTACCTCCCCGGTGGTATCGGTTGCCCGACCCGTCGAAGCGGCGGTCTGTTTTCTGTGGCGCTTTCCGTCGGGTTACCCCGCCCGGGCGTTACCCGGCACCGTTTCTTCTGGGAGTCCGGACTTTCCTCGACCTTGTTGCCAAGACCGCGGCCACCCAGCCTTCCGCGCGCTGCACGCCTAGCGCCTAACTTCAGGTGGGGTCAATCAGTTTCACCCGCCGCGATGCCTTCGGCGAGGATTTTTAACCATTTGGAAACGGGTGTGGTGCTAGAGATCATGCCCGAGGGTCATATCAGCGGCGCAGAGCAGCCCCTTGCGCCAGGGGGCATACCGCAGACGCGTGCTGTGCAGAAGGAGGTCAATATCATCGGTGGCGGTGTAGCCTGCCGCATGTGCCGCCGCGATAAAGGCCGCCGGTGTGGGGTCGGATCCGCGGTTTTTCTCCGCGTACTGACGGCCTTTGCCGGCAAGGTTCTGACGCGCCAGACGTGGCCAGTCGAATCGCGGTCCGGGGTCGATCTTGCGTCCGGGGGCCATATCCGAATGGCCGATGATCCCTTCGGGCGGGATCGACCACCGCTCCATAATCCCGCGCAGCAGGGTTTCGAGCGTGACCATCTGCGGTTCGGAGAAGGGGTGATTGCCGCGGTTATCCAGCTCTATCCCGATAGAGCGTGAATTGATGTCATCCTGACCCCGCCATTCCCCTGCACCGGCGTGCCAGGCACGCTGGTCTTCCGGGACAAGTGGTACAGTCTCGCCCTTGCCCGTGATCAGATAGTGGGCCGAGACTTCGGCCGCAGGGTCACAAAGACGCGCGCAGGCCGCTTCTGCGCTGTCCATCGCGGTATAGTGGAGCACGATCAAAGAGGGCCGCAACCCGTTGCGGCGCGGCCCATGGTTCGGGGAAAGGTAGCGGTCAGGCGCGTCTGCCATGGGGCCTAGCCCTGCACCCCTTTGCGATATGGGCTCGGGTCCCAGTTGCAGGCGTATCCGTCGCCGTCAGGGTCCATGCCAGAGCGGTCCTTTTCAGGGCCGCCCGCACTGAGGAAGGCGATCTGCGCCTGATCCGGGTGCGAATACTGAGCGCAGGCCCGTGCGAATTTGCGCTGCTTGTTGAACCCCCGACGGGTGTAGATCGGGGTGCCGACGGCGTGATTGTTCTGCAAAGCATAGGCTACGATATTGGGCCCGGCATCGGCGCGGTCCGGCAGGGCTTCGGGTTGCACCACACGGTATTGCGCGCGGTTGGCCGCGATGCGGGCCGCGTCGCCTTCGATGCTGCGCTCATCGGCCACGGCGTCAAAGTTGTTCTCTTGCGAGATTCCCCCTGCCCCCAGCACCGGTGGCGCAGGGTTGGACGGGCTGGCGTTCACAGGGGCCACGCCCGAATTGGTCGCGGCATCATTGCCAAGCCCACCGGGGCGCGTGGCATCCAGGATACGTGCCGTTTCCGCAGCCGTCGCCGCAGCGGAGCCATCATCGACAGCGTCCAGCGGCGTGGCGTCCACCGTGGCGGGTGCTGGCATCGTTGCCACCGCCCCGCCTGCCAAAGCTGTATCCCGCTGGGATTGCGCGGCGTCGAACGACCCGTCAAAACCGACACCCCGTCCACTGTCGGGGATTGCGGGCTGGCAGGCCGCCAGGGCGAGCCCCAAGGCTGCAACAATTGAACAACGTATCATCATCGGACCTGCTTTATCTGCTCTGGTTTATCGGCGGGGGTTTACCACCATTTCTGCGGCTTGGCTACAAAGCCCGCCGCCTGCTCCAGCGCATAGGCGGTAGACAGCAGATCGGCCTCTTCCCATGGGCGGCCGATCAGCTGCAAGCCAAGCGGTAGGCCGGTCTCGCTGGTGCCGGTGGGCAATGCGATACCGGGCAGCCCCGCGAGGTTCACGGTAACCGTGAAGACGTCGTTCAGATACATCGCCACAGGATCCGTATCCGTCATCTCGCCCAGACCGAAGGCCGCCGAGGGCGTGGTCGGGGTCAGGATGCTGTCGATACCGGCCGCAAAGGCGTCTTCGAAGTCTTTCTTGATCAACGTGCGGACCTTGCGCGCCCGGTTGTAGTAGGCGTCGTAGAAGCCCGCGCTTAGCACATAGGTACCGACCATGACACGGCGCTGCACCTCGGCCCCGAAGCCTTCGGCGCGGGTCTTTTCGTACATCTCGGTGATGCCGTCGCCGTGGTCCAGCTTGGCGCGGTGACCATAGCGTACCCCGTCATAGCGGGCGAGGTTCGACGAGGCTTCCGCCGGTGCGATCACGTAATAGGCAGGCAAGGCGTATTTCGTATGCGGAAGAGAGATATCAACGATCTCGGCCCCGGCGTCGCGCAGCATGGCGATACCGTCCTGCCACAGCTTGTCGATCTCGGCAGGGATACCGTCGATGCGGTATTCCCGCGGGATGCCGATCTTTTTGCCACGGATGTCGCCGGTCAAGGCGGCTTCGAAATCAGGGACCGCCAGCTCGGCGGAGGTGCTGTCCTTGGGGTCATACCCCGCCATGGCACCCAGCATGATCGCCGCATCGCGCACGGTCTTGGTCATCGGGCCCGCCTGATCCAGCGACGAGGCAAAGGCCACGACGCCCCAGCGGGAGCAGCGGCCGTAGGTCGGCTTGATCCCCACGGTGCCGGTAAAGGCCGCAGGCTGGCGGATCGAGCCGCCGGTATCGGTGCCGGTGGCCGCAAGACAAAGATCCGCCGCCACAGCTGCCGCCGACCCGCCCGAAGACCCGCCGGGTGTCAGCGCTGTCTCATCGCCCGAACGCCGCCACGGGTTGACGGCATTGCCATACACGGAGGTTTCATTGGACGATCCCATCGCGAATTCATCCATGTTGAGCTTGCCCAACATGACGGCCCCGCTGTCCAGCAGGTTCTGCGATACGGTGCTTTCATACTCGGGCAAGAAGCCTTCAAGAATGCGCGACGCCGCTTGCGACGGCACCCCTTTGGTGCAGAACAGATCCTTGATGCCGATGGGCAGACCACACATGGCAGGGGCATCGCCGGATTTGATCCGCGCATCGGCTGCCTTGGCCTGATCCATTGCCAGATCACCGGTGTGGTGGACAAAAGCATTCAGCGCGCCCGCGCCCTCGATCGCGCTCAGACATGCCGCCGTCAGCTCGGCCGAGGTCACATCCCCCTTGCGCAGCGCGTCACGTGCATCGGCAAGGCCCAGTTTATTCAGATCAGCCATTATTCAACCACCTTCGGAACCGCAAAAAATCCTTCGCGCGCGTCGGGCGCATTGGCCAGCACCTTGGCCTGTTGGTCGCCATCGCGAACCACGTCCTCGCGCTTTTTCAACACCTGTGGCGTGACCGATGTCATCGGCTCTACCCCGTCGACATCGACTTCGTTCAACTGCTCGATAAAGCCGAGGATATTGTTGAACTCTTGCGCCAGCGCGGGCAAGGCGTCGGGTTCGACCTTGATGCGGGCCAGTTTCGCCACCCGTGCGGCTGTGGACTCGTCAATGGACATGGGCGCTCCTTCATCTGATTGGGTGCCGTTTATCGCCCCCTGCCCGCCCCCGCAAGTCTGGGGGCTGCCTCTGACCCGCAATCGCGCCGGTTGATCCTTCATTTTGCCAAATAAACTCCCGCCGGAGGCTCCCCAAAGCGGCATCACGCGCTACAGTCCGCTAAAGACACGGAATAAGGGAGACCCAAATGGATATCATCTGGCTAGGCCACGGCAGCTTTCGCATCGAGATCGAGGATCAGATTCTGCTGATCGACCCCTGGCTCACCGGCAATCCGATGCTGGACGACGCGCAGCACGAGGCCGCACTGGCAGGCGTCACGCAAATCCTGGTGACCCACGGGCATTTCGACCACACCCAGGACCTCAAGATGGTGGCCGAGAAAACCGGCGCGCCGGTTGCAGGCATGGTCGAAGTGATGGGCTATTTCAGCGCGCAGGGCGTGGAAGGCACCACCGGTTTCAACAAAGGCGGCACCATACGCTGCGGCAAGGTCGATGTGACCATGGTGCCGGCGTCACATTCCTCTTCCGTCGATGGGGACGCGGGGCCAGTCTATATGGGGGCCGAGATCGGCTTTATGATCAAGGGCGAAGGCCGCACGATCTATGTCTCGGGTGATACGGATATTATGGCGGATATGGATTGGATGGGCGATTACCACAAACCCGATATCGGCATCCTCAGCGCGGGCGGCCATTTCACCATGGATATGGCAGGTGCGGCCTATGCGGCGAAACGGTATTTTGACTTCAAGACCGTCATCCCCTGCCACTACCGCACCTTCGACGCGCTTGAACAATCGGCGCAGGTGCTGATCGACGGCTTGCCCGGCGTGGATGTGATCGAGCCCGAGGTGCTTAAACCGATCAGCCTGTAAACCGGCCTAATCGGCAGAAACAGCGCGATCCCCGATAAAACAGAGGGTATCGTTGGCGCGCAGGGCGATGGTGTCATGATCAAACGCAGCTTTGCGCGCCTCTGCCGGATCAAGCGCCAGCGTGGCGCAGACCTCGAACGCGGTATCATTGAGGCGGTGATAGACGTAAGGCGCGCCCGTTGCGGGATCGCCTTGGGTCAGCACATCGCGCAGACCGGGCCGCGCGCCGGGGCAATAGCTGTCATCCGCAAGCGCTTGCGGCAATGGTTTGCGCGGGTGACCAAGGCACATCAGATGCGTGTGCAAGATCCGCAGATCGCTTACGCGCTGCCTGTCCTGCTGGGCGAACCGCGCGTGTTGCGGGCCGCCCACCACGACCAAGCCGCCAATGATGGCACCACCGACCAGCACAGACATGCAGATCAGCAGCAGCTTGTTCACGCCGGGGCCTCTTCGCGCAGGTCCCGCAGATAATAGGCAAAGATGCCCCCTGCGACGACCAGCACTACCAGCGCCTTGAGCACGAATTGCAGCGTCAGATCACCGGTCAGCAGCGCATAGATGGTGGCAATCGAATCCCCTAACATCGTCAGCGCCGCCAAAAGCAGGCCGATGTAGATCATCCATTTGCGGATCGCAGAGCGGTACAGCGCAGGGTCGCGCGCCAGTTTCCGCCGCTCGCGCAAGGTCAGCCAGAGGTACAACGGTCCGGTCACGATTAGCACCGCAACACCCCAGCGGATCGACCGGTCGCTGCCGCCGTCGTCCGTGGCAAAGACCACATCGACCAGCGCCTGTAACACGACAACCAGATTGAACGCGCCAAGGATCAAGACGCAGAACGTCAGCGCATAGGTAAAGAAGTCCCGCGCAGACACCGTCGCCACAGGCCGCGGAATGGGCGGAGAGAACGGCATCTCGTCCCAGCCGTTCAGCGCATCCTGGACCTCTGCGCTGCGCCATCCGGCATGGGTCAGCGCGGCTGTGATCTCGGCCCGTGATTTGCCCGCGGCCAAGGCGTCGCGCACAAAAATGCTCAGCTCGTCCCGTTGGGCCATATGGGTCTATCCTTTTCGTTTCTCTGCAAAAAACGCCTTTAGCAGCTGTTCGCTTTCGGGGGCTGCGATGGCGTCATAGACGTCGGGGGCGTGGTGACATTGTGCATGGGAAAACACCCGCGCACCCTGCGCCACACCGCCAGACTTGAGGTCTGACGCGCCGTAGTACAAGCGTGCCACCCGCGCGGCAGAGATCGCGGCGGCACACATGGCGCAGGGTTCCAGCGTCACATAAAGCGCATGCCCGCCAAGCCTTTCGGACCCCGCCGCCGCACAGGCAGCACGGATCGCCAGCACCTCGGCATGGGCGGTGGGATCGTTCAGCTCGCGCGTCCGGTTGCCCGCCTGCGCGACGACCTGTCCGTCGGGTGCCACGATGACCGCGCCCACGGGCACTTCACCACGGGCGGCGGCGGCGCGGGCCTCTTCCAGCGCTTGGGACATATAGGACGTAAAGCTCATACACCTCTCTTGCCCGCAAACGCCGCCCTTTCGCAAGCGCGGGAAACAGGGTAAGCGCTGAAGGATGAGCGCAGATACACCCTCCCAGCCCCCGAAATCCGGCACCCCTCCCGGTGACCGCATTGCCAAAGTCCTGTCCCGTGCCGGCATCGCCAGCCGCCGCGAGGCCGAACGCATGATCGAGGCCGGTCGCGTGCGCGTCAACGGTGCGCAGATCGATTCGCCTGCGTTGAACGTGACGCCTTCGGACGCGATCACCGTCGACGGCAAACCGGTGGGCGAGCCCGAACCGCCCCGCGTCTGGCTGTTCCACAAGCCCACGGGGCTGGTCACCACCAACCGCGACGAAAAGGGCCGCGGCACGATCTTTGACGATCTGCCCGAAGACATGCCCCGCGTCATGAGCATCGGTCGGCTTGACCTCAACTCCGAAGGGTTGCTGCTGCTGACCAATGATGGCGAGGTCAAGCGCCGCCTCGAATTGCCCTCGAACGGCTGGCTGCGCCGTTACCGCGTGCGGGTCAATGGCCGCCCCACCGACGATATGCTTGAACCGCTGCGCAAGGGCATCACCGTGGATGGCGAGGATTTTCAGCCGATGACGGTCACGCTGGACCGGCAACAAGGGGCGAACGCCTGGCTGACCGTCGGGCTGCGCGAAGGCAAGAACCGCGAGATCCGCCGCGCGATGGAGGCGGTGAACCTGTCGGTGAACCGGCTGATCCGCACCAGCTATGGCCCGTTCCAGCTTGGCGAGCTGAAAACCGGCGAGGTCGAGGAACTCAAGCGCAAGGTGGTCCGTGACCAGCTGGGCCTCGAGATTGCCGATACCACTGGCACCGCGATCAAGAAAAAGCCCGCGCGCATCATCAAGCGCAAGGCCCGCAAACCCGGAGAGCCGGGCCCCGGTCGCCCCGGCCTGCCCAAGGAACCCGGTGACAAGACCGCGACAGGCAAGACCATCCCCGGCAAGCCCAAGCCCGGCTATGGCAAGTCCAAGCCCGCACGCCCCGCGTCCGACCCCGCGCCGCGCAAGTTCGGCACCCGCGTAAAATCCACCCGTAAACCCTGATTTCTGTGGGTTTACGGCCCTTTGGCCGCTACTTTTGCGTACGTGACCCTAGCGGGTGGCGGGCACTGCGACTATATGTCGTGCAAAGGAAGGTCCGATGGGTCGATTGCTTGTCTTTGTCGCCACGCTGGCGCTGATTGTTGCGTTTGTCGCCGTTTTGGTGACAATCATCGCAAGGATTCTGGACGCGGGCCGTCGTGCATCGACACCAGCGCATGGACAGGAGGTTTATCGCCCCATGGCACCGACACCGTTTCAGAAAATCACCTATGCCGCGCTTGTTGTCTTGCTGTTCGGTGTCTCTACCGGCTGGCTCGGGGGGCTTTGATCCATGGCGCAGCGCTTTGGCGGTAAATACAGCAATCATGACACGAACGGCAGCACGCCGCCTCCGCAGGGCACCCGTGCCAAACGTATAGAGGTCGACCCCGCAAGCGGGCGGGCCAAAATCTTGTTCATCCCCGCCATTCCGCTTGTGTTCATGTCGTTGAACGACGGGGCGCAGGGGCTTGCATTGGGGCTGCTGGCGGCGGCGACGCTGACCGGTGCCGCATGGATGCTGCGCGAGGGGCTGAAAGCCGAAGCCGCCTATACCGCGCGCAAGGTTGCCGAACGTCCCGCCCTGCCGCGCAAGATCATCGCCAGCCTTCTGACCGGTGCCGGCGTGGCGCTTGCAGCCTATAAGAATGACCCCGGACTGGCCGCCCCTGTGCTTTATGCGCTGGCCGCGATGGGGCTGCATGTGTCGGCCTTTGGCATCGATCCGCTGACATCCAAAGGGATGGAGGGCGTGGACAGCTTCCAGAAAGACCGCGTTGCCCGTGTCGTGGACGAGGCGGAAAAACACCTTGCCGCGATGAACACCGCCATTGCACGCGCGGGCGATCGCAAGGCGCGCGACCGGCTGGCGCAGTTTCAGGACACCGCACGCACGCTGATCCGCACCGTGCAGGATGATCCGCGTGATCTGACCGGTGCGCGCAAATACCTGTCGGTCTATCTGCTGGGCGCGCGTGACGCGACAATCAAGTTTGCGGATATCTACGCCAGCACCGGCGATGCGCAGGCACGCGCCGATTATCTGGCTTTGCTGGATGATCTGGACAAAAACTTTGCCGCGCGCACCCAAAAATCGCTATTGGAAGACAAGACCGACCTGAACATCGAAATCGACGTGCTGCGCGAGCGGCTTTCCCGAGAAGGCGTGCGTCTCGACTGACGCGCCCCGCCCCAAGAGCATAGGAATACTTGAAACATGTCTGATACCGTTCGTGACAAAGCGACCCAATCCGTAGCGCTGGTGGAAGAGGTCAACGCGCAGATCCTGCCCGACCCCGCCCCTGCGGATGCCGTCGTCTCGCTTGAGAAAGCCGATGCGCCACAATCGGCAGAGATCAAAAGCCGCATGGCAGAGATCGACATGGGCGACACGCAGTCGATCATCGGTTTCGGGTCCGGCGCTCAGGCCGAGCTGCAGGAGATCAGTCAGGCGATGTTGCAGGACGTGCGCAACAAGGATGTGGGCCCCGCCGGTGACAGCCTGCGCACGATCGTGACAACCATCCGCGGCTTTTCCGTGTCCGAGCTGGACGTGCGCCGTGAACGCAGCTGGTGGGAACGCCTTTTGGGCCGCGCGGCCCCCTTTGCCAAATTCACCGCCAAGTTCGAAAAGGTACAGGGTCAGATCGACCGCGTCACGGACGAGCTGCTGACCCATGAACATACCCTGCTCAAGGATATCAAATCTCTTGATATGCTGTACGAAAAGACGCTGCAGTTCTATGATGAGCTCGCGCTTTATATCGCCGCGGGCGAGGCCAAGCTGGCAGAGTTGGACGCGACCACAATCCCCGCCAAACAGGCAGAGGTAGACGCCGCACCAGAGGCGGATCAGGTCATGGTCGCCCAGGAACTGCGCGACATCCGCGCCGCGCGGGACGATCTGGAGCGCCGTGTGCACGACCTGAAACTGACCCGTCAGGTGACGATGCAATCGCTGCCCTCGATCCGCTTGGTGCAGGAAAACGACAAGTCGCTGGTGACCAAGATCAACTCGACCCTCGTGAACACCGTGCCGCTGTGGGAAACCCAGCTGGCGCAGGCGGTCACCATCCAGCGCAGCGTCGAAGCCGCCGCCGCCGTGCGTGACGCCAATGACCTGACGAACGAGCTGCTGACCTCTAACGCGCAGAACCTGCGCGAAAGCAACAAGGTCATCCGGACCGAGATGGAACGCGGCGTCTTCGACATCGAGGCCGTCAAACAGGCCAATGCCGACCTGATCGGGACCATTCAGGAATCGCTGCAGATCGCCGACGAAGGCAAGGCGCGCCGTGCCTCTGCCGAGAAAGACCTGCAAGAGATGGAGGCCAACCTGCGCGACACGCTGGCCTCTGCCAAAGCGGCCAAGCCCGCGTCCCCTGCGGCGTAACCCCGTCAAAACCTGGAGCGCGCGATATGGTATGGCAACGGTTGGGGCGAACAGGATGGATCGGCACGGCGGCTGTGGTCGCCGCGCTGGCCGCCTGCACCCCGCAGGCTCCTGTTGAACCAACGCTGAAACCCATTGCGCGCCCCGACGCGCCACCGGCCCCGCCCCCCGTGGTGGCCAAGCCGACGTCGCAAAAAAGCGCCAAGCTGCGCAGCTATTTCAACCAGGTGCAGCAGGCCCAGCTGAGCCAAGGGTTGCTGCGCCGGGATGGTGGCGGGCAGGACACGCCCTTTACCGCCGACATGCTGGTGCGCAACTTTGAACAGATCGCTTTTTACAACGAATATAACGCCACCCTGACCGGACGCGGCGATAAGACCCCCATGCGCCGCTGGGAACGCCCCGTCCGGATGGAGGTCGTCTTTGGCGACAGCGTTCCCCCGTCCGAACGTGACCGCGATGCGGCCTCGATCCGCGACTATGCCACCCGCCTCGCCGCCACGACGCAGCATTCCATCACCGTGGGCGGCAAGCCGAACTTTATGGTGATCATCGCGGGCGAGGATGACCGCCCCGCCGCCCTTGCCCAAGCCGCCGAACGCATCCCCGGTGTGACCGCCGAAAGCCTTGCCGCGCTCAGCGATCTGCGCCGCGATACCTATTGCATTGTCGCCGCTTATGCCGGTGGCGCGGACCCCAGCACCTATACCGCTGCCGTCGCCGTCATCCGTGCCGAGAACCCCTCGCTCATGCGGCTGTCGTGTATCCATGAAGAACTTGCGCAGGGCCTTGGCCTTGCCAACGACAGCCCCACCGCACGCCCGTCGATCTTTAATGATGACGATGAATTCGCGCTGCTCACCCGTCACGACGAGCTGCTGCTGAAAATGCTCTATGACCCGCGCTTGCACGCCGGCATGACCGCCGAAGAGGCAACCCCCGTGGCCCGCAAGATCGCGTTCGAACTGATCGGCGGGCCCGTTTAACCCGCCACCGACCTCCCCCGAAAGGACCAAGACATGGGTATTCTCGATTTTCTCTCTGGCCAATTCATCGACGTTATCCACTGGACGGACGACACACGCGACACGATGGTGTCCCGGTTCGAGCGCGAAGGCCACGAGATCAAATACGGGGCCAAGCTGACGGTCCGCGAAGGGCAAGCCGCGGTCTTTGTCCACGAAGGTCAACTGGCGGATGTGTTCACGCCCGGCCTTTATATGCTTGAAACCAACAACATGCCGATCATGACATCGCTGCAGCATTGGGATCACGGCTTCAAAAGCCCCTTCAAATCCGAGATCTATTTCGTCAACACCACCCGTTTCAACGATCTGAAATGGGGCACCAAGAACCCGATCATCGTGCGCGACCCCGAGTTCGGCCCCGTGCGCCTGCGTTCATATGGTACCTACTCTGTCAAAGTGTCGGACCCCGCGCGGTTCCTGACCGAAATCGTGGGCACCGATGGTGAATTCACCATGGACGAGATCAGCTATCAGATCCGCAATATCATCGTGCAGGAATTCTCGCGCAGCATCGCGCTGTCCAATATTCCGGTCATGGATATGGCCGCCAATACCCGTGAGCTGGGCAAACTGGTGAGCACCGAAATCTCGGCCACCATTGCAGAATACGGGCTGACCATCCCCGAACTTTACATCGAAAACATCTCGCTCCCCCCCGCCGTGGAGGAAGTGATGGACAAGCGGTCGTCGATGGGGGTGATCGGGGATTTGAACAAGTTCACGCAGTTCCAGGCGGCAGAGGCATTGGGCCGCGAGGGCGCCGCCGGCGCAGCAATGCAGACCGGTCTGGGTGCCGGATTGGGCATGCAGATGGGCCAGGCCGCCGCCGCGCAGGCAGGCCCGTGGGGCCCGCGCCCCGCGGCTGCGGCCCCCGCTGCACAGACGCCACCGCCCCCGCCGCAACCTGAAAAGGTCTGGCATCTGGCAGAGAACGGCCAGACCAAGGGCCCGTTTTCAAAGGCCGCATTGGGCCGCATGGCCACGGATGGCGGGTTGACCCGCGAGACCTATGTCTGGACCCCCGGTCAGGATGGCTGGCTTAAAGCAGACGATGTGGCCGAGCTGGCGCAACTCTTTACCGTGCTGCCGCCCCCGCCGCCGCCTGCGTAAGGCTCTGTGAAACTTGGAACGGGCAAGGCGCGTGTCTAGGCTATGACCTCACGCCGTCGCCCCTTGCTGCCCCACCGTCGGACCCTGATGAAGCTTTTGCATTGGGGCATGGTGCCGCTGTTTGTCTGGTTCCTGCTGGTGCAACCGGCGGATGTGGCGCGGATCGGGCCTGCGGCGGTGCGGTTCCATTCGGTCATGGGCTTGGTCTTTGTCAGCGCGGCCCTGCTGTGGTGGGTGTCCTACATACGGCGCGGCTTGCTGGGGCGCCCCGGCCCCAAGCTTCGGGGCTGGGCCCGTTGGATGCATCCGGTGCTGCATAAGACCCTGATCTGGGGTATCTTTGGCGTCGCCCTCACAGGGCTGCTGATCGGGGTGACCTCGACCGTGCAGCTTTGGGCCGGTGGGATTGTCCCGATTGCCGTGCCCCTTGATATGCCGCGCGCCAACGACCTCGTCGGGCTGATCCACAGCATCGAATTCTACGCTCTTGCAGGCATCGCGCTGGCCCATGCCGCATTTCACATCTGGCGTCACCTTCGTCTGCGCGACAATGCCCTGCGCATCATGGCTCCGAAAGTGCTGCACCGTTTTTTGTGACCCTGCTCTGGCGGCAGGGGGCGCACTGCCCTATGTCTGGGGCAGGCCTGACCAAAGGACAGCTCTATGCCCGCCAGCACCGGCTTTGACGACCCCGACCTGCCCCCCCCACCGACCGAGGAACACCGGTTCCCCTGTGACACCTGCGGGTCCGATCTGCGGTTTGATCCCGAAAGATATCTGCTGGTCTGCGACCACTGCGGTAATACCGAAGAGATTTCAGGCACGCGCGGCCTGCATAACCCGATCGCCGAGCTGGATTTCCAGGCCGCACTGGCCAGCGCTCTCCCCCAATCGCAGATGGAGGATACACGGGTCACAACCTGCCCCAACTGCGCCGCACAGGTAGAGTTCGACCCCGGCAAACACGCCACCGAATGTCCGTTCTGCGCCACCCCTGTGGTGATCGATACAGGGGTGAACCGCCATATCAAACCCCGTGCCGTGCTGCCCTTTGGCCTGACCGAGGATACAGCACGCGATGCTATGACCGACTGGCTGGGCAGCCTGTGGTTTGCCCCCAATGGCCTGCAGGAATACGCGCGCAAGGGCCGCAAGATGCAAGGCATCTATGTGCCCTACTGGACCTATGACGCCGACACGCGCTCCAGCTATTCGGGCGAAAGGGGCACGGTCTATTACGTCACCCAGACCGTCATGCGCGACGGCAAACGGGTGCAGCAGCAGGTGCCGAAAATCCGCTGGCGGGCGACTTCGGGTCGGGTCGCGCGGTTCTTTGATGATGTGCTGGTACTGGCGTCGAAATCGCTTCCCAAAAGGTTCACCGATGCGTTGGCCCCGTGGGATCTGGCGGCCCTTGAACCCTATGCCCCGGAATACCTCGCCGGGTTTCGCGCCGAAGCCTATGCGGTGACGCTTGATGAAGGCTATGCACAGGCACGCGAGGTGATGGACGCGATGATCCAGCGCGATGTGCGTTTTGATATCGGCGGCGACCGTCAGCGCATCCACAATATCCAGACGCAGGTCAGCGATGTGACGTTCAAACATATCCTGCTGCCGGTCTGGCTGGCAGCTTACAAGTACCGCGGCAAGACCTATCGTTTTGTGGTCAACGGCCGCACAGGCAGCGTACAGGGCGAACGCCCCTATTCCGCTGTGAAAATCACCTTTGCCGTGATCCTTGGCCTGATTGTCGCCGGGGTCGTTGGCTATTTTATGGCGCTCCAAAAATGACCCAGATCGATACATTCACCGACATCCTGCGCGCGCGTTCTTCGTGCCGCGCCTTTCGCCCCGATCCGGTCGACGACGCGATCATCACCCGTATCGTCGACGCAGCGCGCCACGTGCCGTCGTGGTGCAATGCGCAGCCTTGGCAACTCACCATCACCAAGGGGGCCGCGACCGACCGCTTCCGCGACGCCTTGGCGCTAGAGATTGCCAAAGGCACCCCCCCCGCCCCCGATCTGGACTGGCCGACGTCTTACAGCGGCGTCTACGGCGACCGACGGCGGACCTGCGGGTTCCAGCTGTATGACGCCGTCGGGGTCGAGAAATCGGACCATGCGGGCCGCATGGCGCAGATGATGCGGAACTATGCATTGTTTGACGCGCCCCATGTGGCGATCGTGACCTCCCCGGCAGAGCTTGGGGCCTACGGGGCGATGGACAGCGGCGGCTTTGTCACGGCATTTACACTGGCGGCAACGGCGCTTGGGGTGGCCACCATCGCCCAGGCCGCCATCGCTGCCTATGCGCCCACCGTGCGACAGCATTTCGACCTGCCGCAAGACCGCCTGATCCTTTGCGCGATTTCCTTTGGCTATGCGGATGACACGGCACCGATCAACCGCTTCCGCACGCAGCGGGCCACCCCTGAAGACATAATCGATTGGAAATCTTGATATGCGCGCACTCCTACAACGCGTCAGCAACGCCTCCGTCACTGTCGACGGCCAGATCATCGGGCAAATTGAACACGGGCTGCTGATCTTCGTCTGCGCGATGCCCGACGATACACATGCGACCGCGCAAGGACTGGCACAAAAGATCGCCAAGCTGCGTCTGTTCAAAGATGATGCTGGCAAAATGAACCGGAGCCTGCCGGATACGGGCGGCAGCGCGCTGATTGTCAGCCAGTTCACCCTTGCCGCCGATACCTCCCGCGGGACCCGCCCCGGTTTCTCGCGCGCCGCCAAGCCCGATCACGCCAAAACGCTATACGAAGATTTCGTCACCTGCGTCGACGCCCTTGGCATTCATGTCCAAACCGGTTCTTTCGGAGCCGATATGTCCGTCGCACTCACCAACGACGGCCCCGTCACCCTCTGGCTCGACACAGAAAACCCCTGATCTTCCAAATGGTCCAAAATCCTCGGCGGGACAAGGGGGGCAGACAGCCCCCCTTGTCCCGCCTACGGCTCCCGAAACGCCTCTTTGGACTTGTAAAGCGGCTTCAACAGATACTGCAAAACCGTCTTTGACCCTGTGTGCAGTTCCACGCTTGCCTGCATGCCGGGTCGGATCTGCAAAGACGCCTGCCGCGGGGTCAGGTGTTCTGTGTCCACCTGCAACGTGACCTTATAGTGCGGATCCCCATCCGGCGCGCGGGATCGTTCGTCCTTGAACGTATCGGCCGAGATCAATTTGACCGTGCCCTTCAACGTGCCATAAATCGTATAGTCATAGGCCGACAGCTTGACCGTCGCCTCTTGGCCGGGGCGCACGCCGGCGATGTCTTCGGGCTTGACGCGGGCCTCGACGAAAAGCTCTTCGTCCAACGGGATGATCTGCAAAATCTCCTCGCCCGGGCGCACGACGCCGCCGATGGTGGTCACGCTCAGGTTGTTGACGATGCCGCGCAGGGGGCTGACCAGGACGGTGCGGTTCAACTGGTCCGTGCTCGCCTTGAGGTTCTGTTTCAGCGTCGCCAGTTCCTTAAGCACATCGGAATATTCCTGCGCACGGTCCAGTTCTGTGCCGGTGACGATCTCGTCCAGCTTGATCCGCGCATCCGCATGGGTCTTGCGCGCGCGCGTCACCTCGATCAGCGAAACGATCTTTTTCTTGAGCATATTCTCAAGCAGCTCACGCTCTTTCGTGGCTTCGGTCAGCACCCGCCCCGCCCCTTCGGAGCGCGAGACAAAGTCAGATTGCCGCGCTTTCAGCAATGCCCGTTCAGAGGCGACGATATCGGGCGTGCGCGTGGCATAGGCGTCGGGCACGTCAAAGTCGTACTGTCCGGCCAGCTCTGCCTCCAGACGCAGACGGCGGATTTCAAAGGCACTGATCTGGTCGCGCAGGTCGTCCACGGCAGATTGGAACTGGGTGCCATGCAGACGGGCCAACACGTCGCCCTTCTCCACATGATCGCCCTCGCCCACGGCAAGTTCTGCCAGAATACCGCCTTCAAGGTTCTGGATGATCTGGGGGCGCGAGCTGGAAATCATCGACCCTTCGGCGCGCACGATTTCGTCGACCCAAGCAAAGGCAGCCCACAGCAGGAAGACCAGCACGGACGCGCCGCAAAGCCAGATCACAATGGACGGCCCGCGCATCTGCCCCGTCATCTGCGCGCCCAGTGGCGTGGTGCTAAGACTGCTCATGCGACGTGCCCCTTCTGACCCGCCAGATGGGCGAGCACTTTTTCTTTTGGCCCGTCAACGGTCATACGGCCATCTTGCAGCACCAGCGTGCGTTCGGTCAGCGCAAGGATCGGGGCGCGGTGGGTCGCGATGATCGCGGTGCGTCCGGCCATCCAGCTTTGCAACCGCGAGACCAGCGTTGCCTCCAACCTTTGGTCCAGCGCGGCTGTGGGTTCGTCCAGCAGGCAGATCGCCGGATCCTGCAACCACAGGCGCGCCCAACCGATGGATTGACGCTGCCCGATGGACAGGCCCGCGCCCGCGTCCTTGATCTCCAGGTCCAGCCCCTTGTGGTGGTTGCGCACGAACGGCCCCAGCCCTGCGAAATCAAGGGCGGCGTGGAGGCGGTCATCGTCGCGTTCCAGCATGGTGAGGTTCAGGTTGTCGCGCAGCGTGCCCGAGAACAGGCGCACGTCCTGTCCCAGATAGCCGATCAGCCGGCGCAGGTCGCGCGGCTCAATCTGGCCCAGCTCTGTGCCGTCCACCAGAATGCGCCCTTCGGTCGGGGCATAAAGCCCGCAGAGCATCTTCAGCAGTGTCGATTTGCCCGATCCATTGGCCCCCAGCACGGCGACATGCTGCCCCGGCTGGATCAACATGGCTTTGATGTCCACCGTCGGTGCGCCGTCATCCTCGTAGCGGAAGATCACGTCGCGCAGTTCGAACTGGCCTTTCAGCTTTTCACGGCGCAGATAGGTGCGCGCCTCTGCGGTGTCCTGCGGCGCGGCGACAATTGCGTCGAGCCCGTCAAGCGCGCCTTTGACATTGCCCCACCGCGCCATCGTGCCCGACAGCTGCGTCAGCGGCCCCAGCGTCCGGCCCGTCAGGATACCGACCGCGATAATCGACCCCACGGTAAATTCCCCCGCAAACACCAGATAGGTGCCCACGATGACCGCCGCGACATAGGTGGCCTGCTGGACCCCTTGGCTCCAGAACGTGAGGAAGGACGCGAGCTTGCGTTGTTCTGACGATTTGACGGACGACAGGGTGTTCAGCTCGGTCCACAGGCGCAGCACGCGGTCCTCTGCCCTTTGGGTCTTGACCGTATCAAGCTCGAATATCGCCTCGTGCAGCAGCCGCGAGGATTTGGTCGACGCGCCTTGGGTCTCCTGCGTCAGTTGGATCGCTTTCTTTTGCAGAAAGAACCCCGGCACCAGCATCAGGATACCGCCAAGCACCAGCACCCAGACGACATTCCCCGCTATGCTGGCCACGAGGAAGAGGAACACGAAGATAAAGGGGATATCCGCGATCGTGCCAATGGTCGACGCGGTAAAGAATTCACGCACCGACCCGAATTCGCGCATCGCGGAAAACAGCTGGTTCGGGGCTTGGCCGCGCGTGTCGGACCGCATCCCCAGCAACCGGCGCATCAGGATGTCCTGCACCGACAGCTCGATCTGCCGCCCTGCCCCATCCATCAGACGCGCCCGCGCCATCTTGAGGAAAGCTTCCATGAGCAACGCGAGCCCCGCACCGGCGGCGAGCACCCAAAGCGTCGCTTCGGATTGATGCGGGATCACGCGGTCATAGACCTGCAAGGAAAACAGCGCCACAGCGACGGCCAGCAGGTTGGCCACGAAAGACCCCGTCGCGACCTCTATCAGCTGGCGGCGAAAGCGCGGAAACTGCCCCCAGAACCAATGCGCAGGCGCGCCATCGGTCTTATGGGTTTCGGCCACGGTTTTCAGCGAGGCTTCGGCCCGCAGGATCAGCCCCGCAAAGAAGGGTTTGAAATCGCTGATCGGCACCATCGCGCGATTGTCGGTGCATGTCGTGTCATACAGGATCAGATCGCCACGCTGCTGCCCCATGACAAGCAAGACCTGCCCCGAGGTCATATAGGCCAGCGCAGGCCACATATCCTTGGAAATCCCCCGCGCCCGGCTGACTTGTGTCACCAGCCCTGCGCTTTCCATCCCGCGGGCCAGTGCTTCGGCTTCTACCTGCGGATCATTGCCCTGCAAGGGGGCCGTGGCGACGATGTCAAAGATGTCGCGTGGCGCGGTGGTGACGCCCAGCAATCCGGCATAGGTCGCGGCCAGTTTGGCCCGCGCCATCAGACGGTCTTCGGGGCGGTTGGCGTTCTCTGCCTTGGGCTGGGGGGCATCCGCCGCCGCCATCCGACCCTGATTGCCGTTGGTGATTGTCAGCGTAAAGGTCGGCTTCTGGGTCAAATCGCGCTCCCGTCCGCCAACACACCCTGTATCTGCGCCATCTCGATTTTCAGACGCACGGCCTCGTACTTGAGGCTGATCTGCGACTGCTGCTGACGCGAATAGGTCTCGTAGACGCCGACAACATCCATAACCTGACGCTGACCGGCGTCATATTGTTCCTGAAACAGGTCAAGGTTGCGTTTGGCCTGTGCCGCAAGGGTCGCTGCTTCGGCGGCCTGACGGGTCTTGGCGGCAAGCTGTTTCTCCAGACGGAGCAGCGCGCGGTTGGCATCCTCGACCGATTGCCGGACCTTGCGGGTCGCGGTTTCCTCGGCCATGGCCGACGCATCAAGCGAGGCTTTGGTGCCCAGACCCAGAAGCTGATCCGATTCAAGGCTCAGCCCTGCGCCGCCCCCTTCACCGATGGTCGCACCTGCCGACAGCCCCGGCAGCAATCCGGCGCGTTCAACCTTGGCGGCGGCGATGGCGCGGGTCTTTTCGGCCTCGGCACGCACCACGGACAAAGGCGCACCGGCAAAGCTGTTCACGGGCACTTCGGGCAAGCCGTGCAGTGTATCCAGCGGGCGGATCGACATGGCGTTCAGCTCGGACATCGACGTGGCTTCGCGTTCGACGGAGGCATCAAGCGTGGCGCGAATTTCAAGGAGCTTCTGGCGCAGGATCGTCAGGTCGGACACATCGGACACGCCGCCTTTGACCCGTTCCTGCATCACCCATTCGAAATGCGTCATATCCTTAAGCGCGACACGGTTCAGCGCGGCGGTATCGCGCGCCTCGATCGCATTGGTGTAGAGCTTCAGCGCGGTCGCCACGCGGTCGTTCGTATCTTGCGCCAGCGACACGGCAGCGACCTCGACATCGGCCACGGCAAAGGCGCGTTCACCCGCACGGCGGCCATTATCAAACAGCACCTGATCCACCACCAGATTGGCCGCCAGCGACCCCAAGGATGTCAGGCTGACCTGCGGCCCGATCTTGGGCAACCAGTTCTTGCTTGCGGCTTCCGAGCGGAGGGTGGCGGCGCGCAGCTCTGCCTCGGCGGTGCGGCTGTTGGCGGCCAGCACGGCAGAGGCCACCTGATCCGACACGGTGTCATCGGGCAGAACAGAAGACCGCAGCGCCAGACCCTGGATGATCTGGCTGTCTGCGGTGATTTTTTCGGCGTAGGTGGGTTTGATCGCCTGCGAGGCATCGGGGGTGCGGAACCGGGACACGATGTCAGATTGCATCAGGTCACCGGGCATCATGCCGCTGCCGAAACCCGACATGCAGCCGGATAGGGCCAGCGCTGCTGCGCACATGCCCCCTGCCCGTTTTACACTCTGCCTCATTATCCTGCCCTTAACGTGCCGGTTTTTTTATTCTGGAAACGCCTGCGGTCGTTGCCGCCTGCGTGTGCCAACCGCGCCCCCTTGAACAGAGGGCGCGGTGCAATCTTTAGACGATGACGTTGATATCGTTGTCGATCATCAGCGTGGCTTCGTCGCCCAGTGTATAGATGTCATAGGTTTGATCCCCACGCACCTCTGAACCGCCTCGTACCGCGCCTGTGATCGTCACGGTGTCGTCGTTATGCCCGTCGATGATCAGCTCGTTCGTGTTGCTCGACAGGTTGACCAGCGCGGTTTCCGTGATCGTCAGATGCGCCTCTTCGGCGAACTGCAGATCAACGGTTTCGATGTTGTAGTTTCCCAGGTTCGGGTTGGTCAGGCTCAACTGCGTGTTCGCCGCTTCATCATCCAGCGCCAGATACGTGCCGGAAAAGTTTCCCGCAGCGTCAGTGGCCGTGACAATCAAATCGGACCCGTCTGGCACATTGCTTTCGAACTGGAAGTTACGCTCGCCAATGGCGTCGATGTCAAAGCTGGTCGATTCAACTTCGGAAACGGAGCGGTCTGCGTTCACCTGATGCACGTCCAGTGTATCGGGGCTGATCTCGGTCGAGATGCCGCGGATACCGTCACCGTCGCGGGTGTAGGACGCGATGACGGGGCCTTCGGGTGCGTAGGTATCGATTGCGAGCGTGTCGGTGATCGACGCGATGTTGCCCACATGGTCCGTGGCGGTGACAGAGATGTCGGCGTCATAGGTGCCCTGACGGATTTCCGAAGGCGGGATCGTGACCGACCAGTTGCCCGCACCGTCCACAAACGCGGTGTAGTTGGTGCCGTCAAAGTTGACCACAACGCTAGAACCCGCTTCGACCTGACCGTTCAGATCAATGCCGGTCTGGGCTTCGCGTGCGCTGACCACAGCGTCGCTGCCGCCCGCTTGGTTCAGATCGAGCGGATCCACGACCGTATCGATCAGCACCGCGTGGCTTGCCGTGGCAGAGTTGCCCGCGGCATCCGTTGCCTTGACCGAAACGGTGGTGTTGATCGTGCCCTCGGGCACTTGACCCGGCGCAAAGGTGACGGACCAGTTGCCATTCGCATCCACCGCTCCGTTCACCGATGCCGCGCCAAGCGACACGACAACGGACGAGCCGATTTCAGAGGTGCCGGTGACCAGAACGCCGCCATTCGCCAGACGCTCTGCTCCGCTGATGATGTCATCGCCTTCGACGGTGTTCAGCGACAGGTTGTCGACGCGCGTGTCCACGCGCACGCTGTCAGAGGCGCTGCGGCTGTTGCCCGCCGCGTCGGTCGTGGTTGCGGTGATGTCGGCGGTATAAACGCCTTGGGCAACTTCGCCCGCGGCGTAATAGGCGGTCCACTGACCGTTCCCATTAGCCACAACCGTATGGGTAACACCCGCCAGCGTGACCTGCACAACGGCGCCCGCATCGGCGGTGCCCGAGATGGCCACACCGTCGCTTGCCTCGGCCGCGTTCACCACGTCGTCGCCCTCAACGGGCAGCGGGCTGATGGTCAGCGAACCGGCTTCGGTATCGACTGATACAGACTGCGATACGCTATCAACGTTACCTGCCGCGTCGGTGGCGGTGGCGGTCATTGTGCTGGTGTAGGTGCCTGCGGGGATGTCGCTGGGGGCGAAGCTGACGGTCCATGTGCCGTCCGCCGCAACCGTGGCCGCACGCGACACCTGGCCAAGCTGGACCATAACAGTCGAGCCGGGTTCAACCGTGCCGGTCATCACGATGCCCTGCGCCGCCTCTGCCGCGTTCACGACCCCGTCGCTGCCGCCGGTTTGGCCGGTGAAGGCAAGGTTGTTGACCAAAGTATCGACATCGACTTGGCCGGTTGCGGTGGCCGTATTGCCCGCCGCATCGGTCGCGACTGCGGTCACTGTCGCCGTTGTCTCGCCCGTCGGGATTTCGGAGGCCGCGAAATCTGCGGACCAGTTGCCGTTTGCGTCAACCACCGCGTCACGGGTCACCCCCCCAAAGGTGACCTGAACGGTCGACCCGGGCTGCGATGTGCCGGTCAGCGTCACGCCGTCGCCACGCTCTGCCGCGTTGATCACGCCGTCAACTTCGACAGTATCCGCCGCAATCGCGACTTCAGAGACGGTATCGACGACCAGCTGCTCGGTTGAGGTGGAGCTGTTGCCGAAAGCATCGGTGGTCACGATGGTGACATCGCTGACGTATTCGCCTTCGGGCAAGGTGCCCGCCTGCCATGTCGCGGACCATGTGCCGTTGTCGCCCACGGTTGCGGTGCGGGTGATGCCACCGATGGTCAGCTGCACGGTCGAACCGGGCTCCCCCGTGCCGTTCAGGGTGACACCGTTGCCAAACGAGGCGGCATTATAGCTGTCGCCCACGGATTGCGTGCCCGATGTCACAGCGACGGTCGGTGCGATGGTATCAACCACCAGCGTTTCGGTGGTGGTGGAGGTATTGCCGTATTGATCGGTGGTCTTGATCAGCACCTCTGTCTCGTATTCGCCCCCCTGCAGCGTGCCGGGTTCGAATGTGACGGACCATGTGCCGTCTTCGCCGACCGTGGTGCTGCGTGTGACATCCGCGACGGTCACGTCAACGGTCGCGCCTGCTTCACCGTTCCCGGTCAGCGTGACGCCATTCGCAAAGGAGTCACCGTTAAAGAAGTCGCCGACACTCTGCGTGCCTTCGGACATGGTGACCGTGGGCGCTGTGGTGTCGATGACAAAGCTCGGCCCGTCAAGCACGATCTCATTGCCGTCCGTGGTCACGACGACCTCGGCTTCATAGGTGCCGTCGTCGGGGAAGTTATCGCCTTCGAACACGGCTTCGAATGTGCCGTCGTCGCCAACTGTTGTTGTGACTTCTTTATCGCCGATGGTGACTACGACCTCGGACCCGGGCTCGCCGCCGCCGGTGACAACGACCTGCTCTACCGCGCCGTCGCCGCCGACCGTGCCGGTTGCGTCGGGCTCATTCACGAACGGAGGTGCGACCGAAGGGCTGCCGCCATTGCCACCACCGCCGCCGCCACCGATGACAGCTGCACCACCGACAACCGCCGCACCGGCTGCTGCCGCGGCACCACCACCGCCAACGACGCCGCCCAGCAAGGGCGCTGCCAACATCGACACTTCGTCGTCACCCGCGCCCGGCATGACACCGCCCGGCACAGACGCCACATCGCTGCGGCCCAGATAGATCAGATCGTCAGAGGGGCTCCATTTGCCCCACTGCTCGGTCGGGCCGTATTGCGCATAAAGCCCGCCGCCTTCGGCCTCGACGAATGCGACTTCGTTCAGATAGCCATCTGACGAAATGAACAGGCGGTTCGCGGCACCGGTTTCGTTAAAGTAATTCTCGATGGTGATGACCGACCCGTCATTCAGCGTGAGCACAAGATCGTTGCCCGACCGCTGGTGCGACTGGAAATCGGTCTGACGCAGGTTCAGCGAGATTTCCTGACCTGATGTCGCCTGGATAACATGGAAGTTTGCGTTTTCCGCAACCGTGCCACGCTGCAATGCGCCCGCTTGATCGCGAACGACGAAATCTATCGTCTTCATAATATCTGCTCCACCTCGGTGCGCATTCTGCGCGCGACACCTGAGAAATTTTATGACCGCCAACGCGTTGATCGCATCGTGCAGCCGCCTGATTATGTCCGTCGTAAAAAACGAAACGTATTATTGAGGCAGAAGGTAGCCGCTTAGACACATAAAAGCCAAGGTTAAAGTGGAACGCCACATTCTTGCCTTATTTCAACAGTGCAACACGGCCACAGTTTCTACCACTGCGGGAAAGCGTTAATAATAGTTAACGTTGCCAGATAATTAACCACCTCATTTCACTCAGGAAAAATCCCCATAGGCGCCACACCGCAAGCCCTTGCAAACGGTTGACAATACCGGGCTCCCCCCTGACCTTTGCGGCATGGATACCGCCCAGAACACCCCGCTATCACTGATCGAAGACCCCGACATGGGCATCACCCTCTCGGATGGATGCCGGCTTTCCGCTCGAGTCTGGCGGCCTGAAAATTCCGATACCGCCCCCGTGCCCGTGATTCTGGAATACCTCCCCTACCGCAAACGTGACGGCACCACCGCACGGGATGCGCTGACCCATCCTTGGTTTGCCCAACGCGGATATGCCTGCGTGCGGGTCGATATGCGCGGCAATGGCGACAGCTATGGCGTGATGGAGGATGAATACACGCCCCAAGAACAGGCCGATTGCATAGAGGTGATCAACTGGCTTGCCGCGCAACCGTGGTGCAGCGGGACGGTGGGCATGATGGGCATCAGCTGGGGCGGCTTTAACGGGCTGCAGGTCGCAGCCCATGCGCCAGAGCCGCTTAAGGCGGTGATAACGCTATGTTCCACCGTCGACCGCTTTGCCGATGACATCCACTACAAGGGCGGGTGCCTGTTGAACGAGAACCTTGGCTGGGGCGCGACGATGTGGGCCTATTCCAGCCGCCCGCCCGATCCCGCCTTGCGCCCTGACTGGCGCGAAATGTGGCTGGAGCGGCTAGAGGCAGAACCGTTTCTCCCCGCACTTTGGCTGCGCCACCAATCACGCGACGCCTATTGGAAGCAAGGGTCGGTGATCGAGGAGTATAGCGCGCTCAAGGCCAAAGTGCTGGCGATTGGCGGCTGGGGCGATTCCTACAAGAACGCGGTCCCTCAGCTGGTTGAAGCCTTGCCCGGTGCAAAGGGGATCGTTGGGCCTTGGGTGCACAAATACCCGCATTTCGCCATCCCCGAACCCCGTATCGGCTTTCTGCAAGAGGCGCTGCGCTGGTGGGATAGGTGGCTCAAGGGGATCGACACGGGCGTCGAGGACGACCCCGATTATCGCGCGTATCTGATGGACGGCATGCGCCCCGCCACGTGGACACATGAACGCCCCGGCCGCTGGATCACCGAACCCACAGGCGCGACATCGCATCTGCCCGTCAAGACGTTGCATCTGACGGATGAGGGCCTGCACGACACCGCTGGCCCGCTGGACCGCAGCGTCGCCTCCCCCGCGCATTGCGGGGCGGATGGCGGTGAATACTGCGCGATCTGGCTTGGCCCCGAGATGCCGGGGGACCAACGGCAGGACGATGCGCTGTCCGTCTGTTTTGACAGCGGACCCTTGGCGCAGCAGATGGATATCCTTGGCGCGCCGCGTCTGCACTTGCGTCTGGCCTGCGACAAACCACAGAGCCAGATCGCGGTGCGGTTGAACCATATCCACCCTGATGGGGCCTCGGCGCGGATTACCTATGGCGTGCTGAACCTGTCCCATCGCGACAGCGCCGAAAATCCGCAGGCGATGGCGCCCGGTGCCATGACCGACATCACGCTGAACCTTGACCACATCGCCTATCGCATCCCCAAGGGGCACCGGCTGCGGGTGTCGATCTCTACCGCCTATTGGCCCCTGCTCTGGCCTGCGCCCGAAGCGGCAGAGGTCACGCTGTCGTCAGGCCAGATCGACCTGCCGCAGCGCCCGACCAGCGGCGGGGACGAATACAGCTTTGCCCCGCCCACCTCTGCCCCCCCGTGGGAGACAGAGACACTGCGCCCCGAAAACCACATCCGCCGGCAAGAGATCGACCGCGTCACGGGCATCGTCTCTCTGATCATCGAGGATGACTTCGGCAAACTGCGCGATGCCGATCACGGGCTGATCGCGGGCTCTGTCGCGCGGGAGGTGTGGCGCATTCACCCCGACGATCCGCTGTCCGCAAAAGGCACCTGTCACTGGACCGAAGAGCTGGAGCGGGACGACATCATCCTGCGCACAGAAACCCGGTCGCAGATGTGGTCGGACGCGACCCATTTTCATCTGACGGCCCGTCTTGAAGCGTACGAAAACGACAAATTGATCTATGAACGCGACGTGACGGAAGACATTAAGCGACACTTTATGTAACAAACTCGTCACATGGCCGCCGGTATTACCACTTGCGACACGGGCTGAAATGCTTAACGTTGTGCCACCAGTCAATAAAAAAACCTGCGCACCAATGCGCGGAAGTATCACCTAAAACAGGGAGTTCTCATCATGGATGATCAACTGAAACATATGACCGGCCAAGTGGCCAAGGGCACTATGACACGCCGCGAATTCGTCGGGCGTGCCGCTGCATTGGGCGTGACAGCCGCCGTCGCCAACTCGATGCTGGCGAACCACGCGCAGGCTGCAGCCCACGAAGCACCGATTCGCGGTGGCACACTGAAAATCGGGTCGTCGGGCGGTGAGTCCACCAACACGCTCGATCCTGCGCTGACCGCCTCCGAAGTGCCGCTGAACAACCTGCGCCACCTGTACGAAAGCCTTGTAGAGGTCGATCCCAACGGGGAAATTGAAAACCGCATGGCCGAAAGCTACGAGGCCTCGGCCGATGCGAAAACCTGGGCGTTCAAGATCCGCAAGGGCATCCAGTTCCACAACGGCAAGGAAATGACACCCGAAGACGTGCTGAAAACCATGCAGCGCCATTCGGATGAGAACAGCCAATCCGGTGCTTTGGGCATCATGCGCGGTATCGAGAACATGAAGGTCGATGGCGACAACTTCATCGTTGAACTGGGCGTCGGCAACGCTGACCTTCCCTACCTGCTGGCCGACTACCACCTGATGATCCAGCCCGATGGCGGCATGGACAACCCGGGCGCGGGCATCGGCACCGGCCCTTACACACTGGAAGTCGACGAGCCCGGCGTGCGCCACGGCTTCAAGCGCAACGAAAACTACTGGGACGCCGACAACCGCGGCCACACCGATTATAACGAAGTGCTGGTGCTGAACGATGCCACTGCACGGACCGCGGCGCTGCAGTCGGGTCAGGTCAACATGATCAACCGCGTTGATCCCAAGGTTGCCGCCCTGCTGGACCGCGCGCCCAACCTGACGGTGAAATCCGTTGCCGGTCGGGGCCACTATGTGTTTATCGCCCATGTCGACACCGCACCGTTCGACAACAACGACCTGCGTCTGGCGCTGAAATATGCGATCAACCGCGAGGAAATGGTCGACAAGATCCTGCGCGGCTACGGCACCATCGGGAACGACATGCCGATCAACGCCTCTTATCCGCTGTTCGATGAATCGATCCCGCAGCGTGAACATTCCATCGAGAAGGCGAAAGAGCATTACGCCGCCTCCGGTCATGATGGCAGCCCGATCGTCCTGCGCGTTGCAGACGGTGCCTTCCCCGGTGCGGTCGATGCGGCATCCCTTTTCCAGGAATCCGCCAAAGCCGCCGGTATCCCGCTTGAGATCAAACGCGAGCCGAACGATGGCTACTGGTCCGAGGTCTGGAACAAACAGCCTTTCTGCGCCTCTTACTGGGGTGGCCGTCCGGTGCAGGACCAGATGTATTCGACCGCCTATCTGTCGACCGCGGACTGGAACGACACCCGCTGGAAACGCCCCGAGTTCGACGAGATGCTGCTGTCGGCCCGCGCCGAACTGGACGAGGCCAAGCGCAAAGAGACCTACTCCAAGATGGGTCAGATGATCCGCGACGAAGGCGGGTTGATCCTGCCGATGTTCAACGACTTTGTGGATGGTGTCGCCAACAATGTCGGCGGCTGGGTCGAAGATCCAAACGCGGAACTGTCCAACAACAAAGCCGGGATCAAATGCTGGGTCAAAGACGCATAAGGTAAACCCAGCTTATGCATCCCATCGTCAAACTGATCGCCCAACGCTTAGCGTTGGGCCTTCTTCTCCTCTTTGCCGCGTCGATCCTGATCTTCGTAGGCACCTCGATTTTGCCCGGCGACGTGGCACAATCCATCCTAGGTCAATCCGCCACGCCCGAAGCGCTTGCGAACCTGCGCCGAGAGCTTGGCATGAACGATCCCGCCATGACCCGCTATTTCGCCTGGCTGGGCGGCGTGCTTCAAGGAGACTTGGGCACCGCGCTGACCAATGGCCGCGACATCGCAGAAAGCCTTGGCGGGCGTCTGAAGAACACGCTTTTCCTTGCCTTCTGGGCTGCTGCAATCTCTGTGCCGCTGGCGATCTTTCTGGGCCTGCTGGCCGTGCGCTACAAGGACCGCTGGCCCGACAAGCTGATTTCGGCCGTCACGCTGACCACGATTTCTATCCCGGAATTCATGATCGGCTATGTGCTGATCTATTGGGTGGCGATCAAATGGCGGCTGTTTCCGTCGGTGGCGATCATCAACGACAGCATGAGCCTCGGGGCCAAGCTGAACGCGATTGCTATTCCGGTGATGGTGCTGACGCTGGTCGTATTGGCGCATATGATGCGCATGACCCGCGCCGCGATCCTGAATGTGATGCAATCGGCCTATATCGAAACAGCCGAGCTTAAGGGCTTGGGCATGCTGAAGATTATCCGCAAGCACGCCTTCCCCAACGCCATCGCCCCAATCGTCAATGTGGTGATGCTGAACCTCGCCTATCTGGTCGTCGGCGTCGTGGTGGTAGAGGTCGTCTTTGCCTATCCCGGCATGGGGCAATATCTGGTCGATCACGTCAGCAAACGTGACGTGCCCGTGGTGCAAGCCTGCGGTCTGATCTTTGCGGCCGTTTATATCGGGTTGAACCTTGTGGCCGACATCGTGTCGATCCTTGCCAACCCGCGCCTGAGGCATCCCAAATGAGCGCCGCGCATCTCCCCCCGAGGCAATGCGCGACGCACGGGGCCGCAGTTCAGCGTCGCATCAACGCGACCCCCTGCCGCATGCCCGTATCGCCACCTGACGTTGACCCATTCATTTGTTTGGGAGCGAACCCATGAAAAACATTCCTATCTCCGCCATGATCGGCCTGTTCTTTACCAGCGTCTATTTCATCATGGCCGTCTTTGCCCCTTGGCTCGCCCCCTATGGCATGGCTGAAATCGTCGGCGACGTTTGGGAGCCTTCGTCGTCGGAGTTCCTGCTGGGCACCGACAGCATCGGGCGCGATCTGCTGTCGCGTATGATCTATGGTGGGCGCACCACGATCTTTATCGCCACTGCAGCCACCATCCTCAGCTTTACGCTGGGGTCCATTCTGGGCTTCTTCGCAGCCGTCTCCGGCGGTTGGGTCGACCAAGCCATTTCGCGCTTTGTCGATCTGATCATGTCGATCCCGTCGCTGATCTTTGCGCTTGTCGTGCTGTCGGTGATGCCGACCACCGTGCCGATCCTGATTATCCTGATGGGTCTGCTGGACAGCACCCGTGTCTACCGTCTGGCGCGCGCCGTGGCCGTGGACATCACCGTGATGGACTATGTCGAGGCCGCCCGCCTGCGCGGCGAGAAGATCGGCTGGATCATTTTCCGTGAAACCCTGCCGAACGCGCTGTCGCCGCTGATCGCCGAGATGGGCCTGCGCTTTATCTTCGCGGTGCTCTTTGTGTCGACGCTGTCGTTTCTGGGTCTGGGCGTCCAGCCCCCTCAAGCCGACTGGGGCGGCATCGTGAAAGAGAACAAGGAAGGCATCAACTATGGTATTCAGGCGGCGCTCTACCCGGCCTATGCCATCGCCACGCTTTGCATCTCTATCAACCTTGTTGCGGACTGGATTTTGAACCGCACCACATCGCTGAAAGGGGGCCGCGGATGACCGAGCCACTTCTCAAGGTACGCGGCCTGAAAATCGGCGCGACCGCCTATCCGCCCGGCGAAAAGCCGATTGATATCAAGATCGTGCACGGCGTCGACTTTGATCTGCAACCCGGCAAGGTGCTGGGGCTGATCGGGGAATCCGGCGCGGGCAAATCCACCATCGGGCTGGCCGCTATGGCCTATGGCCGCGGCGGGGTAGAGATCACCGGCGGCGAGGTTTGGGTCAATGGGCGCGACATCCTCAAGGAGCGTCTACGCGCCGTGCGCCGCCTGCGCGGCGCCGAGGTGACCTATGTCTCGCAATCCGCCGCGGCGTCTTTCAACCCCGCGAAAAAGATCATGGATCAGGTGACCGAAGCCGCGATCTATCGGAACAAGTTCACCAAGGCCGAGGCCGAGGAACGCGCGGTTGATCTGTTCCGCAAGCTTGGTCTGCCGGACCCTGAAACCATCGGCAACCGCTACCCGCACCAAGTGTCTGGCGGGCAGTTGCAGCGCTGCATGACCGCGCTGGCACTGTGTCCGCAGCCCGATCTGGTGGTCTTTGACGAACCCACCACGGCACTGGATGTGACCACGCAGATCGACGTGCTGGCCGCCATCAAAGAAGCCATCGCCGCCACCGGCGTTGCCGCGCTCTATATCACCCATGACCTCGCGGTTGTGGCACAGGTCAGCGATCATATTATGGTGCTGCAACAAGGGGATATGGTCGAATACGGCACCGTTGATCAGATCATCAACGCGCCCAAGGAAGATTACACCAAGGCGCTGGTTTCAGTCCGGTCGATCCGCCACGAGGAAAAGACACCGACCGATACCCCTGTTCTGCGGGTCGAAAACGTCACCGCCCGCTATGCCGGCACGGATTTTGATGTGCTCAAGAAGATCAACGTCGATATTCACCCGGGCCAGACCTTGGCTGTCGTGGGGGAATCCGGCTCGGGCAAATCCACACTGGCCCGCGTGATCACCGGCCTGCTGCCCCCAAGCGACGGGACGATCACCTTTGACGGGCGCGAGCTTGCCCCCGCCCTGGCGCAACGCCCCATCGAAGACCTGCGCGAGATGCAGATGATCTACCAGATGGCCGATACCGCGATGAACCCGCGCCAGACCGTGGGCACCATCATCGGTCGCCCGCTCGAGTTTTATTTCGGGCTGAAAGGCAAGGCAAAGCAGAAGCGTATTCAGGAACTGCTGGACGAGATCGAACTGGGCGACGGGTTTCAGGACCGCTATCCCGCAGAGCTGTCGGGCGGGCAGAAACAACGTGTCTGCATCGCCCGTGCGCTGGCCGCCAAGCCCAAGCTGATCATCTGCGACGAGGTGACAAGCGCGCTGGACCCGCTGGTGGCAGATGGCATCCTCAAGCTGCTGTTGAACCTGCAAAAGATCGAGGATGTCGCCTATCTGTTCATCACCCATGACCTCGCGACGGTAAAAGCCATCGCAGACAGTATCGCTGTGATGTATCAGGGTGAAGTGGTGCGGTATGGCACCAAAAGTCAGGTGCTGTCACCGCCCTTTGACGATTATACCGACCTGCTGCTGAGCTCTGTCCCCGAGATGAAGATCGGCTGGCTGGACGAAACCATCGCACATCGCAAAATGGAAAGTGCTGGCAATTAAGCCTGTGGGCAACGAGGCGGTTTGTATCGGACAAATACAAGCGCTGTGGCCCGCCGAAGAGGTATCGACATGAAGAACAAGCTGCTTTTGATCATCCTAGACGGTGTGCCCTACCGCAATTTCCGTCGGCTGTTCGGCAATCTGGAAGGCTGGGTCGATAGTGGCGAGGCGCGGGTCTGGACCCACCGTGCGGTGCTGCCGTCAATCTCTGCCTCCTGCTATGCCTCGATCCACACGGGTGTGGCACCGGCTGAACATGGCTGTACCGGCAACGGCAATGTGTTCCGGCTAAAGCACAAGGACGTCTTCGCCCAGACCCGTGCGGCGGGCGGTGTGACAGGGGCCGTGGCCCATTCTTTCTGGTCGCAATTCTTCAACCGCCACCCCTTCGACTATGTGCGCGATGTGGAATACGACGAACCTGAAAGCGACACGATCAACCACGGGCGGTTTCACACGATGACCGGCTACGGGCTGGTGAACCAGATGACCCCTTCGGATGTGGATCTGTTTGGCTCCCTCACCAATCTGGCGCTGCGGTTCGGGCTGAACTACGGAATGCTGCACACCTGCACGCTGGACAGCATGGGGCATCGTTTCTTCCACGACTGTCAGGAAATGGACCACGCCTGCGCCGTCATGGACGAGATGCTGGCCCCCTTCATCCCGAAATGGCGCGCCCTGGGGTATGAGGTGATCGTCACAGCAGATCACGGGCAAGACGAACGCGGCCATCACGGCGGACGCAGTGCGTTGCAGCAGGAAACCGCGCTGTATTACTTTGGCGATGCCGAAGGGCCGTCGGAGGATACGGTGATCGACCAGCTGCAGCTCGCGCCGACGATCCTTGGCCGGTTGGGTGCGCCTGTGGCCGATACGATGAAGGCGCAGTCTTTCCTGAAATGATGCCGTTTCTTAGCCCGTGCTGATCGCAGGCCACTTCCCTGCCCCCACAGCGCCGATCGCCGCTGTCACTTGATCAAAGAACGCCGCCGCCTTGCGTGACATCACCCGCGCGCGCAGACAGCCGTGGACAAGGCCCGCGGCCTCGTGCCAATGGGCCTGCCCGCCTGCCCCGTTGATCGCGGCGGCATAGGCTTCCCCATCGCTCGACAGCGGGTCACAGGCGACCGTGAGGATCACCGTAGGCGGCAGGTCGGTAAAATCGGTATCGTGCAGCGGCGCGTAGCGTGGATCGTCCACAGGCGGTGCCCCACCGGACCGCACCTGCTGGTAAAACTCCATATCCGCAACCGTCAGCTGCGGCGCGTTGGCGTGGGTGATATAGCTGCCCTTGCTGCGATCTCCGCCCAGTCCGGGATAGATCAGAACCTGACCCGCTATGCGCCCCTGAAAAGATCCTCGCGCGGTATGGGCGACGGCGGCAGCAAGATTGCCGCCCGCACTGTCCCCCGCCAATACAACCCTGCCGTCATATGCGGCTGCAATCGCCTGAAACGCGGCCCATGCGTCGTTGAAGCAAGCTGGAAAGACGACCTCGGGGGCGAGCACGTAGTCGACAGAGATCACACGGTAGCCGGTCGCGGCGCAAATTTCGGCGCAGACATCATCGTGACTTTCGAGCCCGCCAACAACAAACCCGCCGCCGTGATAGTAGACGACCGTGATATCAGATGTCTCGGCCTCGTAAACGCGACATGGGACGCCGCCGAAGGCCACGTCCCATGTGCGGACCCCATCAGGGTGGGGTTGGTGAAAAGCAGCGCACATCCGGTTATAGACAGCGCGCTGCTGGTCGATGGTGAGTGACACCGCGTCCGGTGGATAGAAACTGTCCGAGCGGTCCATATAGGCCCAGATTTCCTCATCCAGTAGAACGCGGTAGTCGGGTTGGATCACGCGGCCTCCCAACCGAAGGTAAAGACGTCCAGCGACGCGCCGACATCAGCCTCGCTTGCGCCATTCATGGCGATTTGCGCAACCAGACCGCGTTTCTTGTCATCGGTGACAGAGGCAACACGCGCGGGCAGACCGGCGGCTTCCAACGTCTCGTCATAGACGCGCGTGATCGCGTTTTTGCGCAGGTCGGGCTTAAAGATCTTACCGACGGCGGTTTTGGGCAGTTCGCTCATGATGGTCATGTGCTTGGGCTGCGCCGCGCGTTCCTGCACGTGCTCTTTGCAGAACTCCAGCAGTTCGGCTTCGGTGATCGACGCACCTGCGACCAGTTCGACAAAGGCGCAAGGCACCTCGCCCGCGTGGGCATCCGGCTGGCCAATGGCACCGGCAAAGGCGACCGCCTCGTGACCCAGAAGCGCCTCTTCGATCTCGGCGGGGTCGATGTTGTGACCGCCACGGATGATCAGGTCTTTGGCGCGGCCCGTAATCCAGAGGTATTTGTCGCTGTCGATACGGCCCAGATCCCCTGTCCGCAGGTGCGTGCCCTGATAGTAGAGATCCTTGTTCTTATCGGCTTCGGTATAGGTATTGCCCGCATAGACGCCGGGGTTCGAGATACAGATCTCGCCGATCTCGTCGACCTCCGCCTCGACCAGCCCGTCGCTGGTGCTTTTGACGATCTTCACATCCGTATAGGGGAAGGTGATGCCGATGCTGCCCACCTTGCGCACGCCGTCCGTCGGGTTCGACGACACAAGGCAGGTCGCCTCTGTCAGGCCGTAGCCTTCGATCAGCGTGATGCCGGTGGCCTTTTCAAAGCGGCGGAATAGTTCCAGCGGCAATGGTGCCGAGCCGGAGAAGGCGGTTTTCACGGTCGAAATATCAGCGTTGATCGGGCGCTGCATCTTGGCGGAAATCGCCGTAGGCACAGTGATGATAAAGGTGATTTTCCAGCGTTCGACCAGCTTCCAGAAGTTGTCGAAGACCCCGTCCCCGCGATAGCCCTGAGGCGTCGGGAAAACCACATGCGCACCAGATTTCACGGCAGCCATAAGGATCACGTGGCAGGCGAAAACGTGGAACAACGGCAGCGGACACATGATGTTGTCGTTTTCCGTATATAGCAGCGTGTGTCCCAGCCAACCGTTATAGACCATGCCGGAATACTTGTGCTGTGCCACTTTGGGCATGCCCGTTGTCCCCCCGGTGTGGAAGTAGAAGGCGACGCGATCCTCTTGCGGATCGTCGAATGTCAGCTCGGCCGGTTGCTTGGCGATTTCGGAATTGAAATTCTTGTAGGTCGCCTGATTGGTGACCTTCAGCTTCGGACGGATCAGCGGCACGATCCACGACTTTGGCGCGGTCAGATAGCGGCACAGATCCACTTCGAGCACGGTCGTGACATTCGGTGCCAGCTTGACCGCCTCGGCGGTTTTCTCGGCCACATCCGTCTTGGGGAAAGGCCGCAGGGTCACAACGACCTTGGCATTGGTTTCACGCAGGATCGATCCGATCTGCTCTGCCTCAAGCAGCGGGTTGATGGGGTTTGCGATCCCTGCGACGGCACCGCCCAGAAGCGTGATGACCGTCTCGTTACAGTTTGGCAGGACATAGGCGACCACATCGGTCGGCCCCACACCCAGCGACCGGAACAGATTGGCCGCACGACCCACCTGCCCCCGCAGCTGCGACCAGCTTAGGGTTTCCGCGTGATCTTTCGGCCCAGAGAAAATCTGGTAGCTGATTGCGTCGTGGCTTGGAAACTTTCCGGCGGTTTCGCTCAACATGCTCCAAAGTGTTTTGGGCACGTCGCGGTCAGCCCACGGCATTTCTGCTTCGATTGCGTTACGGTCTTCTACACCGGCAAATGACATTATTTTCCTCCCTTAGTGGTGCGGTTTGCCCGCATCCCGTTATTCCCTGTTGTCAAAGATGATTGCTAATTCCAGCTTTCGCAAGCATTTGCAGGCGCTCAAACGCTGCGTTCAAGCCCACTGACCCAACGGAAGGCTTGAAAAAGAGCGGCAGACGCCGCCTGCCGCTCTCTTTTATGGGGTAAAAGCGCGTGGCGCACCCCTTATGTGTGGTGCGTTTACTTGGCAGGAATACGCAGCATCTGACCGGGATAGATTTTATCGGGGTGGGTCAGCATGGGTTTATTCGCTTCAAAGATTTCTTCATAGCGCGCGCCATTGCCAAGGGTCTTGGCCGCGATGGCCCAAAGCGTGTCGCCCTTTTCAACGGTGTGGAAGGTGCCGTCCCCCTCGCCGCCGTCCATGTCTTCTTCGACCTCGGCAACGCCTTCGACGTTCCCCACGGCCAGAATGACCTTTTCTTTCATCTCTTGGCTCGCCGCCTTGCCCGAAACCTTGACCTTGTCGCCTTCGACAGAAATATCGAGCCCTTCGGCATCAAGCCCGAGGTCTTTCAATTCATCCTGAAGCGCGGCTCCGGTGACTTCGGTATCATCACCGCCGCCAAACACTTTCTTGCCGGCGTCTTTTACGAAACTCCACAAACCCATGTTGTTCTCCTTCTGGATCCATTCGGGTGTGATTGTTTCCATTTAACCGTAAAATTCACAAGGTTTTTTATACGTCCGCGCGCCCATCGGTGAATTGCAGCCGCGCCAGGCGCGCATAAAGCCCCCCCTTGGTGACCAGCTCGTCATGGGTGCCCATATCGACGATCCGCCCTGCTTCCAGCACGACAATGCGGTCGGCCTTTTTCACCGTCGCCAAACGGTGCGCGACGATCAGGGTGGTGCGATCCGCGCTCAACCGATCCACGGCGGCCTGCACGGCGCGTTCGCTTTCGGCATCCAAGGCGCTTGTGGCTTCGTCCAGCAGCAGCACCGGCGCGTCGCGCAAGATGGCGCGGGCGATGGCGATACGCTGCTTTTGCCCGCCCGACAGCATCACCCCGCGTTCGCCCAGATAGCTGTCGTAGCCGTCGGGCAATGCGCTGATGAACCCGTGGGCGGCGGCGGCCTCGGCGGCGGCGTCAATCTCGGCGTCTGTGGCGTCGGGGCGGCCAAAGCGGATGTTCTCGCGGGCAGAGGCGGCGAAGATCACCGGGTCTTGCGGCACCAAGGCGACCGACCGGCGGAAGGCCGCACGCGAGACATCGCGCAGATCGACCCCGTCAAGGGTGATCCGTCCCGAAGCAGGATCATAGAACCGCAGAATCAACTGGATGATCGTGGTTTTGCCTGCACCCGAGGGCCCGACGAACGCGACCGTTTCACCGGGGTTGATCGACAGGTTGACCCCGTCCAGTGCCTGCACATCGGGGCGCGCAGGGTATCTGAAATGCACGTCCTCAAAGCCAATCCGACCGGCGACAGGGCTGGGCAAGGCGATGGCCGCAGCGGGGTCTTGCACGGTGTCTTCGGTCCGCAATAGCTCTACCAGACGTTCGGTGGCACCGGCGGCGCGTTGAAGTTCACCCCAGATCTCGGACAGCGCCGCGACCCCGCCTGCCACCATCACGGCATAGATCACGAATTGCACCAAGGCACCGGGGGTCATCTGGTCGGCACGCACATCCCGCGCGCCCATCCACAAAACGCCCACGACGCCGGCAAATACCAGAAAGATCACAATAATCGTCATCAGCGCGCGGGTCTTGATCCGACGCTGCGCCGCGTCATAGGACGCTTCGGTCATCTGTGCGAATTGCGATTGGCTGGCGGCCTCGTTGGTAAAGGCCTGCACGGTCTGCACCGCGCCCAAACTCTCGGACGCATTGCCCGAGCTTGCCGCGATCCAGTCCTGATTTTCACGGCTCAGCACCCGCAAGCGCCGCCCCAGAACAAGGATCGGCACAATTACCGCCGGTACGATCAACAACACCATCGCCGTCAGCTTGGCCGAGGTGAACAACATCAGCACCAGCCCACCGGTCACGATCAGCATATTGCGCAGCGCGATGGACACGGACGACCCGATCACCGACAGGATCAGCGTGGTGTCCGTGGTGATCCGGCTCAGCACCTCGCCGGTCATCAGGTTCTCGTAGAACGCCGGGCTCATCGAGATCACGCGATCGAACACCGCCTTGCGGATATCGGCAACGACCCGTTCGCCAAAACGCGTCACCAGCGCATAGCGCAGCCCCGTGCCCACGGCCAGAAGGGCCGCGATGATCAGGGCGGCGACGAAGTACTGGTCCAGCAGTTCGGCCTCGCCGGTGCCGAAGTTATCGATCACGCGGCGCACGGCCAGCGGCAGCGTCAAAGAGATCATCGCCGTGAGGACCAGCGCCAGAATGGCCGCGATCATCAATCCGCGATAGGGCGCAAGAAACGGCAGCAGCGCGCGCAGGGCCCCCAACTCACGCGATTTTTCGCGTTCTTCGGTGCCGGGGCCGGGCGTCGGGGTACGTGCCATGAGATATCCTTTGGAGTGCTGCCGTGTCATCGCCCGCACATCGCGCGGGGTCAAGGGCTGCACCCCTAGGGCGCTTGCGACAAAAGCGCATTGATCCAGCGCAAATAGTCAAAATCAAAAGGATGTCGGGAAAGGAGTGGAGCGGGCGGCGGGAATCGAACCCGCGTCTTCTGCGTGGAAGGCAGAGGTCTTACCATTACACAACGCCCGCGCTACGGGAGGAGGGGTAAGTCATACGTTGCGGGTCGTCAAGGCCGTCTGCACGCGCGAAATGCAGCAAAGATCAAAATGCGCCATTTGCCGCCCTTTACCTGGCCCTGCCGATGGCGCAAATTCCGCGCTACCAAAGGTCAGAAGGAGACGACGATGCCCAACCCGCTTTACGACGCTTTATTCGGTCGCCACATCGGGCAAAACACGCCGTTCCTGATCCTGCCGGACGGGCGCACCATCAGCCATGACCAATTCATCCGGTCTGCCGCGCGCTATGCCAATGCGTTTTCGGACAAGGGGCTGACAGCGGGCGACCGTGTCGCGGTGCAGGTCGGCAAATCGCCGGATGCGCTGGCGCTTTATGCCGCTTGCGTACAGGCAGGGCTGGTGTTCTTGCCGCTCAACCCCGGCTACACCGCGTCCGAGGTGGATTATTTCGTCGGCAACTCGGGCGCGCGTCTGCTGGTTTGCGATCCCGCCGATGTTCCCGAACTCACGCCGGTCGCTGCCGCCGCCGGTGCTGCGGTAGAGACGATGGACAACACCGGCCGCGGCACGCTGCGCGATCTGGCGGCCACCCTGCCCGACACCTTCGATACCGTCGACCGAACGGCCGAGGATCTGGCCGCCTTCCTCTATACCTCGGGCACCACGGGCCGATCAAAAGGCGCGATGCTGAGCCAGCGAAACCTGCTGAGCAACGCCGAAACGCTGGTTGATGTCTGGCAATTTACCAAGGCCGATGTGCTGCTGCATGCGCTGCCGATTTTCCACACACACGGGCTGTTCGTGGCGACCAATATCATGCTGCTTAGCGGTGGCGCGATGGTGTTCCTGCCCAAGCTCGATATCGATCAGTTGATCCGTTTCATGCCGCAGGCCACCGCGTTGATGGGCGTGCCGACCTTCTACACCCGTTTGCTGGGCTCTGATGACTTCACCGCCGGATTGACGGCGCATATGCGTCTGTTCATCTCGGGCTCTGCCCCCTTGCTGGCCGAGACGCACAAGCAGTTCGAGGAACGCACAGGCCACCGTATTCTGGAACGCTACGGGATGACGGAAACCAATATGAACACGTCGAACCCCTATGACGGGCCGCGGCGCGGCGGGACTGTCGGCACGCCCCTGCCGGGGGTCGAGCTCAAGATTTGCGACCCCGATACTGGCGAAACCCTACCACAGGGAGAGATCGGCGTCGTCGAGGTCCGCGGGCCGAATGTTTTCCAAGGCTATTGGCAGATGCCCGAAAAAACCGCCGCTGAACTGCGCGCGGACGGATTCTTTATCACCGGTGATCTGGGGCTGATTGACGAAGACGGCTATGTGCAGATCGTCGGGCGCGGCAAGGATCTGATCATATCCGGCGGCTATAACATCTATCCCAAAGAGGTCGAACAGGTGCTGGACGATCAACCCGGCGTGCTGGAAAGCGCCGTGATCGGCGTGGCTCATGGGGATCTGGGCGAGGCACCGGTTGGTGTGCTGGTCGCCGATGGCAGCCGTGATCTGGACCTGGAGGCGCTGTCGCAGACCGTCGCGCAATCGCTGGCGCGGTTCAAATGTCCGCGCAAGCTGGTGGTGGTTGATGCCCTGCCCCGCAATACGATGGGCAAGGTGCAAAAGAACCTGCTGCGCGAAACCTATGCGGATCTGTTCAAGGGCTGACTAGGGGTGCGGATCGCCCGCACAGGGCGTGCCGCCTGCCACCCAGATCGCCAGCGCCTCCTGCATCTTGGGGATGCTACCGGGGGCCGCCGCGCGCCCTGCGCCGGGATCAAAGCCCCATGCCACAAAGGCCGACGTTCGCAGGTGATCGGACAGGTCTTCGGGCGTAAAGGCACCGTTGCTGTCGGGGTCACGCAGTTGCACACATATCTCGGCGCTGGTCTTGCCTTTCCACGCCATCTCTATCGGGGGAAGCCGCCATGCGTCCGCAATCATCGGTGGCGCGTGGGGGACGTTGTTTTCCGACGCGGCGCTGATGTGACAGGTACGGCAAGGCATCGTCTCGGCCCCGATGCGGCTTTCGTCGGCAAGGATGTTCATGCCGTGCACGGGCGCTTGGTCGGCAGCCTCCTCGTGGCCCAACCCCTCCCAGAGCGGCACGCCAGCGGGGCCCACGTGGCAATTGGTACAGCGCGGATGCGAAACGACCGTGTGGATATCATCCCACGCCGCCAGCGCCGCCGCGCGATCAGGTGCTTCTTGCGCAAAAGCACCGCCCGCGCAGACCAGTGCAATGATCCCGCCGGTGATCGCCCCGCGAAGGGAGGTCATACAAAATCGATCGACTTGGACAGCGGCAGTTCGCGGATACGCTGCCCCGTCGCGGCAAAGATCGCATTGGCCAAAGCGGGTGCTGCGGGGGGGACGGCGGGTTCACCGATACCCCTGATCTTGTCGCCATTCTCAAGCCCGCGCACCATGATCAAAGGCGTCTGGTGCAGGCGCATCCCCTCAAAGGCGTGGTAGTTATCCTGCTCTGCCACGCCGTCGCGATAGGTCAGCTCGCAGTTCATCGCGTGGCCCAGGCCAAAGATCACACCGCCTTGCAGCTGCGCCTCAAAGTTCACGGGGTCAAGCACGCGGCCCACATCGGCGGCGACGAACACCTTGTCGATACGGATGCCGTCGGGGGTGTTGGTGACCTCGACCACCTCGGCCACGGGCACGCCAAAGGCCAGCGTAAACGCCAGCCCCCGCCCCCGGTTCGGCCCCAGATCGCTGCCCCATTCCGACATCTCGCCCACGGCCTCCAGCACCTTGCGCGATGCGTCGTGCCAACACAGGCGCAGCCGCTCTTGCAACGGATCTGCACCCGCGGCGTGGCACATCTCGTCCATGAAGCTTTCGTGCATGAACCCGTTGCCCGACGCCCCGACCGACCGCCAAGAGCTGATGGGCACCATCGCTGGCGTGCGGTAGCCGGTGACGCGGTAGTTGGGGATCTGGAACGGCTGGTCCCACGCCCCCGCGACAATCGCCACATCAGGGCCGAAGGCGGGCTGGTTCAACCTTGCGAGCGAGGATTCAGCGACCGAGGGGGCGGCGATCGACAGATCAAACGCTGCGATACCGGCATCCGCCACAGCACCGCGCCCGCGCGCAATGGCCAGCGGGCGGGGGAAATCATGGGTGAAGTCTTCCTCGCGTTGCCAGATCATCTTGATCGGCGTGTCAGGCATCTGCATCGCGATCTCGACCGCTTGGGCGATATAATCATCCTCAAGGCGCCGGCCAAAGCTGCCACCGGACATCAGCACATGCACGTGGATGTCATCACCGTCCAACCCTGTCAGCCGCGCCATATTCGCCTTGACGAAACGGGGGATTTGCGTGCCGGTCCAGATATCCAGCCGCCCCTCGGTCAGCTTGACCACGACGCTCATCGGTTCCATCGGCGCATGGGCCAGATAGGGGATGCGGTATTCCGCCTCGACGACCGAGGCATCTTGCAACGCCTCTTCTACATCGCCTTCATCCTTGAACCGGCTGTCGCGGTGATCGTTGGTGAAAGAGGCCGCCACAGCGGCAAACTGGTCGGCGCTGTCACCGATATAGGGCGAAGGGCCCCAGTCACATTCAACCGCCTGCGCCGCCTGAAACGCGCGCCATGTGTTATCCGCCACCACAGCGATGCCGCCGGTGATGGGCAAGACCGCGCTGACCCCGCGCATCTGGCGTGCGGCCTCGGCGTCAAACCCGTTCAGCCCGCCGCCAATCGCCGGATTGGTGCGGGTCGTGGCGATCACCATACCGTCCATCTGCATGTCGATGCCGTAGATCTGCCGACCGGTGGATTTCGCCACGATATCGGTCCGCTTCTGCGGCTTGGTCAGATAGCGCCATTCCGACGGATCACGCAGGGTGACATCCTGTACCGGCTCGATCTCGGCGGCGATGCTGGCAAGGTCGATGTATTCGATCTTCAACCCATCGGGCAGCACGATGCAGCCGTTCTCTGTCCCCAGTTGGTCGCGCGGCAGGCCGGTCTGCTTCATCGCGGCCTTGATCAGCGTCTCGCGTGCGACGGCACCGGCCATGCGCAGGCGGTCATACATATCCGGCACAGTGGACGAGCCGCCGGTGATATGCAGCCCCATCAGCTTGCCCATGACATCGACCGCACCGCGCCCGCCGCGTGCCAGCATCGTGTCAGAGGTCGCGGCAATCGGCAGCGCCTCTGCCCCGACAACGCCGTTGTAATAAATCGCATCCGCCGGACCGGGCGACAGCTTGGCGCTGCGCGGGTCAATGTCGAGCTCTTCGGCGATCATATGCGCCTGCATCGACCACGCGCCCTGCCCCACATCCGCGCGCGGCGTGATCAGCGTGATCCCTTGAGCGTCGATTTTAACGTAGGGGGTGATCGCGGTTTCGCCGGGTTTCAACCCGTCGAGCAGCGGGTTCTCCCCCTCGCGTTTGTAAAGATAGGTGCCAAAGACGACGCCGCCTGCAACAGCGGCAGAGCCGATCAGGAAGCTGCGGCGCGCAATTGTTTTCACACGTCCCATATCACACCGCCTTCAGCTTGATCGCGGCGGATTTCACCGCCTCGCGAATACGGGGATAGGTGCCGCATCGACAGAGGTTCCCGCTCATCGCGGCGTCAATCTGGTCATCCGTAGGGGTCGGGTTCAGCTCAAGAAAAGAGGCCGCCTGCATGATCTGCCCCGATTGACAGTAGCCGCATTGCGCGACCTGCAGGTCGATCCAGGCCTCCTGCACCGCATGGCGCACCGCCGGAGAGCCCAACCCTTCGATGGTGGTAATCTCGCCCTCGACATCGCCCGCAGCCAACTGGCACGACCGGACCGCGATCCCGTCCATATGCACGGTGCAGGCCCCGCATTGCGCGATCCCGCAGCCGTATTTCGGGCCGGTGATCCCCAGAACGTCGCGCAAGACCCAGAGCATGGGCATGTCTTCCTCGACGTCCACATCATGGGTCACGCCATTCACTGTAAGTTTCATGCCTTGTCTCCCGACGTTCACTCTATAAATACTAGCGGGATCGGGGTGGTAAACCCAATCTGTCCCGCAGCCCTTCGTGCCCTCACGTCAAAACATCGTGTCACGAGGGGTTTCAGAAAACATAAAACGCCGCCCCCGTGAGGACGGCGTTTGTCGCAAGTTTTACGAATTCGCGCCTAGAATTCAACGACGGCGCGAATGGATTCACCTTTGTGCATCAATTCGAACCCTTCGTTGATCTGGTCCAGCGTCAGCTTGTGGGTGATCATCGGGTCGATCTCGATCTTGCCGTTCATGTACCAATCCACGATCTTGGGCACATCGGTGCGGCCCTTGGCCCCGCCGAATGCCGTGCCTTTCCAGACGCGGCCCGTGACCAGCTGGAACGGACGGGTCGAGATTTCGGCCCCCGCCGGTGCGACACCGATAATGATCGACTCCCCCCAGCCCTTATGCGCGGCTTCAAGCGCCTGCCGCATGACCTTGGTATTGCCTGTGGCATCAAAGGTGTAATCCGCACCGCCTTTGGTCAGTTCGACCAAATGCGCGACCATATCGCCCTCGACCTTGGTGGGGTTCACAAAGTCGGTCATGCCGAAGTAGCGGCCTGTCTCTTCCTTGTCGTCGTTCAGATCGACGCCGACGATCTGGTCGGCCCCCGCCATGCGCAGGCCCTGAATGACGTTCAGCCCGATGCCGCCCAGGCCAAAGACCACGCAGCGCGCGCCGATCTCCACCTTGGCGGTGTTGATCACCGCGCCGATGCCCGTGGTCACACCGCAGCCGATATAGCAGATCTTGTCAAAGGGCGCGTCCTTGCGGACCTTGGCAAGGGCGATCTCAGGGATGACCGTGTGATTGGCGAAGGTCGAACAGCCCATGTAGTGGTGGATCGGCGTGCCATCCATCATCGAGAACCGCGTGGTGCCATCGGGCAGCAGCCCCTGGCCTTGGGTCACGCGGATCGCCTGACAGAGGTTGGTTTTACCCGATAGGCAATATTCACACTCGCGGCATTCGGGCGTGTAAAGCGGGATCACGTGATCGCCGACCTCGAGCGTGGTGACGCCCTCGCCGACTTCAAGCACGACGCCTGCGCCCTCGTGGCCCAGAATGGCCGGGAAAATCCCTTCGGGGTCGTCGCCCGAACGGGTGAATTCATCGGTGTGGCACAGGCCGGTGGCCTTGATTTCGATCAGGACTTCACCCCGCTTGGGGCCTTCGAGATTTACGTCCATCACTTCAAGCGGTTGCCCTGCGGCAACGGCGACGGCGGCGCGTGTTTTCATCATAAGAAGCGTCCTTTTGCTGTTTCGGCCAAAAGGACGAAAAAGCGCTGCGATGTCAAGGTCAGGGGGAGGCCGGACAGGCATAAGGGGGCGCTGCCCCCGGCACCGCTTTGCGGCCCCTCCCCCGGGATTTTCATCCATTTGGAAGGGCGGATATGCGTTTGCGCGCCGCGTGTTTTTCCTGTCCAATCGGCAGCGCGACAATGAACACCCACCGTGACCGAGGAGAAGAACATGGCCGACCGAACCGAGATCGGTATGACCACCCGCCGCGCCGTTTTGGGCGATGCCCATGTGGACCGCGCCGAAGCCGCCAAGACCGAGCTGGACGCGCCGTTCCAAAGTCTGATCACCGAAGCGGCCTGGGGCACCGTCTGGGCCAGCGACAAGATCAGCCGCCGCGAACGGTCGATGCTGACGCTGGCACTGCTGGCGGCGACCGGCAATTTCGAGGAAATCCCCATGCACATCCGCGCCACCGCCAATACCGGTGCCAGCAAATCCGATGTGATCGAGGCGTTCCAGCATGTTGCCATTTACGCGGGGGTGCCAAAGGCGAACCATGCGCTTAAGCTCGCCAAACAGACCTATCAGGAAATGGAAGCCGCCGAATGACCGATCAGAACGGAGCGTTCTTTCACCGTGACCGGAGCTGGCACCCGCCCGCGCTGGCACCGGCCTATAAGACATCGGTGGTGCGGTCGCCGCAAAAGGCGCTGATCTCGATGAATACCACGCTGAGCGAGCAGACCGGCCCGGTCTTTGGCCACAATATGTTGGGGGCGCTGGATAATGACCTGATCCTCAACTACGCCGCCGAGGGCGAGATGGCGATTGGCCAGCGGATCATCGTGCATGGTCGTGTGCTCGACCAGAACGGGCGCGGTGTGCCTGGTGTGTTGCTTGAATTCTGGCAAGCCAATGCGGGCGGGCGCTATCGCCACAAGAAAGAGGGATATCTGGCCCCGCTCGACCCCAATTTTGGTGGGTGTGGCCGCACTGTGACCGATGAGAACGGCGGCTATAGCCTGCGCACGGTCAAACCGGGTGCCTACCCCTGGCCCAATGGGGTGAATGACTGGCGCCCTGCGCATATCCACTTTTCCGTTTTCGGACAGGGTTTTGCGCAGCGCTTGATCACGCAGATGTATTTTGAGGGTGACCCGCTGATCTGGAAATGCCCCATCGTACAGACGATCCCGTCGCGCGCCGCGGTAGAGCAGTTGATCGCGCCGTTGGACATGGACAATACCGTGCCTATGGATGCGCGGGCCTATAAATTCGACATCGTGCTCAGGGGGCACCGGTCCACCATGTTTGAAAACCGGATGGAGGGGAACTGATGCAAGAGCTGACCCAGTTGAAAGAAAGCCCGTCGCAGACCGCAGGGCCCTATGTGCATATCGGCTGCGTGCCGAATTTTTGCGACATCACCGGCGTCTACCCCGAGGATCTGGGCGCGCATATGGTCAATGCCGAGACCAAAGGCGAACGGATCACGGTGAAGGGCACGATCTATGACGGCACCGGCACGCCGCTGAAAGACGCGCTGGTCGAGATCTGGCAGGCCGATGCGGCGGGGCTCTATCCGGGCAACGACCCCCGTGGTGCCGCCGATCCGAACTTTACCGGATGGGGCCGCCAGGCGGGCGATTATGACACCGGCGAATGGCAGTTCGACACCATCCGCCCCGGTGCCGTGCCCTTTCCCGACGGGCGTATGATGGCCCCGCATATCAGCTTGTGGATCGTCGCGCGCGGGATCAATATCGGCTTGAATACACGTATGTATTTCCCCGATGCCGATAACAGCGCCGACCCGCTGCTGACCCGTATTGAACATCAAAACCGCGTTGCGACCCTGATCGCGGAGAAAGAAACCGATGGCGTCTATCGGTTTGATATTTACCTTCAGGGCGAGAAAGAAACAGTGTTCCTAGATGTCTGATCCATGCATTCTTTGCGTTGCCATCACCGGCAGCGTACCGACCAAAGCCGCCAATCCCGCCGTACCCGTCACGATCACCGAGCAGATTGAAAGCACGCATGAAGCCTTTGAAGCCGGGGCAAGCATCTGCCACGCCCATGTGCGCAATGAAGACGAGACGCCCTCCTCTGACCCAGAGAAATTTGCGCGGTTGAAAGAGGGGCTGGAGAAACACTGCCCCGGGATGATCATCCAGTTCTCGACCGGCGGGCGGTCAGGTGCGGGCAAGGCGCGCGGCGGCATGCTGTCACTGCGGCCCGATATGGCCTCCCTGTCGGTGGGGTCGAACAACTTTCCCACCCGCGTCTACGAGAACCCGCCGGATCTGGTGGATTGGCTGGCGTCCGAAATGCGCGCCCATGAGGTTGTGCCCGAGATCGAAGCCTTCGATCTGAGCCACATCCTGCAGGCGATCCAGCATCACAAGGACGGCAAGCTGTTCGGGCGGCTTTATGTGCAATTCGTCATGGGGGTGAAAAACGCCATGCCAGCGGATAAAGAGGTTTTTGACTTCTACGTCGCGCAGTTGAAGGCCCGCGCGCCCGAGGCCGCGTGGTGTGCCGCAGGGATTGGGCCGAACCAGATCGTCGTGAACGAATGGGCGATTGCAGCGGGCGGTCACACGCGGGCCGGCCTGGAAGACAACGTGCGTCTGGACCGTAACACGCTCGCCCCATCCAACGCGGCGCTGATCAAACGCGCGGCGGATCTATGCGAGAAATACGAACGCCCCGTGGCGACCTGGCAGCAGGCGCGCGATATTCTGGGGCTGCGCAGCGCCTAAGACATCCGCTGTCGCCCCGGGCTTTCGCCGGGCGACAGCGCTTTCATCGGCTTTGCTGGATTTGCGACTGTAATTGACTGGCGCTGACGGCGGCGTTGATCCGCACGACGGCGACGCCGAGCCTCAGTTCCGCACCACGGCCTTCGTCGATTATGATGGTCGGGGCGGCCGGCCAGTCGGATAGGTCGAGCGTATAGTCGTCCTCCCATCCGGTAAGTGTCGTCACGCCGCCATAGGCCACGTGGAAGGTCGCACGCCCCTTGCCGGGTTCAATCGTGTTATATCCGCTGCCGATATAGATCGTATCATCCCCGCCTGCGGATTTCACGCGGTTACGGCCGGGGCCGGTGTGGATTTCGGACCCGCCGTCGCCGTCGGAAATATCGTCATTGCCCGGCCCGCCGTAGATCTTGCTGCGCCCTGCCCCGCCACGGATCACGTCGTTGCCCGCGCCCCCGTCGAGGATGTCGCGCCCATTGCCGCCGATCAGCGTGTCATTGCCCGCGCCGCCGTAGAACAGATGCACATCCTTGCCGCGCCCTGATTTGGCGATCAACATATCGTCGCCGGCACCGCCATAGAAGGTCGCGCCCGCGTATTTTGCACCGATCATCACATCGGCCCCGCGGCTTCCTTGGACGTTCACCGCGACCCTTTCGGAGGTTTCGAAGTTCATCGGGGTATCGGGATGCGCCACAACCGCAATGGGCTTGCCCTTCGAGGGGTCTTGCTCTTCCCGGGCGACGACAGTGGCGATGCGGATATTCTCGATATAGGCGGGCATATGTAGCACATAGTCATCTGGCCCCGCCATATACCACAACGTGTCATTGCCGCCGTCTTCATCTTCCGAAATCTTTTCGGCATTGGCCCCATAGGCCCAATAATCATTATCCGCCGTGCCCCCCGCCAGCACTACAGAGCCGTCCAGCGCCATCATCGCATTGACCCCGCGCTGCGGGTTCTCGAACCCGCGCAGGTCAAGCCCGAGGTCGAGCGCATTATCCACCATAGTGCGGCGCAACACGTCGAGCGGGGCCGTTTCCACGATATTTGTCGTCTCGCCGGGGTCGGCGACCAGATCATAGATATGCTCTTCGCCGTTGGGGTAGCGGAAGTAGCGGTATTGGCTCAGATCGGGATCGGCGGCGCGCACGGAGAGCGTGCCGAAAACGCTCGTCACCGGAGATTTGCTGTCGTCATACGATCCGAAACTGTCATCGATCAGCGGCAGCAGGCTTTGGCCCGACGTCCAGTCGGGTCGGTATGGCAGCCCTGCCAGGTCCATGATCGTCTTGGGCACATTATGCAGCGATACGGGCATCTCGACCACGCGGCCCTGCGTCATGCCCGCGTGCCAGATCCCCAGCGGCACATGGGCGGCGCTGTCCCACTGGCTCATCTTGTGGAAACTGTCGTGGGTGCCAAGGTTGAACCCATTGTCTGACAGCAACAGGACGGTGGTATTTTGCGCCAGCTCCGAGCCGCGCAAGGCGTCCATGAAGCGGCCGATTTCCGCATCCACATGGCTGATGGCCGCGAAATAGGCGCGCACAACCTGTCGCCACGCATGATCGCCCGACTTCTCCGGGGTCCAGGGACCGTTGGCGATATAGGCGGCCTCGTAAACGGCCATGCCCTCCTGCGGGCCAAAGTAATCTTCCGGCGCGGCAGAATTGGGCCAGACAATCTGGTCGGGATCATACTGCTGATAGAAGCGGTCGGGGCATTGCAAGTTGTAATGCGGGTGCTTGAAGCCCAGCTGGATCAGGTGCCGCCGCGCAGGGTCGGCCCGATCCAGAAAGTCGATGGCGTTCTGCGCCACCCTATTGTCGTAGAAGCGGTCATCCTGGCTGCCATCGTCATCGGGATGGTTCACGCCCGCGATCCCCGGCCCCTTGTCGAGGTATTTCTTGACCTTGGATCGCCGCCCCGCATCCTTTGCCTCAGGCTGTTCATGAAAGAGGATGCGCGCATATTCATGGGGCATGGGTTTGTAGTTGCTGTCGACCTTGCCCGTTGTGAACGTGCGGAACCCGTTGCGGCGCAGATCGTATTGCCAGCCCGCCGTTGGCGGCAAGATATCGCGCCAAAACCGATTGAGATCGACCAGCCCCGTGCGAAACGGTGACAAGCCCGTCGCCAGTTCCGCCCGGCACGGCGCACAAAGCGGCACGGTGGCATAGGCGTTGGAAAACCGCGTCCCCTCGGACATGAAGCGGTCGATATTGGGCGTGCTGATCTGCAGCCCGAAGGCGGTTCGCCACGTGAAAATATCGATCATGTCATCGATCCAGATGACACAGATATTGCCGCCAGCGGTGTCGGCTCTGGTAAAGCTCATGGGCGTTCCCCTGTGTTTCCGGGCGCTTCGGCATAGCGGCAAGCGCGCGCGACCTGTTCAAGGGCGGCGGGCGTGCTGGCGCCATGATCAAGCCAGACCAGCACGTCATGCACCACCGATGTGCCCAGGGTCTTGAGGATTCCCTTGCGGTGGGACCGGCAGCCGATGAACAGATCGGCCACACCGTTCAACTCTGCTGCCAGTTCAGCGCTTGGTCGGGTGCTCTTCTGCGGGATTGGAAACACATCCCCGACCGGTGCGGCGGTCAGGTGCAACTGCCCTTGGTCAAAACCTGCCAGCACCCAATAGTCCTTACCCGGTGCGGGAATAGAGACCTCGACCATACCCGCATCATCCCGCCAGATCAGGCGGCCCTCGCTTTCGCTGAGAAACAGGTAGTTGTCGCTGGCGTCGGGGTTCACCGTCAGGAGGCTACGCGCCTCTGCGTCGGGCGAAGTGACGCGGATGGCAAGGCAGAAGCAGTCCTGCTCGACCAGTGCCGCATCAACGACAAAGCCGCAGTTCACCCCGCGCGTGAATGCCACCCCGCCGCCCTCCAGCAGTGTGCCATTGTCGTCGTTCGGATCGACAGGGCGCGCGGGCGAGCCAAGGCCGTTCTCGACGGCCCATAGGGTCATCGCCTTTTGCGCATTGAAGGTCATGGCGGGGGCATGGGCGTGGTACCAGATCGCCTGCGCATCATTGGGATGACAGGCGTCCACGACGCTGGCCTGCGCTGCGTCATCGCGCAACAAGGCACCTTCGGGCAGGTCGATATCGACATAAAGGGGCGTAAAATCTTGCATCAGTGCACCGGCAGCGCGGCTGGCAGCGCCCAACGGTGTAACATCTCTCCGGTTCGGCTGGCATAGCAGAACCCGTCGCGCAGCGCCCCGCGATTGGCGGGCATCCCGTCGTCGCTGGGTGCGGCCCCGATGGCGTAACACAGCGTCAGCCCCTCCCCCGTCGGAGGCTTGTCACAGGTGATCAGCAGATCGTTACGGTCTTTGGCATCAACTTGCACGCTGGTAATCTTGGCACCGGCGCTGTCCCCTTCAAGGCGGAAACCACAAGCACTACCGGCATTCAGCGGGTCGGCGGCATCCAGCACAAAGGGGCCCATCCCCTCCCCGCGGCAACGGATCACGCTGGGGTTGTCGGGCTCACGCTCTGCCAGCAGAAGAACGGGACAGTTCCACGGTTGGTCGCTGTTGCGCGCCTCGATCGCGCAGGCCTCCATCTCGGCCATTTGCAGCCGCGCGATATCTGTGGGCCGGCCAAATTCATCCAGCGCGAACATATAGCCCGGTGCCGCGTAGACGTGATCGTGCCCGCCCTTGTTCCATGCCAAATCCCACTGCGCGCGCAGCACGTCCGAGTCCGATACATCCCGCGTCCCTGCATCAAAGACAGCCGTAAACAGCGGCTTGCGCAATCCGTGGTCGGCGAAGATATCCGTGATACGGCGCATCAGCGCGTGCATGGCGGCGCACCATTCGGGCCCGGTGCTCAGAACATCTTCGAGCGTGAAATCAAGCCCCACAGACAGGACCTTGGCCGGTTTACCCAATGCGCGCGCCGCGGCACAAAGGTTGGCGACAGTCTGATGAAAGCTGGTAAAGGCGGCCCCGTCGATCAACGCGCTGATGCTGGCGCTGCTGTCGGTTTCGGTGCGCGCATAAAGCAGTGGCAGGGCCCGGTGCTCCGCGTGCCTGCGACGCAGAATTTCGTCGGCGATCAGGCTGTCGCGGGTCTGTTCGGTCAGGCGCTGCATCAGGTCAGAGGGTGCCAGCGTTTCTGTCCCCGCAGCCCCAGCGGGCCCCAGGTCATCACCGGTGGTCACCACATGGTAGGGGAAGGACAGTGTTTCATCTGCAGTCACCGCCCGCCGCGTGCCCCCGATGGCCAGAACACCAAAGACCGCGCCCGACGTGTCGGCAATAATGTCAGGCGCGCTGGCGTCCGGGGCAGCGGTGATTTTGCGTCGAAATTGCCGCGTGCCTTGGGCACCGGGCAGGTTCGCGTCAAACACGTACCATTCCCCCTGCTCTCGAAGGTTCCACGCATCGACATCGCCCAACACAGCCGCATCGACGGGCAGCACCTGCGCTCCGGCAGGCAGGCGGCGGTGGATGTCGGCGATGACGCTGTCCGAGAGGTTCAGGCGCAGGCCCGTTTCGTCAAAGCCGATCACGTCGCCGTTCTTTGCCCGAAGAAGGACACCGCGTTTACTGGGGGCGTGGTCTGGCATTTGATACGTTCCTATTGGCGGGTCGGACGCCGTTTCGCGCCCCCTTCAGCATCGTTTATGTCACCATCCCCGAGGCGGCAAAAGCACCGCAGCCGGCATCCCCTTCGGGAAAGCCGTCTCAGGTCGCATGGGCAGCCTGCTTTGGCTCGATGATAACAAACTCGGGCATGCTTTGGTCCTGGTCGGGCGACAGGCTCGGGTCTTTGACCTTGCTCCGTTGTGCGTGGAACGCGGCCACGGCAGGCCCGAACAACACGACACGCGTCACAGGGCCAAGCGTCACCCGGCTAAGCAATCCGCCGCCCAGTTCCTCGTAGCTGATGCGCAGAACATCCGGCTGATGGTCCGCGATTATCTGGTTCACCCGCGCAAGGGTTTCGGCATCGTTGTCGCAGATCACCGACGCGTTGATCATGGACAAACGGTCGCCCAGTTCCAGCGCGTTATGGTCCAACACGTCGCGCATGATCGCCAACCGCGAGCTGTTATCCTCTTGCGCCAAAACCGTCGCACCTGACACCGTTTGCGCGGCATGGATCGACAGAAAACCGATCCCCGCACCAAGGTCGAGCACCTTTTGGCCATCCTCGACCATACGCCCGGTCATGCGCGCCATACGTCTTTGGTATTTGCCGCGCATTACAAGCTCGAGCGTGCTTTGCGCAAAGATACGCACATCCGCAGGCAGGGCGACGTCGTGGTTGGGCACCCAGTCCACCGCCGTTTGAACCGATACGTCAATGTCGCCCGGAACGAACCCGTCGCCGCCCTCTGCGACATCCGCGAACGCGGCTTCCGGCACGCTACGGCGTTCCTCGGCGGGGCGGTCGGCGACGTTTTTCTCGACCTGAGACATCAGCTTGGCGATCTCTTCGGGGTCGCGGGCCTTAGGCGGCTTGGCCACGATCTGCGTGATCGGCACCTCGGATGCCTCAAGCAGCGATTGCTTCAGTTCCGCATAGGCGTCGGTCGCGCGGTATTCTTCAAGCCGCGCCTCGACCTTTTCGATGGCGGCATAGTGGAGACGCGACAGAACCGGATCAGTCAGCAGCTCGTCCATGATCTGCTTGCGCCGTTCGGTATAGCGCAGGATCTTGTCGTCATAGACCTCGTTTCGGTCCTGCAGCGACCAGTAGTCGGCGTTATACTTGTCTTTCTTGTTGTTCACATTGCCGCGGAACTTGCGGATCGCATAGCTGTCGATCGATTTGACCGCATAGTGGTTCATCTGCGCCCATTGATAGCCCACGGTGCGCCGGATCGACCGCCAGCCGCGAAACTTGAAGTAATCCTCCATCGGCTGACCCGACCCGTTGAGCCATTTCACAGTGTCGGGAAAGCCGGTTTCCAGATGCTTGTTCTTGATCGACGGGCGATGGATTCCGATTTTCCATTTGTCAGGGTCAAACTTGAACAGCGTCTTGACGCCCCAGCCCTTGTTCCACGTTGGCGGTGCCGCATAGAGGTATTGTTCGGTCACCGGATCGCGGGACCAGTCGACCACATTGCCAGAGCCGAAGATGCGCCAGGTGATCACGATCCCATTGGCATCCCCTGCCGCGTCCAGCATCGGGTCCAACGTGCCGTCGCCATAGTTGATGCAGAGAAATTCATCGGCATCGAACATCAAGATCCAGTCGGCCTCGGCGACTTTGGGTTCGGCCTGCGCGTATTTCATCGCAGATGGCTGCGGCTTCACCCCTTCGGGGATGTCGTTGCGCCGGTGGTAGCCCAGACCCAGCTCTTCAAGCCGGATCAGCATGTCATCGGTGCCGTCGGAACAATCGTTTGTGTAAACGAGTATCTTGGTGAACCCCACGGCAAGGTGATGGGCGTACCACTCCAGCAGGAATGGTGCCTCGTCCTTCATCATAGAGATGGCCAGCAGCTTGCCGTGCCGGCTGGTGTGCGGTTTCAGATTGATGGCAAAGGCCCTTCGTAACGCGGCTTAGCGCAGCGCTTTGGACGGGTCGATCCCGATCTTCTCGCACATCCGCGCGGCATAGGAACCGGGCAGAGGTTCGTTCTTTTCCCACCACGGTTTCGTGCCATTGGTATAAAGGTGCACAGACAGGGTTTTGTCGGTGAAATGCCCTTCGACGCGGCCATGCGGGTCATAGAAGATGTCGTTCAACTGGAACGGCACCGGATACAGCACCTCGCGTTCGCTGGCTTTTTCATACTGGCCGGTCTGCTTGGCGAAATAGGTGAACGCCTGCGGGCCAAAGGCCGTACGCTCGGCGTTATAAATGCGGTGCGCGTGGGTCAGTTTGGGGTCTTGGCGGTCGTATTTCTTGCGCTGGTTCTTGTTCCACCATGCGGGATAGTCCGGCAGGTTATCGTAGTAATCCAGCAGTTGATCCATCAACTCGCATTCCTGCGGCAGTCCCACCACACCACAGTTGAGCGCGCCGGACATGCCGTGGCGGCCAAAGATATATTCCTGATCCTCGGGGAAAGGCTGGTGACAGAAAGCGTCGCAGTCGATCCAGATCGCGCCGGTCTTCTGGATCATCTTGTAGCGGAACACGTTCGACAGGAAAGACGCGCTGGTCGCGGCGACCAGTTCGCGGTCAATCTCCATGATCTCGGACGCGGGGCGCACCTCGACCCCTTCGGGGGCGTTGTCCACTTTATCGGCGCAGTAAAGGATCGTTTTATGACCCGCAACGACATGGGACTTGAGGCAAAGCTGGTTCAGATAATGAAGCTTTTCGCCAATCCAAAGGGAGGCGACAGGGCGACGGGTGTTCATGATATATGGGGCCTCTCTGGTGGCGCGAAACGCGGGGCTGAAATGCACCGTGGTGTTTTCAAATACATTGGCAGAACGATAGCTTAGCCGACCCCAGCTTGTAAACAATCCTAAGCCGGCGCAGCATCGCCCGTGGCAAAGATTGACTTGCCCTGAACCGCATGAGAGTCATTTACCCAACCTTTGCCACCCTGACCCAAGGGACCGCCCGCCCGTGACACGTATCCTTGCCGTAACCTGCATGCGCAACGAAGGGCCCTATTGCCTTGAATGGATCGCACATCACCGCGCGGCGGGGGTGACGGATTTTCTGATCTTTACCCATGATTGCACCGATGGCACGCCGGCCCTACTGGACCTGTTGGATGATGTGACCCATGTGCCCTTCACCCCGGAGGGCGACACATCGGTGCAATGGCAGGCCATGCGTCTGGCCGACCGCCATGACCTGATGAAACAGGCCGATTGGGCGCTGTTTTTCGACGCGGACGAGTTTCTAACCCTCGCAGCACCGATGCGTGGGCTGCCCGATCTGATCGCGTCGGTCCCCGCGGATACCGACGCGATTGCCCTGCCGTGGCGGTTTTTCGGCGCGGACGGGCAAGAGGCGTTGCAAGATACGCTCACCCCGCTGCGGTTTCGCCATGCGGCCCCTGATCCGTTCTTTCTGCCTGCGGGAAGCTTCTTCAAGACCCTGCACCGGCCCGCTGCCTTTCAGAAGCTCGGCGTGCATCGGCCCAAGAAAAAGCGCGGTGCCAGCCCGCAGTGGAATCTCGGCGGTGTTCAGGCCGCCCCCGGGGGCTTTGCCGAAAATGACAACCGGATCAACCTGTTCGGCGTGATGCAGAGCCAAGCTCGCGCGCGGCTGAACCACTATTCCCTGCGCTCGGCGGGCGAGTTTATGGTCAAACGCGGGCGCGGCCTGCCCAACCGGACGACAAAGCGCCTGGATCTGCATTACTGGGCGGAGCGTAATTTCAACACCGTGACTGACACGATGATTGACCCGATGCTGGACGCAACAATGGCAGAGGTCACCCGCCTGCGCGCCCTGCCCGGTGTGGCCGACGCGCACGCGCAGGCGGTGCAGTGGCACCATGACAGCTTTGCCGCATTGATGACCGATCCGGCAGAAGTGCAATTCTACTGGCATCTGCTGTTGCTGGGCGGCAGCACCCCACCCACGGCAAAGCAGGCACAGGCCCATCTGCTGCGCCACGCGGGCAGCTAAGCCCTGTTTCATCTGACACCACGACACAAAAAAAGGGCGCGACCGAATACCGGCCGCGCCCTTGGCACTCGTTACCTACCCTTAGGCGAGGTCAAAACGGTCGAGGTTCATCACCTTCGTCCAGGCGGCGATGAAATCGGTCACGAATTTGTCTTTCGCGACATCCCCTGCATAGACCTCTGCAATCGCGCGCAGCTGCGAGTTCGACCCGAAAAGCAGATCAACAGCGGTCCCGGTGTGCTTCAGCTCACCCGTGGCGCGGTCGCGGCCTTCATAGATGTCGTCCGTCGCGGTCTCTTCCGCCTTCGACCACACGGTGCCCATATCCAGCAGCGTGGTGAAGAAGTCGTTGTTCAGCGTGCCGGGCGCATCGGTGAACACGCCGTGTTTGGCGCGACCCACGTTCACGTCCAGTGCACGCATCCCCCCGACCAGAACCGTCATCTCTGGCGCGGTCAGCGTCAGAAGCTGGGCGCGGTCGACCAGCAGCTCTGCCGTGGTGACCGAATAGCGGGTCTTGGCAAAGTTGCGGAAACCGTCGGTGACGGGTTCAAGATAGGCAACGGAGGCAACCTCGGTCTGTTCAAGCGAGGCATCGCCGCGGCCCGGTGCGAAGGGCACGGTCACGTCGTGGCCCGCGTCCTTGGCGGCTTTCTCGATCCCGGCGGCACCGGCCAGCACGATCAGGTCAGCGACAGAGATTTCTTTGTCCCCCGACTGCGCGTTGTTGAAGTCTGCGCGGATCGTTTCCAGCACGCCAAGCACTTTGGCCAACTGATCGGGTTCGTTCACCGGCCAGTCTTTCTGCGGTGCCAGACGGATGCGCGCGCCATTGGCACCGCCGCGCTTGTCGGACCCGCGGAAGGTCGCGGCAGAGCCCCAAGCGGTGGCCACCAGTTCCTGAACGCTCAGCCCTGATTCCAGCACTTTGGCTTTCAGCGATGCCACATCTGCGTCATCGACCAGCGTATGCGTCACGGCGGGGATCGGGTCCTGCCAGATCAGCTCTTCGCTGGGGACGTCCTTGCCCAGATAGCGGGCAATCGGTCCCATGTCGCGGTGGGTCAGCTTGAACCATGCACGGGCAAATGCGTCGGCAAATTCCTCGGGGTTTTCATGAAAGCGCGTGGCAATCTTGAAATAATCGGGGTCTTCGCGCAGCGCGAGGTCTGAGGTGAACATCATCGGCGCGTGACGTTTGGAGGGGTCATGCGCGTCTGGCACGGTCCCTGCGGCGTCCGCGTTTTTCGGTGTCCACTGGATCGCTCCGGCAGGGCTTTTGGTCATTTCCCAATCGAGCCCCAGCAGGTTGTCGAAATAGGTCATGTCCCAGCTGATCGGGGTTTGCGACCATGCGCCTTCAAGCCCGCTGGTCAGGGCGTGGATGCCGTGGCCGGTCTCGTGCTTGTTGGTCCAGCCAAAGCCCTGGCTTTCCAGTGGCGAGGCTTCTGGATCGGGGCCGGCATTCTCGCCGCCCACGGCACCATGCGCCTTACCAAATGTGTGACCACCCGCGATCAGCGCCACGGTTTCATAGTCATTCATCGCCATCCGGCCAAAGGTGTCGCGGATGTCGTTGGCAGAGCCTTGCAGATCGGGTTGGCCGTCTGGCCCTTCGGGGTTCACATAGATCAAGCCCATCTGCACGGCGGCCAGCGGGTCTTCCAATGCGCGCTCTTCGCTATAACGCTTGCTGCCCAGCCATTCGTCTTCGGGGCCCCAGTAAACGTCCTCTTCGGGTTCCCAACGGTCCACGCGGCCACCGGCGAAGCCGAATGTTTTCAGCCCCATGGATTCAAGCGAAATGTTCCCGCACAGGATGATCAGATCGCCCCATGAAATCTGGTTGCCGTACTTCTGCTTGATCGGCCACAGCAGGCGGCGCGCCTTGTCGAGGTTGGCGTTATCCGGCCAGCTGTTAAGAGGCGCGAAACGCTGCGTGCCCGTGCTGGACCCGCCACGGCCATCCGCCGTCCGGTAGGTGCCTGCCGCGTGCCATGCCATACGGATGAAGAACGGGCCATAGTGACCGTAGTCCGCAGGCCACCAGTCTTGCGAATCCGTCATCAGCGCATGCAGGTCAGCCTTGACCGCGTCAACGTCGAGCTTCTTGAACTCTTCGGCGTAGTCAAAGTCCGGCCCAAGCGGGTTCGAATCGATGGTGTTCTGGTGCAGCAGCTTGAGGTTCAGCTGGTTCGGCCACCATTCGTTCAACGACCGCGCACCGCGCTTTGAGTTGCGGCCGTGGCTGCCGACGACCGGGCATTTGCTGATGTTTTCGACGTCATTTCCGTCCATGGTGGTCTCCGATATTGTCTGTCTGGTGCGCGGTTTTGCACCGCGTCACGGGGGATGGATGTCGGGGGCGCGATACGGTCTGCCCCGTCTTTCTGGAATTGTTCTAACAGCAGTTATTGATTAGTTTAAGTTGGCATTTCCTATCAGTTTGATAAAAATAAACTATGACCAACATCACCCTTAAGCAGCTTCGCTACTTCGAAGCCGTTGCCCATCACCGTCACTTTGGCCACGCCGCCGAGGCCTGCGCGATTTCGCAGCCCGCCTTATCCGTGCAAATCAAGGAGTTGGAGCAGAACTTGCAAACGCCCCTCTTTGATCGCGGCGGGCGGAATATCACGTTGACCAGCTTTGGCGTCGATTTCGCGCCGCGCGCGCGGGCGATCTTGCAGGGGGTGGATGAGCTTCAGGATATGGCGCGCGCCTCCAAAGACGGGCTGATGGGCCGGTTGAGAATCGGGATCATCCCCACCATCGGCCCCTATCTGCTGCCCTCGATCATCACCAAGCTGACCCGGATGAACCCCGCGCTGGATATCCACGTGCGCGAAACCATGACCCCGCGGCTGATCACCGAGCTGACCGAGGGGCGCATCGACACCGCCATCGTCGCCCTGCCCGTGTCAGAACCCTCCCTGACCGAAGTCACCCTGTTCGACGAGAAATTCATGCTGGTGCGCCCCGAGGCTGATCGCAACAAGCCGATCCCCAGCAGCGCACATCTGAACGAGATGAAGTTACTGCTGCTTGAGGAAGGGCATTGCTTTCGCGATCAGGCGCTGTCGTTTTGCGATATGCAGTCGGAAACCGCACGCGAGGGGCTGGATGCGAGCTCACTGTCCACGCTGGTGCAAATGGTCGGTGCGGGCATCGGCGTGACGCTGATCCCCGAGATGGCCGTCGCCGTGGAAACGCGGTCCGCGCAGGTGGCGGTCAACGCCTTCCCCGCGCCGGAACCGACGCGCCGTGTGGGGATGATCTGGCGCAAGACCAGCCCGCTGGCCAGCAAACTGTCCGAAATCGCTGATCTGATCCGCCCGACCTAAGCGGGCGGATCATCGTTTCATCGCGGTATCAGCCCAACCGCGCCAGCAGCTCGCGCGACGGGTCACCGGTTGCGGGCAGCCCTTGGCTTTGCTGATAGGCGGTGATCGCCTTGCGACTGTTCGGGCCAATCACACCATCGGTGCCGTCTGTGTCAAAACCGCGGGCGGTCAGCCGTTCTTGCAACGCCTTGCGGTCGTCAATGGTCAGCCCGTATTTATCGGGGCCAAAGCTGGCCTGAATAGGCCCACCCCCAGCGATACGGTCCGACAGATGCCCGACGCCAATCGCGTAATTGTCCGAGTTGTTATAGCGCTTGATCGCCTTGAAGTTGTTAAAGATCGCAAAGCGCGGCCCGCCCGCATCCGGCTGGAGGATCTGCACCGGCGTGGCAGAGCTTGCCGCCGCGGTGCCCATTTCTGCGCCCCATTTCTGGCCGGACTTCCAGCCCGACTTCGCCAGATAGGCGGCGGTGGAGGCCAGCGAATCCGACGGGTCGTCAGACCAGATGTCGCGTTTGCCGTCGCCGGTGAAATCTACCGCAAAGGATTGATAGGATGTGGGGATGAACTGCGTGTGGCCCATGGCACCGGCCCAGCTTCCGGTCAGACCGGCAGCCGAGACATCGCCGCGCTCAAGGATACGCAGTGCCGCGATCAGTTGTTTCTCGAAAAAGGCCCCGCGACGCCCGTCATAGGCCAGCGTCGATGTCGCCGACACGACCGGCACATTCCCGCGCCGTTCCCCGTAAAAGCTTTCCAGCCCCCACACGGCGGTGACGACTTCGGCAGGCACGCCGTAGCGCGCCTCTATCTGGCGCAACACGCCTTGGTGGCGCGCGAATGCTGCGCGTCCTTTGGTGACACGTTCGTCCGATGCTGCAATGGCAAGGTAATCTTCAAGCGAGCGGCTGAATTCCGTCTGGTTGCGGTCCCGTTTGACCACCCCCGGCAGATAGCCCGCCCCCGCAAAGCCGCGACGCAGCGTGCTGTCGGAAATGCCCTGCGCCGCAGCGCGTGACTTGAACGACGAAACCCACGCGTCATAGCCCGCGTTCGGTTGGGGTTGCAGGTCCGGTGCCAGCCCCGCATCGCTGCGCGGCGCAAAGCTGCCTGCCCTGTTGCCGGTGCTACAGGCCGCAAGGCCCAATGCTGCCACTCCGACGGTGAAACTTCTTCGAGAAATGCTCATACTGCCCGCGCCCTTGTTTGTTATGACTTCGGCATAGAATAGCCGAAGCACGGGGGCGGGCAAAGCGGATGATACGCCTTGGCAAAGCTTTGCCTATTTGGTCGGCACAAAGAGCGGCACGGTCGACATCGACATTTTGGCAGATCCGTTCTGCACATCGCGCGCGTGGCTGATATAGACCAAGGTGTTGTTTTCCTCGTCGAAAATCCGTTTGACCTTCAGCGTCTTGAAGATCACGGACCGGCGTTCGCTGAACACCGTCTCGCCCTCGTCGTCGCGCGAGATGTCGCCAATCTCGATCGGGCCGGTCTGGCGGCAAGAGATGGAAGAATTCGACGGATCCTCGAACCAATTGCCCTTTTGCAGCCGGTCGATCAGACCCCGTTCAAAATAGGCCAGATGGCAGGTGACCCCCTTGACCTCGGGGTCTTGGACCGCCTCTACCACGATGTCATTGCCCAGCCAGTCCACATCGACATTGCCCACCACATCAGCGGCAGCTGCAAGAGGAAGGGCAAAGCCAAGGGCGGCAATGGGGGCGAAGGCGGCGCGTTTGAAAATACTCATGCATCCATACGCGCGGCGTGCCTGTTGGTTCCCGCGTCGCGGCAAGAAAAGACCCAGCACGCGCAGATCAGGTGACCCGCGTCCAGAACCCCGCCGTATGGGCATAGCGTTTGCGCAGGCGCCGGCCAAAGGCGTCGTGGCTTTCGAAAGCTCCGTAATCCTCGATCTCGATATCCGCGGCGGCGCAGTCCATCAGGTGATCTGCCGCCAGCGCGTAGCGCGACTTGGCGCTTTCCCACAGCGCGGCTTCGATCATGGCGCGCCAACACAGCGCTGCCGCCAGAGGATGGCGCGCCCGCAGCGCATCGGCGGCATCAGAGAGAGGGGCGACATGGGTGCCGTTCAACGTCTCGGCGCGCGTTTCAATCATCGCTGCGAGCCCGCGCAGGTCGGGCCACGCGAGGAAAAAGGCGATCGCCGCGTTGAGATCCTTGAACGTGGCCGCATGGGCCTTGGCGGCCTCCTCTACCTCAAGATCATCGAAATCCGGTAGCTGTTTGAGGTGCGCCCGCAGCATCTCTGGGTCGAGCGTTTCGGTAAAACAGCGCCAGCGGTGGGCTTGCGCCTCGTCCTCGCGCCCCGATGCGATCAGCGCGTGGATATAGGCCGGGTCCCACGCCTGCCGCCCCGCCTCTTTCCCCTTGGGGCGCGCGCCCTCAAGAACATCAAGCGCGGCATCGTGATTGCCAGCGGCCGACCAGAGCGCCGCCACCTCGACCGCAACGGTGGGCCGCGCCAGATCGCTGGGAGAGAACAGCGAGATGTAGGTCTCCGTATCCCCCTGCGCCAAGGCCACCTCGCGCAGGTGCATCTGGACAAAGCGTTTCTTGCGTTGCGCGGCGTAGTTCGCATTGCGCCCGCGCAGCTCGCGCAGGAATTGCAAGGCGGGGTGATCCTCTGTCGCGTCCAGCGGTGCCGCGTCAAAGCTTTGGATCAGCCCCTTCAGATGTGCGAGCCCGCTGTCGCCCAAGGACGGGGCCATGCGTGAGATAATCCCGTCAAATGCGCCATCCGTATTCCCCTGCACCGCCTCCCACGTGCGTTCCGCCAGCGCGATCGGGTCCAGCGGGGCGCGGGCGGCAATCTGGCCGATCTCAGCAAGCGCATCGGCAAAGACGGCCCCCACGTCCCCCTTGCTGTCGTCCACCCGGTCCATGACCGAAGGAGCGAGCTCCAGAAACTCCCACAGCAGATCGAAGGCGTCGGCGGGGGCGTCTGGTGCGATCTTGTCGATGATCATCGCGGATTGGGTGCGCAGGTCTTTGATCAGCGCCGTCCGCTTGCGCCACCCGACATAGCTTTTGGCCCGCCGGATCGTGACCAGCCGCTTGCGCACATCACGCGCGAGTTCAGCAGGGCCGAGGTTGTGGCTCAACTCAAGCCGCAGACGACGTTTCATATCGGCGCTGCCGGTGCTGACCTCGATCAACAGTTCGGCCAGCCGCTCCGCCCCGAGGGCGGCAAGATTTGCGGTGTTCAGGGTCTTTTTCGACATGGGCCCTTGCTACATCGGATTTGCGGCCGGTCAAAGGGCACGCGGCTCGGACGCGTCAGGCAAAGAGATAGACGGTGACGCCCCAGCCCGACAGTTCGGCCAGTTTCTGCATCGCGCCGATCACGTCGCCGGTCTGCCCGCCGATTTGCCGCAGCGCCAGCGCGGCCACCAGCGCGGTGGCCACAACGATCCCCGCAAAGATCACCGCCGCCGCGCCAAAGCCCAGGGGCAGCAGCCCAATCAAGCCAAAGGCGACCGCGATATAGACGCAAGTCGCCGGCACCTGCGCCGCGCCGTGCCCCAGCCCGTCGGCCCGCGCGGCAGGCATCCGCGCCAGCCAGAACGGCAGCATCGCGCGGCTGGCCATCGACAGACCAAGCGCGGCAGGCACGACCAGTGCAGGATGATCCAGCCGCGCGATCAGCGCCACCTGCAGCGCCACCGTCAGGATCAGGGCCATCACCCCGTAGCTGCCAATGCGGCTGTCGCGCATAATCTCGAGCTTGCGCGCGCGGGTCTGCCCGCCGCCGAACCCGTCGGCCATATCGGCCAGCCCGTCTTCGTGCATCGCGCCGGTCAGCAGTGTCGTGGCAAAGATCAGACCAAGGGCCGCAACCGTCGGGCCAAAGCCCGCCGCGTGCAGCGCCCAGTAGATCAGAGCGGCAGGCAGCATCGCGACCGCCCCCGCCAAGGGCCAGCCCCAGGCCGAGGCTCCTGTCTCCGGGATCGGATCGCGCAGATATCCCACGGGGATACGGGTCAGCAGCAGCATCGCCAGCCGCGCCTCTGCCACCCGGGCGCGCAGCATCAGCCGTCCGCCACGCCGGCTTCGGCAAAGGTCGCCATGCCGCTGTGGCACGCCAGCGCCGAGCGCAGGATACCAAGCGCCAGCGCGGCGCCCGATCCTTCGCCCAACCGCATGTCGAAATCGAGCACGGCCGTCTTGCCGATCGCATCCAGCAGACGTTTATGCCCGGGCTCGACGCTCAGGTGCCCGATCAGACAATGGTCCAGCGCCGCAGGGGCCAGGGCGAAGAGCGGTGCGACAGAGGCGGTGCAGATGAACCCGTCAAGGATCACCGGAATACGCCGTTGCCGTGCGGCCAGCACCGCGCCGCAGATCGCCGCCTGCTCGCGCCCGCCCAAGGTCATCAGGATAGACGCCCCATCCTGCGGGATGGCGGCGTGGCGGGCAAGTCCGCGGGTGATGGCGTCGACCTTGCGGCGCAGACCTTCGTCGTCCGAACCGGTGCCGCGTCCGACCCAATCTTGCACAGCCCCTCCAAAGACCGCCGCCGTCAGCGCTGCGGCGACGGTGGAATTACCGATCCCCATCTCGCCCAGGATCAAGACACTGGCCGCGGGATGCAGCGCCGCCGCCCCTGCGTTAAGGGCCGCGACACAATCCGCCTCGGTCATCGCGGGGCCTTGCGTGAAATCGGCAGTGGGGCGGTCAAGGTCCAGGTCAATCACCGACAGCTGCGCGTCATTGGTGCGGCACAGCTGGTTGATCGCAGCGCCCCCCGCCTTGAAGTTCTGCACCATCTGGGCTGTCACCTCTTGCGGGAAAGGGTTCACCCCCTGCGCGCAGATCCCGTGGTTACCGGCAAAGACGAGGGCCTGCGCCATGTCGATCTGCGGCACCGCCTCTTGCTGCCACCCCGCCATGAACACCGCCAGCTCCTCCAGCCGGCCCAGTGATCCGGGCGGTTTGGTCAGCGCATTCTGCCGGTCGCGCGCGGCGTCTTGAGCGACGGCATCAACCTGAGGCAAATCGCGGGTCAGCGCGTCAAGGTCGGACAGGGAAGTCAGGGGAAAAGTCACATGCGCCATGCAAAGGGGTCTCTTTCGTTTGGAAATCTATCGTATGTCGGGTTCATGGGTCAGGCAAGCGAGGCCGGAGCCTGCGCACTGCCCTTCAGCGTCAGGGGCAGACCACAGCTGACCAACACGACATGCCCCGCCACCGCTGCAATGCGCTGGTTCATCAGGCCCGAGGCATCGCGGTAGCGCCGTGCCAGCGCGGACATCGGCACGATGCCACCGCCCACCTCATTCGTGACCAGCACCACCGGAGAGGACTGTGCACGCAAGCTGTCCAGCACTTTTTCAAGCTCTGCCTGCCAGTCGCGTTCGGCGTGCATCACGTTGGACAGCCACAGCGTCATGCAATCGACCAGCCGCGCGCCCGTCCCATCGGTGCGCATCAGCGCGCCGCGTAGATCAAGCGGCTCCTCTACCGTGTCCCAACCGTCACCGCGTTGCACCTTATGTGCGGCGATGCGGTCCTCCATCTCGGGATCGAAGGCCTGGCTGGTGGCAATATAGACCAGCGGCAGCCCGTAGGCGCGCAGGTGGTTTTCGGCAAAAAGGCTCTTGCCCGATTTTGCACCGCCGGTGACCAGCGTGATCTTATCCATGATATCCGCCCTTTGCCAAGCGAACCGCGGGCGAATGCCCTGCCCCGGTGGCGATCAGAATTCCACACCGGCCTGTGCGGCGATACCCTGTTTGCGGAAAGGATGTTTGATTTCCTTCATCTCGGTCACCAGATCCGCAATCTCGATCAAGGCGTCGGGCGCGTTGCGGCCGGTGATCACCACATGGGTCATATGCGGCTTCTCGGCCTGCAGGAAATCGACCACATCCTGCACGTCGATATAGCCATAGCGCAGCGCGATGTTGAGCTCGTCGAGCAGCACCATGCGGTTGTTGGGGTCGCGGATCAGCTCTTTGGCTTTTTCCCATGCGCGTCCGGCGGCGGCGATGTCGCGTTCGCGATCTTGCGTGTCCCAGGTAAAGCCCTCGCCCATCACATAGACCTGACAGATGTCGCTAAAGCGGTCCTCAAGCAGTTGACGGTCCGCAGACACCCGTGCGCCCTTGATGAACTGCACCAGCGCGCAGGGGAACCCGTGCCCGATGCAGCGCATGATCATCCCGAAGGCAGAGCTGCTTTTGCCCTTGCCGGTCCCGGTGTGGACGATGATCAACCCCTTGGTCACGGTCTTTTCCGCCATCATCTTGGCGCGGGCCGTCTGGACCTTCGCCATCTTTTCGGCGTGGCGCTTGTTCTGGTCTGGGGTGCTGTCGGTCATCTGTTATCTCTCCTCGTGGCGTATCTGGTTGCCTGCCCTGCGAACGTCTTGCACCGCCCGCAACGCCAGCGGCGTGCCGCAGACCCAATCGGGCGAACTATACACCATCCGGCCGGTCTTGGCGTATTGTGCGAGCGCAGGATGTAGCATGATCTCTTCGGATCGGGAACCTCCGGGATAGGGTGTCGTGGTGACCAGCACATCGGGGGCGTTCATCACCAGGTCTTCCAGGGCCAGACGCCCGCTGTTCCGGCGTCCGAGTTTCTGCGAGAGGTTGCGCAGTCCGCCGGTGGTCACGATGTCGTGGCCCAAAGTATCCACCCCCAGCGAATAGCCGTTCGGGTAATAGAACGCCGCAACAGGGGCATCGGAGGCCAGTGCGGGCTGCGCGGCCAATGTCTGTTCCACGTCGCGGGCCAGCGCCTCTGCCCGCGTGGGCTGTTGCAAGAGGTCGCCCATCCACCGGATCTGCGCGGGAATATCGTCAAGCGCCTTGGTGATCGGCATTTGCTCTACCCGCAGGCCGAGGTGGCGCAGCATCGCGAGGGTCGCTTTGTCGGAGTATTGCCCCGCCAACACCAGATCCGGCGCGGAGAGATATATTTCTTCAGCGCCGCCTGCGTTCTGCGGATGTGCTGCGGCTTCCTGCGCTAGGGACGACGACCGCGGATCGCGCGCCAGACGGGAAAGGGAGGTGATTTGATCAGGATCCGCCAGCAGCAGTACCATCTGGTCCGTGCACAGGTTCATCGACACCACACGGGGCAGGTCTGCGGCGCTGGCTGGAGTGACGGCTATCAGGGCGGCTATCAGCCCCAGCAGCACCCGCCGCCCTCTCATTGTGATGCGCTGGATCACGCGCCGTCTTTCAAGGCGGTTTCGAGCCGGGCCCAATCACCGGCCGGTCCGGGCAGGCCCAGACGGATCCAGCTGTCGGAATAGGGGAAGATCCGCGACCAGATGTGATGTGCGGCCAAGGCGTTTTGCGCAGCCGTGGCATCCGGCGTCGCGTAGGTGCGAAACAGCGGGGTGCCGCCTACCAGCCCCCACCCTGCCCGTGTCGCCATCGCATCCAATTGCGCCGCCTCGCCTTGCAGGCGCGCGGTGGTCTGCGCCGCCCAATTCGTGTCGTTCAGCGCGCGCAAGGCGACCTCTATCGCCATGCCGGAAACCGGCCATGGTCCCGTCATCGCGCGCAGCCTTTCGGCCAAAGGCTCTGCCGCCAGCACAAAACCCAAGCGCAGCCCCGCCAGCCCGTAGAACTTGCCAAAGGACCGCATCACAAGGATATTTTTCGGCAGTTCGGCCGCGCCGCAGACCAGCGACACCTCTGGATCAGGGTCGGCAAAGCTTTCATCCACGATCAACAGTTCGACCGTTTCGGCAAGCGCGCGCAAGGCGTCAGGAGCGTGGCGCTGCCCGTCGGGGTTGTTGGGGTTGACCACCACGGCAAGGGCATACCCTTCAAGCGCGGCAAGATCCGTGGCCTCGGTGACCTGCCAGCCTTCGGCCCGTAGTGCGGCGGCATGTTCGTTATAGGTGGGCGACAGGATCGCGGCTTGTCCCGGCGCGATCAGGCGCGGCACCAGCTGGATCGCCGCCTGCGCCCCTGACACAGGCACAACAGCACAGCTTGCGTCATAGGCCCGCCGCGCGGCGTCTTCCAGCGCGCCAAGGGCACTGCGTTCGGGCAGACGGGTCCATGCCTCTGGCGAGATCGGCCCCACCGGATAGGGCACCGTGTTGATCCCCGTGGACAGATCGATCCAATCGGCGCGGTCGCCGCCGAACGCCTTGATCGCCCCATCCAGATTGCCGCCGTGGTCCCGCATCGCTTGCCCCTGTCAGATCAGCGCCACCAGCGCCAGCACGACTGCTAATACGAACATGGCGCGAAGGTAAAGCGTCAGCGCCCGTCGCAGGCTGGTCGCATCGGCCTCGGAGCCTTCCGCATTGAGCCACGGTTCATCCGCGATCTCTTCGCCGTACACACGCGGGCCGGACAGGCGCACGTTCAGCGCACCGGCCATCGCTCCTTCGGGCCAACCGGCATTGGGGGACCGGTGGTGGCGCGCATCGCGCAGCATCACGGCGGCGGCGCGCCGTGGCTGGCCCGACACGATCACGAACAGCAGCCCCGTAGCCCGCGCCGGGATCAAATTTACCAGATCGTCGAGCCGCGCAGCCACCATCCCGTAGTGACGGTAGCGTGTCGACCGGTGCCCGATCATCGAATCCATCGTGTTGATCGCCTTATAGGCCACCAGCCCCGGCAGCCCCAGCAGCACGCCCCAAAACACCGGAGCCACCACCCCGTCCGAGGCATTCTCGGCCAGGCTTTCAATAGAAGCACGGGCAATCGCGGCAGCGTCCAGCTGATCAGGATCGCGCCCGATGATCATCGAGACGGCATAGCGTGCCCCTGCAATATTGCCCTGTATCAAAGGCGTCGCCACGGCCTGAACGTGGTCGAACAGCGACCGCGGTGCCAGAAAGGGCCACGCCAGCAGCCCGCCGACAACGTAGCCCGCCCAGCCAGACGGCAGCAATGCGGTGACCACAATCGCAGGCAAGACGGCAAGCGCAAGCACAAGGCAGACCCCGACACCGCCCAACAGGCGCAACCGTGCGGGCGATGTATCAGCGCCATTCAACCGCGCCTCGATCATGCGAATGGCGTGGCCGATCCAGGACACCGGATGGCCGATTTTCGCATAAAGCGGCGCAGGCCAGGACAAAGCCGCCTCGATCACAAACCCCAGCAGGATGCCCGCCGCGCCGATCATGCGTCTCCTCCGGTTGTGAACCGCATCGCACCGGTCAGCCCGTGGTCTGACAACAGCTGTTCAGCATCATCGGGGGCGGTGCCCGGTGCAAAGATGAACGCGCGCGCGGACCCTGTATGCGCGCGCGCATAGCCCAAAGCACCGAGCCGCTGCGCCAGTATCGTGCTTGGGTCGTTCAGAGGGCCGCGCAACGCGGTGGTGCGGTCTGCGCTGATGCGCGCCAACCGCGCCACCTGAGGCAAATCACCCCGCGCCACGGCGCTTTCCCAGGCTGGCAACAGGTCGGCAATATCCGCAAAACCGCTGTCCGCCGCATCGGTTCGGATCGGTTCGCCAAAGTAGCCGCCGATGATGTCAGCCCGTGGCGGCGCGCCCAGCGCGCCTTTACTTTGTGCCAACCGCGAGGCCCAGATCACGCGGTCCGGATGCGGTAACATTAACGGATCGGTGGCCCCTTCCACCGCCAGACACAGCGACGGCAAACGGTCCTCGGCAATACCCGTAGCCCGCGCCAAAGCCACCAGCGCCGCAGTGGATGCACCTGCCCCAACCCCGACAGGAAGGTTACCAGACAAGGTAAAACTGCCCGCATCTTCCCCTGCGGCCTCTAGCAGCTGTCGAAGCTGCGCGAGGCTGACCGCTGCGGGTTCATCCTGCGTCAGGCCCAATGCCCCCCCGCGGGTAAACCGCGCCCGCACCGCATGTGCACGGCACAGCATCGTGACCAGAACCACAGGGCCCTCCGGCCCCAACCGCCCCTGCACCCATTCACCGAAGTGTCCGAAAACAGGTGGAGTTTCTGCAGACGCCCCTGATTTGTCGAAAATTGTCTGCAAAATACTGGCTTTCGTGCGGCGCGAGAGAATTGGTGCCGACATATTCACCATCCGCGGGCAAACGGCAACAGAGCAAGGGCCTATGGATTAAAGGCTTTTTCGCATCGCGCCGCCTACCGATTCTGGGTGGGACGCTCTCGAAAGTATAGGGCGCTATTCTGGAAGGCAGGGGGATTGTACCTGCGCATTGTCGCTCGCGTTAACCTTGTATGAGAACTTTAGACATATCCCGGGGGCCAGGAAAGACGGCGAGGTCGTCTCCGGCCAATGTACAAGGTGTTTGGGACACCGCAACAAGAGGTCCGTCTGATGTCGATTTCAAAGTTAACCTTTACAAAACTGAATTGTGCCGCCGCTTTGGCGGCTCTGGTCGTTACAGGCGCTGGCCAAGCTGATGCCGGCGAGTTCGAACTCGATTGGGGCACCTACGACTGGCCCGGCGGCAATCTTGGCCCGCTGACACGCACCCTGCGGGACCAATACGGGTTCGAGGTTGACCTGACCTTTGAACATACAGGCAACTACACCGCCTTCAGCGGGGAAGGGACACCCAACGATTCTGCTATCTTTGGGGGCAATGTGGAATCGCTCGTGGTCATTTCGGACGCGCCGCGAAACCGCGGGCGTTTCGGGGATGCGCGGACGACTTCCTCTATTTCCACCAGCTCGGGCGGGGTCGCCTTTCCGATCGACAATCTGCAGATCGACATTTTGGATATTGACGCCAGCGATAGCAACGCCGGGTCTGACCGTTGCGATTTTGTAACCGCCTTTGGTGACAACGGCAATCCGACGCTGGCACCTGTAAGCGCCGCACCCGCGGTGCTTGTCGGTCCCGGTCCCGGATCTGGCTTCACCGGCACCATCGGCGCGAACCAGGCGCAATGTATCTATGTCGAAGGGTTCGGGGCCTCGCCTACATCGAACAATGATGACACTGGCACCGTGCGGGCGACCTTCCCTGACAGCACCTCGACGGTCACCTTCTGGTATGATGAAACGATCGGCAACGTGCGCAATTATAGCCAGTTCACCAATTATGACCCCGCCCCGCGGGGTATCGGGATGTTTGGTGCGGCAACGTTCAATGTGGATCAAAGCATTTCATTGACACGTACCGCCAGCCCCAGCACAGGGACGCAGGGTGAGACTGTGACCTATACCTACACGGTCACAAACACCGGCGCGCTGCCGTTCAACACCGGGCAGGACATTGTGATCGACGACGATCTGCTGGGGCCTGTGCTCTGCCCCGCGATCACCACGCCTGTCGCCCCGGGTGGAACGGTCGTCTGTCAGGAGGACTACACCATTCAGGCGGCCGATGTGCTGACGGGGTCTGTGGACAGCAACGCGGTTGCGGGCATTGGCCGTATCGGCCAGCCTTTTGTTTCACGGTTGCAGTCGAATTCTGAATCCCTGTCCATCGTCAGCAGCGTGCTGTCAGGCGAGACCGGTTCGCAAAGCTGCACGCCTCAGTCCGTCTTCCGCCAGCCATCGACCCAATTGGCAGGGTCCGGCAGCCGGACGAATGTAACCCCGTCAGACATCTTCCTGTTCGACGACGTGACAACCGATATCAACGGCAACCCGATCGATGTCGTCATGCAGGTCACGAGCATCAACAATGCAACCGCGCTTGAGCTGGACACCTCGCTTGAGGCGCGCATGACGCCAGAGGACGACGCATACATCACCTACCGTCTGCGACTGGTCCAGGATGGCACGGCCACGGCGGCCAACCCGCAAGGTCTGGCCATTGACCAAAGCCGGATTAACGGTGTCATTGTCCAGCAAACGGATGTCGACAGCCGCGGCACGGGCGATGATTCTTCGGATGTGGTGGGCTCGCTCACCAATCCGACGGTGACCTCCTTCTTCAACACCGCGCCCTTGTCCTCCTTTCCCGCCGGACCGAACGCGATCGCGATGGATCCTGCAAAGGTGGGCGACCCGTTTGATTGGGAAGACGAGCCGAATGAATCGAGCTTTGACAACTACGCCACCTATGAATTCAACACCTTCGTCGAAGCTGAATTCATCCACGGCTACACGGGGACATCCGACCGTAGCGCGACGCGCGGGTCCGGCATCCAGCTTTGCGCAATCTCGAACACCTCGCCCGATATTGTTGCGCAAGACGACGACTATACCGCGTCGCCCGTGAACACCCTGCTGGGCGGCACCGCAGGCGAAGTCATGTCGAATGACACAATCAACGGCTTGCCCGCCGCCTTCCCGACCGCGACACTGACTGTATTGACCGAAGCCGTGCCGCAGAACACGGGCGATCCTGTGCCGATTCTGGAAACAGCCGGTGCCGAAGCCGGTCGCGTTATTGTGCCCGCGGGCGTTCCCGCTGGCGTCTACACCATCGAATACCAGCTCTGCGATGCGCTGGACCCCGCAGATTGTGACCGCGCGTTGGTCACGGTGGCGGTCTTTGCCGGGCTGGGTGTGGACTTTGGCGATGCACCGCTTAGCTACCTCACACCGACCCACGGCGTAGATGGGTCTCCGGGTGTGTATCTGGGCCTGATCGAGCCGGATATCGAACTGGTTGCACAATCGGATGCCACGGCAACGGCGGATGACCTGATCGGCACCGACGACGAAGACGGGATCACCTTTCCCGTCCTGACCCAAGGCACGATCAGCACGCTCGACGTGACCGTAACAGGCAATGGTAACCTGCAAGCCTGGATCGATTTCAATGGCGACGGTCTGTTCGAAGAGACACTTGGCGAGCGTATCGCGCTTGACCTAAAGGATGACGGCACGCAATTCGACAATGTCGCGGGCGATGGCGTGATCCAGATCGACGTTACCGTGCCGTCGGATGCGACCACATCGACCACCTACGCGCGCTTCCGCTACGGCTCCGAGACGGGGTTGAGCACATCGGATTTTGCCGTGGATGGCGAGGTAGAGGATTATTCGCTGGTCATTGCGGCTGCTGATCTGTCCGACCGCGGCGATGCGCCCGCGACCTATGGCGATCCGCGTCACATCGTGGTCCAGGACATCTATCTGGGTGCCGGTGAACCTGACACCGAACAGACCCCTCAGCATAGCCCCGATTCCGATGCGGATGACCTGTCGGGCTTTGACGACGAGGATTCCATCGCCGTCTTTCCCATTCTGGAGGCCGGCACAACCGTGCCCTTGACCATCGTGACCCATGAAACCCTGAGCGCTCAACTCGCCTTGGGCATCCCGGTAACCGCTGGGATCACAAACCTGCAGCTTTGGGTCGATTTTGACCAAAGCGGCACCTTCGATCCTTCCGAACACATCGCGGTCGACTACCGTGATGGGGGCGCGGGCGATACAGATGGGGTGTTCAACAACCAGATCACCCTGAACATTCCTGTCCCTGCGAATATCACCAGTGGCTTTACCCATGCACGTATCCGCTGGTCGACCTCCAGCGCCGTCGCAGCGGACCCCTTTGATGGTCTGAATTTCGACGGTGAGGTCGAGGACTACAAAGTGATCCTCTCGGCCGGGGCGGTGCCCTTTACCTGCGATGGCTCGCTCTATCGTGTGACGCAGACGGATACGCAGCTGCAGCGGCTTAGCTTTACGGAAAGCGCTGGCGTGTATAGCATCACCGCGACCGACATCGGTGCCCCTGCGGGCGTGCAGTATGACGGCGGCTGGGGCTATAATGCGCTCGATGGGTTGTTCTACGGGGTGCGCGCCGCCACGCGCGAGCTGATCCGCCTGGACTCCACCGGCAACTACGAGGTCGTCTCGACCCTCCCCGCGTCGGCGGCGGTGGGCTCCACCGCGGGCGACATTCTGCCCAACGGGGTGATGGTCTATCGTGTGAACGGGGCCAACGCGTTGCAGTTGCTGGATCTTTCCGATCCGTCCGCCCCCGTTGATCTGGGCCTGATCACGCTGTCGGCTGCGGTTGAACCGTCGGACATCGCCTATAATCCGAACGACGGCATGTTGTACGGTGTCAACGAGGCCTCTGACCGTCTGTTCTATATCGACCCTGCGGATGGTACGTCGGGCACCCGCGCGCCGGTTGAATTCGGCCCGACCGCCTGGACAGGGTCCTATGGCGCCGTGTGGTTCGATTTCTACGGCCGCATGTACATCAACCAGAACGTCACAAACGAGGTCTATGAGGCCGACGTGGGACTTCAGGGTTCCGGCTCGGGCGGGGGTCAGTTGATCGATACGGTGCCTGTCGGCGAGGGTGGCCTGAACGACGGTGCCGCCTGCCCGTCACGCTTTGGCCCGCTGCCGCCCGAAGGTGACCTGTCCGGCGTCGTCTACCGCGACACCAACTACTCGGACAGCTACCAGCCCGGTGAAACCGTGCTCAGCGCCGTGACCGTGTCACTGTACGACGACAATGGCACAGCTGACATCGCGGATGACACGTTCCTGACCAGCGTAGAGACAGCCAGCAACGGCACCTATCTCTTCTCTGACCTGTCTGCCACAGCGACCTACCGCGTAGAGGTCGACGCAGCCGATCCCGACATGCCCCCCGGGCTTGTGGCCGGTACCGTGAACCCGCAGACGGGCGTATCAATCACCGCCGGCAGCGTGCGCACCCTTGATTTCGGGTTTGTGAACGGCGGGGCGACGGCGGATCTGTCCCTGACCAAGGGCGTGTTCGACACCAGCGGCCAGCCGGTGACCCAAGCGGGCCCGGGCACAGAGCTTGATTTCGTGCTCACCGTGACAAACGACGGCCCTGACGGCACCACCGGTGTGCGGGTCCGTGATCTGATCCCCGACGGGTTCACCTTTGTCTCTGCCACACCGGCGGATGGCACCGATACCTATGACGCCAACACCGGTACATGGGACGTCGGCGAGGTGGCCAATGGCGCGAGCGAGACCCTGACCGTGCGCGTCACGATGAACGCCACAGGCGAGCATACCAACGTGGCCGAGATCATCGCCTCTGACCTGCCGGATCCCGATAGTGATCCGCTGGTGGGCCCGCTGACGGACGATCTGGGCGACGGGGTTGCCGATGACGACGAAGCCGCCGTGAGCGTGAGTTTTGCCGGGTCCGGCCCAAGCTTGTCTGGTAAGGTCTTTATCGACAATGGTGCAGGTTCCGACACAGCCTATGACGCGCTGCAAGGGGCCTCGGAAGCCGACACTGGTGCGGCCGAAGTCCGGATCACCGATAGCAGCGGCACGTTGATCGGGTCGCCGCAGGTTGCCAGCGATGGCAGCTGGAGCCTGACCCTGCCCGAAGGCTTTGCCGATGACGTCACCATCACCGTGGTCCCGGACAACGGCTTGCTCACCGTGTCGGAAAACCCCGGTGCCCTGCCCGGCCTGGTCAACCCGGCCAGCGGCGATGGCACTTTTACCTTCACGCCTGCGGCGGGGACATCCTATCCTGATCTGGATGTCGGCCTGATCGAGGACGCCCGGCTGAGCGAAAGCCAGCAAAGCGCGATCCGTCCGGCACAGGTGGTGACCCTGCGGCATGAGTATCTTGCCGATGCAGAAGGCTCTGTGGTGTTTGACACCGATATCCAGTCGATCACCGCGCCGGGGCTCTTTTCCGTCGCCCTGTTCGAGGATGCCGCCTGCGACGGGACGGCCACCAGCCCCATCACCACCGCCCTGCCCGTGACCCCTGACACGCGTATCTGTCTGGTGGCTCGTGTCGCCGCCTCGGGTGCGGCGGCACCGGGGTCGACCATCGCCTTTGATGTGGTCGCCGACACGACCTATGGCGCGACCGGCGCGACCGAGCAGGACCGCAACACCGATCTGGTGCGGGTAGAATCCTCCGAAGGGGTACTGAAACTGCGCAAGACGGTCCGCAACGTCACCCAAGGCACGCCCGAAGGCGTCAGCAACGGTGCCGCTGCGGGGGATGTGCTTGAATATCGCATCTTCCTCGATAACCCTGGCGAACTGCCCGCGACCAACATCGTGATCCACGACCGCACGCCGCCCTACACAGAACTGGCATCCGCCATCCCAAGCCCCGTCTCCATCGGCGGCAATGTGGTCTGCACGATGACCACGCCCGGGGCGGATACGGCGGGCTATGCGGGGGCGCTGCAATGGGATTGCACCGGATCACATGAACCGGGTGCAACGGGGTCTGTGTCCTTTGAGGTGCGGATCGCCCCCTAAGGCGGCGCTTGTCAGGCACGGAAGGGGGTGCTTCCCTCTCCCCACACGAACGAAAATCCCCCCATACCGCGGATGCGGCGCGGGGGGATTTGCAATAGGAATAGGCACTAAGCCCGCTGAGCAGGTGCCAAAAGATCACCCGAAGAGCCGTACCAGCATCCAAAGCCCCATGCCCAGCATCATCACGTTCTCGGTCAGGGACACAAAGCCAAGCGGCACATTGCTACTGCCGCCCACGCAGGCGCATTTCAGCTCGCGTTTGTCGATATAGACCGCCTTGATCACCGAGATCGCCCCGATACCACCGATCACGATCGCGATCGGTGCCGCCAGCCACAGCAGCGCCCCTGCGGTCATGGCGATGCCTGCAAAGGCCTCTCCGAACGGGTAGATCTTACCGTAGGGCACCCAGCGTTTTGCCAGCAGGTCATAGTTCAGGAACATGGTCGAGAAACTCTCGATATCCTGCAATTTCTGCACGGCGAGGAAACACATGGAGATCGAGATAAACCACTGGAACGCCTGCACCGTAAAGATGCTTTCGAACGCAAACCACGACAGGCCAAGCGCCATCAGAAAGGCGACCGAGAAGATGGCGATCACCGGCTGGTACGACGTGTCAGATCGCTGATCCTTGGGTTGGTCCAAACCGAAATAGACCCGCAGATCGTCATAGCCGCCGATGCGTTCCCCGCCGATAAAGCTCTGCGGCGTCGTTTCGACATCATGCTTCGCCTTGAACGCGTCTGTCTCTTCGCGCGTTGTCAGGTGGTGATCCTCGACCTCGAAGCCCTGACGCTCCAGCAGGTCTTTCGATTTCAGACCGTAGGGACAGGTGTGGTCGGGCATCACCATACGGTAGAGTTTTGCCGGTTGTGTCTGCTGTTGCGTCATTGTGTCCTCACTTCCCGTCGATTTCCGGTGTTGCGGCTGGCCCGCCTTCAAGATCCGCGATCAGGGCCTTCATCTCGTCGATCTCAAGCCGTTGCGCTTCGATGATATCGTCCGCCAGCTTGCGCACCCGCGGGTCCGAGATATTGGCACGCTCGCTCGTCAGGATCGCAATGGAATGGTGCGGGATCATCGCATGCATCCACGCCGTATCATCGACCGTGGACTGGCTGCGCACCAGAAACAGCGACACCGCAAAAACCAGCGCGCTGCCTGCAAAAATCGCGATATTCACCCCACGGTTGCTGTACATCCCCAGCATGAACGCCAGCATGATGACCGCCATCACCGCGCCCATATACAGCGCCATATAGCTGCGGGTTTCGCTAAAGAACACGTGATCGATTGCGTAGGTGTTCAGATACATTAAGCCGAACATCACCACGGTAGAGGTGATGATCATTGCAAAGAACCGCCAGTATGACATGGGATGACCTTTCGTGATGTTGCTATGACAACAAAACCGCCTTCCCTCGCAGGAGGGTTCCCGCCGACCTGCATTATTTGACATATCTTGCGCTAATGACTGCGGGCGAAAGCCCTGCCCTCGCCCGCAGAACAGACTTGGGATTAGCTATAGGCACCGGCGGAATAGGTCAGCTCGTAGCTGTGGCTATACAGCTCGAACACGATGCCAAAGGGGTCTTCGACATAGACCATGCGATAGGGTTTATCATCGGGGAAGTATTCGCGCACCGGCATCCGCTGCTTGCCCCCTGCCGCGACAATCTTGGCCAGCAGGTCTTCGAGGTTGGGATCCTGAATGGCGAAATGGAACGTGCCGTGCTGGCGGAAATTCAGCGGGTCTGCGGGCGCGTGGTTGCCGTCAAATTCAAACAATTCGATCCCGATACGGTCTGCCGTGGCAAGATGCGCGATACGCAGGCGGCCCCAGCCTTCGCCAAAGACATCGGTACACATCTGCCCGATATCGCTGCCGTCTTCGACAACCTCTGTCGGTTGCATGATGACGTAGAACCCCAGCACGTCGGCGTAGAATTTTACGGCTTGGTCCAGATCCGGCACGGAAAGCCCGATGTGAGAGAAACTGCGTGGTGTCGGTGTCATGGTCTATCCTTTGTTCTGTGATACCCCGTGATTTAGGTGGACCGCGCGCAAACATAAAATTATCATATGGAATTAAATTGATAACTTTATGGAATGGTCCGCGTGCTAAACGCCTCATGGCTCGAAACCTTCACGACCCTATGTGACATCGGGCATTTCACCCGCACCGCAGACCGGCTGGCCATGACCCAGCCGGGGGTATCGCAGCATATCCGCAAGCTGGAACAACAGGTCGGCCAGCCGTTGATCCTGCGCGAGGGAAAGTCGTTCACCCTCACCCCCGCCGGAGAAGAGTTGCTGTCGATCGGACGTGCCCGCCGGACAGAGGAGCGCGCTTTGCGCGAAAGGATGCAGCGCGATGATCCTTTATCCGGCACGGTCAGGATCGGCTGCTCTGGCAGCTTTGCGTTACGGCTGTATCCGCATCTGATCGCGCGGATGCAGCAGGCCCCGAAGCTGGAAATGCACCTCAGCGCCGCGCCGCAGGCGCGTATTCTGGCGGATATACTGGCAGGGACGCTTGATCTGGGCGTGGTGACCGCGGTGCCCGATATGCCCCGCGTTCAGGCTACGCCCCTGTCGCAAGAGGAACTTTGCCTCGTGCTGCCCGCCACCTTTAACGCGGCGGATTTGACCCTGCAGAAGCTTGATGACTTGGGGTTCATCGCGCATCCCGATGGCAATGCCTATGCCGATGATCTTCTCGGGCGCAACTTTGATGACTACCGCGGGGCAGAGCATCTGCGGCTGCGCAGTTTTATCAACCAGATCGGGCAAATCCCCCTGCCCGTGGCCCAAGGACTGGGGTATACCATCCTGCCGCGATCAGGGGTGGAGGGGTTTGCGCACCGCGACGCACTGGCGGTGCATACCCTGCCCCAACGACGGTTTCACGACCTGTGGCTGATCGCACGTAAAGACCGCGCGGCATTCGCCCGCGTCGCTGCCACCGCCGACGGCATACTCGGGCTGCAATAGCGCGTTGGCGGTGCCCCGACCTATCTGACCACATGCACCGCGCATTTGGCGTGACGCACCACATATTGCGCGACCGAACCCAGCAGGATGTCAGACAACGCGGGCTGATGCGACGCGATCACGATACAGTCGGTCCCGTTTTCCTCGGCCCAGCGTGTCGCCCGTGGCCCGGCGCGCCCGTCCGCAATCGCTGTCGCGGCCCCCGGCACGCTTAGCGCCAGCGCATCCAGCCGCGCCTGTACCGCCTCGCGCGTGGAGGTCACGATGTCGGTGGGGATGTATTCGGCGACATAGACCGGCACCGCCTCTATCACGTGCAGCAGGGTCAATCTGGCGTCCGGTGCCGCCAGCGCCTGCGCCGCATCAAAAGCGGTCTGGGTGATCTCGGGGGTCTCGAAAACAACGGGGATCAGGATATTCTTGTACATGCTGCACTCTCCTATGAAGGTGCAGACAAGGAACGCCTTGGGGTGCCCTGCGGCATTGATACAGATCAAATCAAAGGGAATATTTCCCTAGTCGCAATCATCGCCCGAGGCCGCGTGCAGCGCGTCCACATCGGCCACGCGAAAACGGCGACGGTCGACAAAGCTCAGGATACCCTCTTTCTTCATCGCGCCAAGCTGGCGGCTGACCGTTTCAAGCGTGAGCCCCAGATAGTTGGCGATCTCGTACCGTGTGAGAGGCAGGACCAGCTCTTGCCTAGGGGTATCCGCATTGGCCAATTGCTGTCGCCGCGCCAGCATTTCAATGAAGGTCGCGATCTTTTCGCGCGCGGTTTTGCGGCCCAGCAACAGCATCCAGTCACGCGCCGCGTCCAGTTCATCGAGGGCCATCTCCATCAACCGTTGGGCGATATGCGGCGTGGTCTCGATCAGCGCCTCGAAGGGTTTGCGCTGGAAGCAGCACAGCGTCACATCGGTAACGGCGACCACGTCGAAGTCGATCGCCGCGCGGCCCGGACGGCCGATGAAATCCGACGGGAAAAGCAGCCCCACCATCTGGGTGCGCCCGTCCTCCATCGTTTTGCCAAGGCTCGCGACGCCCGACACAACCGACGCGACATAGGTCAGCCCGTCGCCACGCCAGAGCATCGGATCACCCGCCTTGAACGACCGATAGGTCTTGATCTGCTCCAGCATCAGCAGTTCATCATCATCGCACCGCGCACAAACGGCGCGGTGGCGGATCGGGCATTCACTGCATTTCGGGCGCGACTGAAGATCAAGCATGGCGTGATCATAGCGTTCATTCGCGTGGACCACCATCACCAAGACGCACCGCCACCGCGCTGTGTCCCGATGTCGCTTGCCCCTTCAGGTCACGTCGCGCTTCTGGTGATACTCGGGCCGGTCCCAACTGCGGGTCGCAAGGATCTCGGCAAGGATGTCGACCGCGCCGCGCACGTCACCTTCGTCGATGTACAAGGGCGTGAAGCCAAAGCGCATGATGTCAGGCGCGCGGAAATCACCGATCACGTCGCGTGCGATCAACGCCTGCATCACCGCATACCCGTTCTTTGACGCGAAAGACACCTGACTGCCGCGCTGGTTTGCATCCCGTGGGCTGGCGAGCACAAGCTCGGGGCATTTTTCTTCGACCAGCGCGATGAACAGCTCGCTTAACGCGACAGACTTTGCACGCAGCTCGGCCATATCCACCGCGTCCCAAAGCCCAAGCGCATGCTCCAGCGCGGTCATCTGGATCACGGGGGGCGTGCCGACGCGCATGCGCTCGATGCCCGCAGCGGGGCGGTATCCGGTCTCGAAGGCGAAGGGCGCGTCATGACCCAGCCATCCGGCCAAAGCGGGCTGGATGTCCGCGACGATATCGGGGCGCGCATAGATGAACGCAGGGGCCCCCGGCCCGCCGTTGAGGTATTTATAGGTGCAGCCGACGGCGAATTCCGCGTCGCAGGCCGCCACATCGACGGGCACCGCGCCTGCGCTATGGGCCAGATCCCACAGCATCACCGCCCCAGCCCCATGAGCCGCCGCAGTCACCTGCGCCATGTCATGCATGCGGCCCGTGCGGTAGTCGACTTGGGTTATCATCGCGACAGCCACGTCATCGGTCATGGCGCTGGCGACATCCTCGGGGGCGACGATGCGCAGCTCGTAGCCTTGCCCCAACTGCTGGATCAGCCCCTCGGCCATATACAGGTCCGACGGGAAGTTGCCGCTGTCCGACAGGATCACCCGCCGGTCGGGGCGCATCTTGAGAGCGGCAGACAGGGCCTGAAACACTTTCACCGACAGCGTGTCGCCCATGGTGACCGACCCCTCGGGCGCGCCGATCAGGCGGGCAATGCGGTTGCCGACCCGTGCGGGCTGCGCCATCCAGCCGTCAAGGTTCCAGCCCTTGATCAGATGCGCACCCCATTGCGCCTGCACCACATCCTGCACCCTTTCGGCCGTCCCCACAGGCAGAGGCCCAAGCGAGTTTCCATCAAGGTAGATCATGCCGTCGGGCAAGGAAAAGCGGTCTTTCATCGGCAATCGGGTCACAGGGCACCTCGTACGTTCCAGAGTTCTGGGAAAAGTTCGACCTCGAGCATCCGGCGCAGGTATTTCACCCCCGACGTGCCGCCCGTGCCGCGTTTGAAGCCGATGATGCGTTCCACCGTGGTCACATGGTTGAAACGCCAGCGGCGAAAATAGTCTTCGAGATCGACGAGCTTTTCGGCCAGCTCGTACAGCTGCCAATGGGCGCGCGGGTCTTGGTAGACGCGCACCCATGCCTGCATCACCGCGTCATCCGCCGCATGGGGCGTGTCCATCGCATAGGCTTGCGGGTCAAAACTTTGCCCCGTTGCCTCTGCCAGCAGATCAAGCGCCACATGGTACAGGGATTTTGTCCCCAGTTCCTGCGTCAGCATGCGGTGCAGTTCGGGGCGATGTTCATGCACTTTCATCATCGCGCGGTTGCGGTTGCCGAGGATGAACTCGATCAGCCGGTATTGATGCGACTGAAACCCCGAGGACGCGCCGAGGTCGTCGCGAAAATCGCTGTATTCACTGGGGGTCATGGTGCGCAGCACATCCCACGCGCTGTTGAGCTGTTCAAAAATGCGCGCCACACGGGTCAACATCTTCATCGCAGGCGCGAAATCACCCGCCGCGAGATGGGTGCGCGCCGACGACAGCTCGTGCAGGCACAGGCGCATCCATAGCTCTGAGGTCTGATGCTGGATGATGAACAGCATCTCGTCATGGGCGTCGGATTTGCAATTCTGCGCCCCGAGGATCGGGTCGAGCGACAGGTAATCGGTATAGGACATATCCTTGGCAAAGGACATTTGCGCCCCTTCGTCAGCGGGGTTGTAGCCGGTCATGCGGGTGTCTCCGATTGGGGGCCGAGGGTTCTTGCAAAGGGCGAATGGGCCGGCATCAGCGTCGAAAGCTCCTCGAAGGCGGCGATGCTCAGGCCGGTGTGATGGCGAAAGGCCGCAAGCGCCGCCGCCGGATCATGATCAACTGCTGCCTGATAGAGCGCGCGATGCGGCTCTAGCGCCATACTGGCAGAGAATACCTCTGCCGCTTTGGCCGCCAGCGGGGGGGCGCTTTGGGTCAGATCGCGCAGGCCTGCCTGAATAAAACGGTGGTAGCGTCCCAACTGATCCTGCAACTGCCCCGCAAACCGCGCCATCCATTCTGACCGCGCCCCCGCCACCAATGCCTGATGAAAGGCCAGATGCCGCCGCGTCCATTGGGCCAGTGCCTCGTCATTATGGATCACCGAAGGCACGGGCGTTTGCGACAGATGGTGATAGGAGCCGATCACCCCTGCCTCCCACGCGTCATCGGCGTGGCTGACGGAATGGGCCAGCATCGCGCCTTCGATGGCATCGCGGCTGCGTTCCAGGTCCAGAAGATCGGCACGGGTCAGCGGGGTGACGCAAAAGCCCTTGTTATGCTCGGGCACGACAAGCTGTTCAGCCGCCAGCCGGTTCAGACATTCGCGCAGCGGCGTCAGGCCGATGCCATAGTGTTCCGACAGGGCCGGTAGGCGCAGCGCCATGCCCGGTGGCAGATCCAGCGACAGGATATCGTGGCGAAGCCGGTCGAATAGAATGTCCGATTTCGATTGTCGAAGTGTCATGATGCGCCCCTTTCGAAACACACCATGACAAATAAATACGATCATGTAAATCGTATACGATTCTTTCCAGCGTAGGTTCGCATTGAGTTCTTCGGACCGTTTATAGACTAGAGCGCGTTCGGCGGGGATTCTCCACGGAAGAACGCGTCAAGATTGTCCAGCGCCTTGAACCCCATCGCATCGCGTGTCTGCACCGTGGCGCTGCCGACATGGGGCATCATCATCACGTTGTCATAGGATGCGAAGGCCGGATTGCCCCCCGGTTCGGTGACAAAGCAATCCAGCCCCGCCGCCCCGATATGCCCCGCATCCAGAGCGTCGACCAAAGCGGCCTCGTCGATCAGATTGCCGCGGGCCGTGTTGACCAGCACTGCCCCTTTGGGCAGTTGCGCCAAACGGTCGGCATTCATCAGCCCGACCGTCTCGGGCGTTGCGGGGCAATGGAGCGACAGGAAGTCGGACACCGCCAGCAGGCTTTCCAGCGTCTCGTGATAGACCGCGCCCACTTCATCCTCGGGCGAAAGACGGCTGCGGTTGTGATAGTGGATCTCCATGTCAAAGCCGCGCGCCTTGCGGGCAAAGGCACGGCCCACACCGCCCATCCCCACGATCCCCAGCCGCGCACCGGTCAGCTGCTTGCCCACTAGAAAGGCCGGCGACCAGAAATCCCATGTGCCGGACCGCACAGTCCGGTCCCCAGCGACCGCGTTGCGCGCAGCCCCCAGCATCAGCATCATCGCCAGCTCTGCCGTGGCATCCGACAGCACATCGGGCGTGTTGGTCACAACGATCCCCTTGCCGCGCAGCGCGTCCAGATCGCAATGGTCCACCCCGACCGAATGGTTCGCGACGATTTTCAGCCGCGGGTCGAGCTGCGTCACGACATCTGCGCTGAAATGTTCGGAGTGGCACGGGATGATCCCGTCGACGGATGCGCTCATCCTGATGATATCCTCTGCGCTGCCGGGGGTGTCGGCGGCATCCCAGATCACCTCGTAGTCGCGGCGGGCGCGTTCCAGCGTGGCATTCGACAGGGTGCGGGTGATCCAGATCACGGGTTTGGACATCGGCTAGTCTTTCTTGTTGCGACTGGAGGTGAACAGATCAAAGGCGATGAACGCCAGCGTGATCGCCACGATGATCACCAGATCGGGACTGGGCACCTTGACGGCCAGGATCAGCAGAAAGGTAGTGATGGTCGCAAACGCCACAAGTGCGAGAAGTCGGTTCATATCAGATATCCTTTATGCAGAGGCACCAGCGGCCCAGTCGGTCAGCCATTGTGCCGTGCGCAGCAACCGCGCGTCATTGTGGCGTGCGCCGACCAGCTGGACGCCCATGGGCAGCCCTTCGGTCGAGGTGAAAAGCGGCAGGTTGATGCAGGGTGTGCCGCAGAAGGTCCACAGCCCGTTGAACACCGGATCGCCCGTGGTTTCCAACCCTTTGGGGGCCGGACCGGGGGCCGAGGGGCACAGGATCACATCGCAGCGGGTGAACATCTCGTCCAGCGCGGCGTTCAGCACCTTGGGCATGTCGCGGGCCGACAGGTAGTCGCGGGCGGGCACGGCGTTGCCTTGCTCTATCGCGTCGCGGGTGATCGGCCCCAGCTTGTCCGCGCCCCGGTGCCAATAGGGGTAGTAGTGATAGGACATCTCGGCCAGATTGATCAGCTTGCGCTGGTCTGCTGCCGTGTCGAACACCGCTGGCAACGGAAGCTCGAACGCCTGATCGCCAAGCGCGTCCAGCAGCTCGGCAAAGGCGTCATGCAGTTGCGGCTCCGCATCCTCCCATCCCGGCGGGCGGATGAAGCCGAACACGGGCGGCAGCGGCGGGGCCGAGGTCGCCGCGGCATGTAAGGCGGGTGCGGCGCAAAGCGTGGTCGCGCTGTCTTCGTCATCCTGCCCGAAAAGCACCTCGGCAAGCAGTGCTGCCCCTGCGGGATCGCCGGCAAAGACCCCGATCGTATCAAGCGAGGGCGATTGCGTCAGCACCCCCCGCCGCGGGATCGCGCCGAAGGTGGGTTTATATCCGGTCACCCCGCAGAAGGACGCCGGGCGGATCACCGACCCGCCGGTCTGGGTGCCGATGGCAAGCGGCACCATCCCGTCCGCCACCGCCGCGGCAGAGCCTTGGGACGATCCGCCGGGCGTATGTGCCAGATTATGCGGGTTCGCGGTCTTGCCGGGCTGCATGAAGGCAAGCTCGGTCGTGACCGTCTTGCCCATCAGGATCGCCCCTTCCTTGCGCAGCCGCTCTACCACAAAAGCGTCGCGCAGGGGCACGCGCCCCGCATCCTGAACGCAGCCGTTTTCCGTGGGGATGCGTTGGGTGTCGATCACGTCCTTCAGCGCGACCGGCAACCCGTGAAGCCGCCCCAAGGGACGCCCTGCCCGGCGATGCGCATCCAGCGTGCGGGCCTGTGCGCGCGCGAATTCGGGATCGAACCACGCCCATGCACCCACCTGCGGCTCGCGCGCCTCGATCCGCTTGATATAGCTGTCGACCAGCGCCAGCGCATCCAGCGCACCGGACGCCAGCCTGTCGCGCAGCAGCGTCACGCTGGGGGTGCCGTCCACCCCGTGACCTGTCATCCCATTACCGTCCATAGAACAGCTCCGGCAAATAGAAGACGATCTGCGGGAAGACATACATCAGCACCATCGACAGGATCACGCAGAAAAGGAACGGCATGACCCCCTTGAAGATCTGCGTCAACAAGAGCGACGGCGGCGCGATGCCCTTAAGGTAATAGGCCGACATCGCCATCGGCGGGGTCAGGAAACTGGTCTGCAGGTTCAGCGCCACGAGGATACCGAAGAACAGCGGATCAATCTCGAACACCGCGAGCAGCGGCAGGAAGATCGGCACGAAGATGATGATGATCTCGGACCATTCCAGCGGCCAGCCCAGCAGGAAGATGATGAGCTGCGCCATGATCAGGAACTGGATCGGCGACAGGTTCATGGATTGCACGAACTCCGAGATCACATGCTCCCCCCCGAGGTAGGAGAACACGGCAGAGAAGGTGTAGGAGCCGACGAACAGCCAGCAGACCATCGCCGTTGTGCGCACGGTGAGATAGACGCTTTCACGCAAACGCTGCCATGTCATCGCGCGGTAGATAAAGGCGAGGAAGATACCGCCCAATGCACCGATGGACGCCGCCTCTGTCGGGGTGGCGAGACCGAAAAGGATCGACCCGAGCACAGCAAAGATCAGGAAAGCCAGCGGCACGAAAGAGGTGATGATCATCATCACCAGCTTGCCCATCGGCATGTCCGGCACCTCATCCGCCGTAGGCTTTGGTGCCGACGATGGCTGCAGCAAAGACCGCCCGACGATATAGACCAGATACAGCCCCACCAGCGTCAGCCCCGGCAGCAGCGCCGCCGCATAGAGACGCACGATCGACACGTTGGTCGCCGCCGCATAGACGATCAGCATGATCGACGGTGGGATCAGGATGCCCAGGGTGCCGCCCGCACAGATGATGCCCGCCGCGAAGGACGGGTCATAGCGCGCTTTCAACATCGCCGGCAGCGCCAGCAGGCCCATCAAGGTCACAACCGCGCCCACGATCCCTGTCGCCGTCGCAAACAGCGCGCAGGTGATCAGCGCCGCCACCCCCATCGATCCGGGGACATTCTTGGACGCGATGTTCAGCGTGGTGAACAAACGGTCCACGATGTTGGAGCGTTCGACGATATAGCCCATGAACAGGAACAAGGGCACGGCCGTCAGCACCTCGTTCGACATCACGGTAAAGGTCTGGTTCACGAAGAGGTCAAATATTCGGTTGTTATAGAATCCCTCTATCCAACTCGACCATTGTTCCCATTGTCCGGCGGTTTCATCCAGCCGGTCAAAACCGCGCCACATGCGGCGCGCGTCGAAATAGGCGTAGTAGCCAAAGCCGATGCCCATGGCCATCAGGGTAAAGGCGATCGGGAAGCCCAGGAAGACAAAGATGATGAACAGCCCAAGCATCATCAGGGCGATTTGCGGATCAGTCATGTGATATGGTCTTTCTCGGCCATGTTGGCCTGCTGGATCAGAAGGTCTTCGGTCTCGAAAACGTCTTCGTCCGCTTCAAGCCAGTAATTGTCCCGGATCGCGATGATGCAGCGGCATACCTGCGCGATCCCCTGGATAAACAGCAATATGCCCGCCGCCACGATCACCGCTTTGAACTGGTAGATCGGCACACCCGCGGGGCTGTTGACGGAAACCTCTCCGTATTGCCAGGACCGCGCGGCGTATTTCCAGCCGGACAGGATCAGGGCCAGCACACCGGGGAAAAAGAAGACGATATACAGGACGATATCGATCTTGCCCTGGGTCTTGGGTTGCAGCAGCCGGTACAGGAAATCGCCCCGCACATGCCCGCCACGCGACAGCGTATAGGCCCCGCCCATCATGAACAGCGTGCCGTACATGATAAAGGAAACGTCCAGCGCCCAGGCCGTCGGGCTATTGAGCACATAGCGTACGAAAACCTCGTAGCCCGTGCCGATAGACATCAGCAGGATAAGCCACGCGAATGACTTGCCAAACCATGCCGACAGGCTGTCGGCGAACCGTATAAATGAAATCATGATGTCCCCATGCCTCGTCTGAAACCCCGGCACACGAAGGTGCCGGGGTTCTGTACTTTACCTGTCAGCGGGATCAGAGCTTGATCTTGCCAGGGAAGTAATGCTCGTAGGCCAGACCGTAGTCGGGCGAGTTCATCAGCTCGTAATACGACACACGGCTGACCCACTCGCGCTGGCTGTCGAGGGTCTTTTTCATGAACGGATCGGCTTCCAGCTCGGGGATCAGTTCGTCCCATGCCTTCAGCTGTGCGTCTAGAATCTCTTTCGAGGTGCGGCGCACGGTGACCCCTGCTTCATCCTGCAAGAACTGAAGATCCGCAGAATAGCGGTTCATCGCCTTGGCTGTGTTCGCGGTAGAGGCCGCTTCGACAGCATATTTCAGGATCGCCTGCAGATCCGGGTCCAGATCTTCAAGGAAGGTCCGCGAGAACAGGAACTCAAAGCTTTCGGACGCTTGGTGATAGGACGACAGATAGTAGTTCTTTGCCACGTCCTGCGCGCCAAAGTCCTTGTCCGACGAGGGGTTGTTGAATTCAAAGGCGTCGATCACGCCACGCTCCATCGCGGGCACGATTTCGCCGCCCGGCAACTGAGCGACGGACATGCCCAGCTTGGCCATCAGATCGGCCGCCAGACCCACGGTGCGATATTTGAACCCTTGAAGATCCTCGACCGAATTTACCTCTTCCTTGAACCAGCCAAAGGGCTGCGCAAACATCGGGAAACCCATATAGCCAACCACGTCGAGGCCCATGATGTCCTGTGTCAGCTCGTTATACAGCTCTTGGCCGCCGCCTTCGTAGAACCACGACAGCATGGTCGTTGCCGAGCCGCCGAAAACCGGACCTGTGCCGAACAGCGACGCGGCCTTGTTTTTGCCGTACCAATAGACAGGCACCGAATGCGCGGCATCGATCAAGCCGTCATTCACAGCGTCCAGCACCTGGAACGCCGCAACAACCGCGCCCGCAGGCAGCACATCGACCTTGACGCGCCCGCCCGACATTTCTTCGACGCGGGTGGCATAGTCGCGTGCGAAGTCCTGCCATATGTTGGCATCATTCCATGACGTTTGCATTTTGATAACCAATGGCGCTTGCGCCAGAACCGCCGGAGCCGCCAGCATGCTGCCAGCCGCAGCCCCACCAGCGACGGCCGATTTGGTCAAAAACGAACGTCGATTAATACTATTATTAGTCTTCATTTTGTTCTCCTCCCAGAGCGACTGCGCGGTCCTTTTTCAAGTTCCCTACCGGCAATCGTGTCCCGACCTTACTGCCTTGACTGATTTAATCAAGAATTCTGATCATTGTTTTCCGCGCAGATTGCCTTTAGGGAAATGGTTACGTTATAACATAACGAATCATTTCCCTACCGACCTGAATGGAGCCCATGATGACCCGCATCCACACCGCATTTCTTTCCGCTCTGGCCGCGACCTCTCTTGCCGCCACAGCCCTGCCCGCCCTTGCGGATCACGCCAAAGACAAGGCGCATGACCACGAAGCCCATGATCACAGCCACGACCATGACCACAAACACGACCACGGCGACGACGACATCTACAAAGGCTATTTCGACGATGCGCAGATCAAACCGCGCCCGCTGGCCGACTGGGAGGGTGACTGGCAGTCCGTCTACCCGCTGTTGCAAAGCGGTGATCTGGACGCGGTGATGGCGCATAAGGAGGCCAAGGGTGACAAAACCGCCGCGGAATACAAAGCCTATTACGCCACCGGCTATGCCACCGATGTCGACCGGATCGTATTCTCGGGCGATACCGCAACCTTCTACACGGGCGAGACATCGGTGCAGGGGCGGTATGAAAGCGATGGCTTCGAGGTGTTGACCTATGAAAAGGGTAATCGCGGTGTGCGCTATATCTTTGAAAAGGTCAGCGGCGACGCCGAGGCCCCGATGTTCTTCCAGTTCAGCGACCACAAGATCGCGCCCGCCAAGGCGGATCACTATCACCTTTATTGGGGGGATGATCGCGCGGCCCTGCTGCAAGAGGTCACCAACTGGCCGACATATTACCCCGCGGCCCTCAGCCCCGCTGACATCTCTGACGAGATGCAGGCGCACTGACATCCTGCGCCGCTGCCTGCCTTGACGGGGGGCGGCGCACCCCTTGCTTTCAGCGACAAAAGTACCATGCCGAAAACCACCCTCCGCCAGCCCAACTGCCGCAGCAGCCTTGCCGCACGCCGTCGCACACAAGACCCGATGGCCGCCTATGACCGCTTGCCGCCGGAACTGCGCGGCTGGCTGGCCCAAGCGGCATTGCCTTGGTCCGCACGCTCTGCCCTGCGGGCGTGGCAGCGCGCCTTGCAGCGGTTCAGTGGCGATACGGATGCCGCAAAACAGCACCTATCGCGCTGTGAGCGCAACACGCTGACCCGCGACCGTCTGCATATGCCGGACGGCCCTGCCACATGCGCAGGTGTCCGCCCCCTCTGATCCGCTGATCTGGCCTTTGACCCGCGCCGCCCTACCTGAGCTGACAGAATGATACGGGATGCCGCCGCTTGGTGGTGCCCGTGATCGACCCTTGATGTGATAGGAAAGCTATGTGCCGCGTTCTCGCCTATATCGGGCCTGAAATCCCGCTTGAAAGCCTGCTGATCAAGCCGGAGAACAGTCTGATCAACCAAAGCCTTGACCCCGAGCTGCACCCGAACCTGCAGCTCGCCGGTTGGGGCTTCGGATTATGGAGCGCGCATCTGCTGAAGCCCGAGGAACCGCTGCTGTATCACCGCCCCATGGCCGCGTTCCACGATGACAACGCCCCCGGCATCATCCCCAGCCTACAGGCCAGCACCATGCTCGCCCATGTCCGCGCTGCGGCCTATGATGCACGCAATGTGCTCGCGGACGAGAACTGCCACCCGTTCTCGTTCAAGGGTACCCCGTGGATCATCGCGCAAAACGGAGCCCTGCCCCATTGGCGGCTGCTGCAGCGCGAATTGCTGCCCCTGTGCAAAGACGATTTCCTACGGCAGATGAAAGGCACGACAGACACGGAATTCTTCTACGTGCTGCTGCTGTCCCTACTGGAAGGCGATAGCGATGACGACGTGCAGGCGGCGTTCGAGAAGCTGCTTGATGCCGTATTGCAGGCGATGCGCAAACTGGATCTGGTCGCCCTGACCAAGTTGAAGATCGCGCTGGTGTCCACCGACCGGATCATCGGCGTGAACTACGGGGCCGGCCACAAGGGCGAAACCGCGCCCGAAGGCGACTGGCAAGAGCTGCGCAAAGCCGGCCCCGGCACCGATGACTATTCCCTGTCAATGCTGCTTGAACCGATGTACCTGTTAATGGGCGAGAATTTTGAGGACTACGCCGACAGCTACAAGGTCGATGCCAGCCCCGAAGGCGAAGCGACCTCGGCCATTTTCGCGTCGGAGCCGTTGACCGAGGATGGGTCAGACTGGCTGCACATCCGCTTCGGAGAGATGGTAAGCCTGCGTCGCGGCGGCGGCAAGATCAGCAAGACGATCACCAAGCTGGACGTATAGACTATGGCCGACCGCTACCCCGATTTCGCCACGCTCGCCGCGGCGCATGAGCAGGACAGGGACTACCGTATCACCGTGCAGGATCGCGGCACGCGCGTTGTGGTCCTCGCGCCCCACGGAGGGAGCATTGAGCCCGAAACGGCAAGCATCGCGCGGGCTGTCGCCGGGGATGATCTGTCGTTCTATCTGTTCGAGGCGCTGCACGCCGGGGCGCATGGTGATTTCCACATCACCTCGCATCGGTTCGATGAACCTCGGGCGCTGGCGCTGGTGGCAGGGGCGGACACGTCGGTTGCTATTCACGGGCGCAAGGATGATGGCACCGACACGGTCTGGCTGGGTGGGCGCGACGAAACCCTGCGGGATGCTGTTGGCGACGCATTGCGCGCGGCGGGGTTCGGGGCCGCGCTGAATACGGCGCTGCCCGGCGTGCACCCCGGCAACATCTGCAACCGCACCCGCAGCGGCGCGGGCGTGCAGTTGGAACTGCCCCGTTCCCTGCGGCGCAGCTTGGCAGAGGATGGCAGGATGATGGCGCGCTTTGGTGCAGCGTTTCGGGCGGCCATTTCAGCGGCGGGTCTGGACGGCGACGGGGCTACCCGCCGAGCTTGATGCTCACCGGTCCGACCGACAGGGATTGCGGGGCCAGCGCATCGGCGTCTCGCAACCCCTTTATCAGCGCGATGGCAGAGGCCGAGGTGCCCGGCAGGAAGTGATTGCTGCCCGTGTCGGCGATGCCCGTCATATCCACCACGAAGACGCCAAGCCCTTCAAGCTGGTCCAGATCCTCTACCGATCCCAGACGCGCAGCCCCCCCTGACAAGCCCGACGACAGGCGCAACAGCCGGTCGTTTTGCGCGATCGCCACGGTAAAGGGCTGCGGCAAATGGCCAAGCGCATGGGCCTGCGCGCGGAACAGGTCCATATCGATATCGGGCGAAATCAGCGTCGTCGCAGACAAACGATCCAGCAGGGCGCGGTCTCCGCTCAGCGCGATCTGGCGCAACGTCTCCATAATCAGCAGCCCGCCCATCGAATGCCCCACCAGCGACACGCGCACCCCGTCCTCGCGCAGCAGGCGCCGCAGCAAAGTCGCCAGCGCATCGCGGGCGATCAGCACGCTGTCGCGGTCATAGGTATATTCGAACGGGTTCGCTGCTGAGGACCACGAAAAGTGGATCTGCGGCCCCTTGAGTTCATAGTCCCACGCCACCTGCGCATGACGGTATGCGGCTTTGGCAAAGCCGTTGTTATAGCCATGCACAAAGACCACCGCCTCTTGCCCCGGTGTCGACGCGGCGCGGGCGGCGGTGACCAGCGCCTCCAGATCCGGCAAGGTCTCTGCCCCGGTGAGGGCGAAATGGCGGGCGGGGTCGGCCCGCGATCCGCGGCTGCGTTCGATCTGCCCGACCGCGTGGTTCGGCGGGATCGAGATGGCAAGCCGCGCGAAATCCAGCGTTTTGGCCCGCCCCGCCCCATAGGCGATCGGCGCGGGATCGGCGGTGCGTGTGGTCGCAACGAGCAGCTTTTGCACGCCTGCGCCCACATCCGCCCCGGTACCTGCGCTGGCGTGGTCCGGATCAACGACAGAGAACCCGCCCTGCCCGCCACATCCGGCGACGGCACCCGCACTGGCAAGGGCGATAAAGTGGCGGCGGGTCGGTGTGCGCATCAGAGGGCCTTCCGGTCGTGTCGGGCGTATATACGCGCCGCCGCACCCTGCCCGTCAAGCCGGATGTCACGTCATGGCGGCTTTGGCCCCATGCGCCGACGGTCAGCAGGCTTGACAGCGACGGGCGCTTCTGGTCCGCCTGCGGCAGTTTTCGCAGGGCTCCGGACGGGGCATATTGGGCGGCAATCAACACAAAGGGCGCAGCATGGCGACACTCTTGATCCACACGGGCGGCACGATTGGCATGGCCCAGACCTCCGACGGCTTCGCCCCTCGCGACGGGGTGGTCGAAGATGCGGTCGCAGCGCTGGTGGCCAGCGGCAAGGTCACCGGAGAGGTCGAGGTGCTGCGCCTTGATCCGCTGATCGATTCCGCCCTTGCCACGGCGCAGGATTGGGCACGCATCGCGCAGACCATCCATCAGCATCGGGGCCGCTTTGACGGCTTCGTCGTGACCCACGGGACGGATACGCTGGCCTATACCGCCGCCGCCCTGTGCCTTGCGCTGCCCGGTCTGGCGCAGCCTGTGATCGTGACCGGCGCGATGCGACCGCTGACTGTGGCTGACACGGACGGCACGGCCAATCTGATCGATGCGCTTGCCGCAGCGCGTACCGCACCGGCGGGGGTCTGGGTGCAATTTGGCGGCAAACGGCTGCATGGCGGGCGGGTGCGCAAGGCCCATTCGCAAGCGCTGGACGCCTTCACCGCCGCGCCAACCGACAGGGAACCGCGTGTCACCGCCCCCGACCCGCAGCTCAGCCCCCTGCGCCCCCACGATGTTGCCCTTCTGACCGTCACCCCCGGTTTCAGCGCCGCCCTGCTGGATCATGCGGCGACCACCTGCGACGGGATCGTTCTGCGCTGCTTTGGCGCGGGCACGGTCCCCGACAGCCCCGCCCTGCGTGCCGCCTTGGGCAAGGCGCAAGGCAAGGGCGTGCCTGTCGTGGCCGTCAGCCAATGCGCCGAGGGCGGCATGCAGATCGGCACCTATGCCGCGGGCAAGGCGCTGCGCGACAGCGGGGTGGTCGACGGCGGCCAGATGACAGCCGAGGCGGCCTTCGTCAAAATCCACCTCGCGCTGAGCTGCTTTGCGCAGTTTGACGCGCAACACGCCTATCTGGCTGCGGATCAATGCGGAGAAATGGCCGATTAACGCGCGAAGGGCCAACCCGCTAGAGTTGAATTGCGAAATAACCTGTATAAGGATCAACGCACTAGACGTCGCACAGGGGCTGCGTGCTTCGCGCTGCGTCATTCGGCTTTACGCTTTGGCCAAGAACACCGTAAAACGCGGCAAAACAAAGGGACATGTATATGGAATTTCTACAAACGCTCTTCGGCTGGATCGGAGACTTCACCTGGGGATGGTCGCTGATCCCGATCCTCGTCATTTTCGGTATCTTCATCACCATTGCCACCGGTTTTGTGCAGATCGAATACTTTGGCCGCATGTTCCGCGTGCTGTCGAACAAGAACAACGCGGATGATTCCAACCAGATTTCAGCGCGCGAAGCCTTGCTGGTGTCGGTCGGTGGACGTGTCGGTGGCGGCAACATCGCGGGCGTCGCGGTTGCGATCACCCTTGGCGGCCCGGGTGCGGTCTTCTGGATGTGGGCCATCGCGTTGGTCGGTATGGCCACGAGCCTTGTCGAATGTTCGCTGGCACAGCTCTTTAACGCAAAGTCGGAGAGCACAGCTACCGCGGCGGCCCTGCGGCGGCCATCATCCACGGGTTGGGCAAGGAATACCGCTGGCTGGCAGTGATCTATGCGATCTGCCTGATTGCGGCCTTCGGTCTGGGCTTCAACGCGTTCCAGGGCAACACGGTTGCGGGGTCGATGCAGGACAGCTTTGGCATTGACCGTCTGTGGACCGGGATCGCGCTGGCGGTCATCTCGGGCTTTATCATCTTTGGCGGCATCCACCGCATTGCCAAAGTGTCGGACGTTGTCGTGCCGATCATGGCCATCGGCTATCTGGCAATGGCGCTGATCGTGATCCTGCTCAACATTACCAGCCTGCCCGGCGTGATCTATGACATCGTGACCAATGCCTTCGGCCTGCAAGAAGCCGTTGGTGGCGGTATGGGTGCTGCGGTTGCGCAAGGCCTGCGGCGCGGTCTGTTCTCGAACGAGGCGGGTCTGGGTTCTGCCCCGAACGTCGCGGCCACCGCCGAGGTGCGTCACCCCATCAGCCAGGGCATCACGCAGTCGTTTTCGGTCTTTATCGACACGATCATCATTTGCTCGTGCACGGCTTTCGTGATCCTGTTGGGGGATGTCTATGTCCCCGGTGCCGAAGGCATCGACGGTGTGGCCCTGACACAGCAAAGCATGGTGTCGCATCTGGGCACATGGGTGCAGTATTTCCTGAGCGGCGCGATCCTGCTCTTCTCGTTCTCGTCGATCATCTACAACTACTATCTGGGTGAAAACGCGATGACGGTACTGACCAAGAGCCCCTTGGGCATCCTCGGCCTGCGGATCGCGATCATCGCGATTGTCTTCCTGGGTGCGACAGCACCGGCGGCGACTGCGGTGTTCTTCTTCTCGGATCCGATGATGGGTATTCTGGCGTTGGTCAACTTGCTGGCGATCATGATGCTCTTCCCCGTGGCCATGCGCCTGCTGCGCGACTTCCGTCGTCAGCTGAAGGCAGGCGTCGAACGCCCCGTGCTGAACCCGGACGATTATGCCGATCTGGATATCGACCGCGAAGCATGGAAGCTCCCGGCGGAGTGATCCGGACGCATCTTACCTGAATTCGAGACGGGCCGTAGCATCTGCTGCGGCCCGTTTCTTTTGCCCCCCGACGCAGCGTTCTGAAACTCGGTAATGGTCAATACCGTCTGCGCTGTCCCATAGTCGGCGCAAAGACATGCAACCAATCGGGGAGGAACGGGACATGGCTGAATTCGATATCATCATCTACGGCGCGACTGGGTTTACGGGGCGGCTGGTCGCGGAATACATCCACGCGACCTATCCGGACCGACCCTGGGCGATGGCAGGGCGCAGCGCGTCCAAGCTGGCGCAGGTGCGCGACGAGATGGGCCTGCCCGCCGACACCCCCCTGATCGAGGCCGATGCCTCTGACCCGGCCTCGCTTGACGCGATGGTCGCGCGGGCGCGGGTGATCATCACCACGGTCGGCCCCTATCTGCTGTACGGCGAGCCGCTGGTCGCAGCCTGTGTCAAGGCGGGCACCGATTACGTCGATCTGTCGGGCGAGCCGCCCTTCATGTGGGACATGATCGAAAAGTACAACGACGCCGCCAAGGCCAGCGGGGCCCGGATCGTACACTCCTGCGGCTTTGACAGCATCCCCTTCGATATGGGCGTCTATTTCTTGCAGCAAGAGGCACAAAAACGCTTTGGCGCGCCGCTGAAAGACGTCAAAGGACGCGTGCGCGGGATGAAGGGTACGTTTTCTGGCGGGACGGCGGCGTCGGGTAAAGAGACGATGAAGCTGGCCATGGGCGATCCCGATGTGATGAAACGTCTGGTCTCGTCCTTCGCGCTGACACCGGGGTTTGAGGGGCCGACACAGCCTTACGGCAACAAGCCCTACGAAGACCCCGATTTCGGCATCTGGGTCGCCCCTTTCGTGATGGCGTCGATCAATACCAAGAACGTGCACCGGTCCAATATGCTGATGGGCCACCCCTACGGCACGGATTTCACCTATGAAGAGATGATGTTCACCGGCAAGGGCGAAAAAGGCGAGGCGATCGCCAAGAGCATCGCCAAATCCAACCCTATGGGCGACGATGATATCAAACCCGGCGAAGGCCCATCGAAAGAAGAACGCGACAACGGCAGCTATGACCTGATGTTCACCGGCACCTCCGCTGACAAAGAGCGGCTGACCGTTGGCGTCAAGGGCGACCGCGATCCGGGCTATGGCTCCACCTCCAAAATGCTGACCGAAGCGGCGCTTTGCCTGATCGAGGAAGCCGCCGACACCCCCGGCGGCGTGCTGACGGCGGCCCCTGCCTTTGGTGGTGCGATCATTGACCGGCTCACAGCCAATGCCGGGCTGACGTTCGAGGTAGAGAGCTAAGCAGCACCCCCTCGCGGTGGTCACCACTGCGGGGGATGCGACCTCGGCGCGGGCCAAAGCGCCTTACACAAACCGCGCGGCGTAGCCTCTTGCACCCGCCCGAGGGATCGGCAACCCTACGCTGTGCGCCACTACTTTGGCGCGAACTTTGGGGAGGAGATCACCGATGAAAAAACTATTTACACTACTGGGCATCGCCCTGCTGGCCTTGCTTGCCTACCTCGCGTTCTGGCCCGTATCCGTCGCCCCCGTCGCATGGGAGGCACCGCCCGATCAGGGCTACACCGGTGATTTCGCGGCCAACGACCGTTTGACCGCGTTGAAGATCGTCGAGCTTGAGGGCCGCAGCGGGCCAGAGGATGCCGATATCGGCCCGGACGGGCTGGTGCATGTCGCCACCCACGATGGTGAAATCCTGCGGATCGAAGAGAACGGGGCCATCACCGTCTTTGCGCAGACCGGGGGCCGCCCTCTTGGGATCGAATTTGACGACAGCGGCACGCTTTACGTCGCCGACGCCTATCGTGGCCTACTGTCGGTGGACCGCGGCGGCAAGGTGACCCTGCTGGCCGAGACGACCAAGGACGGCAGCCCGATCCTTTACGCCGATGATGTGGATATCGCCGCCGATGGGAGCGTCTATTTCTCGGATGCCTCGACCCGCTTTGGTGCTCAGGAGAACGGCGGCACGCTGGCGGCGTCCGTGTTGGATCTGGTGGAGCATTCGTCGAACGGCCGCATTCTGAAATACGACCCCGCATCGGGCGAAACGACTGTCTTTGCCGACGGTCTGAACTTTGCCAACGGGGTGGCGGTGGATGACGCGAACAGCGCGGTATTTGTGGTCGAAACCGGCAACTACCGCGTCTGGCGCTTCCCCATGGACGGCAGCGCAGGAACGGTGGTGCTAGAGAACCTGCCGGGATTTCCAGACAATATCAACAACGCCCCCGATGGCACATTCTGGGTCGGTCTGGTCAGCCCGCGCAACCCCGTCATGGATCAACTGGCAAACAGCCCCTTCCTGCGCCGCGTGATCATGCGCCTGCCCGACGCGATGAAACCCGCACCGCTGCGCTATGGCTTTGTCCTGCGAATGGATGCCTCGGGCAAAGTGCTGGAAACGCTTCAGGATCCGGCAGGGGACTATGCGTTGACCACGGGTGCCGTGACCCTGCCCGACGGGCGTATTGCCGTGACCTCCCTGACAGAGCCGCGTCTGGGGATGCTCGACGCCGCTCCGCGCTAAGGCCTACAGACGCCGTCCCAAGGGACGGGCCAGTCTCACGCCTGTGACACATCCCGAAGCGCCGCCGCGACCTGTTCGACCTGCGTGCTGCGCAGACCGGCGATATTGATCCGACCGGTGGCCGTGCCATAGATCGCGTGGTCACGGCGCAACCTCTCCATCTGGTCGGGCGCGAGGGGCAGCAGGGAAAACATGCCCTGATGGTGCCGCAGCGCCTGAAACGCGGGGGCCGCATCAATCGCGGCCAGCGCATCGGCCAACTGCTGACGCAGCGATTGGACACGGGCGCGCATGCTATTGAGCTCTTCCTCCCAGATGGCGCGGGTGTCAAAGACGTGGCAGGCGACAGCGGCACCATGTTCGGGGGGCATCGAATAATTCGCGCGGGTCAATGTCTCTAGGTGGCGGCCCACATGGGCGATGGAGGCCGCATCCGGCCCCAGCACCATCGCCGCCCCGATACGTTCGCAATATAGACCCATGTTCTTGGACCCGCTTGCCGCAACCATCGCCACGGGCACCGCATCGACCATCACCCGCAGCCCCGCCGCATCTGCGTCAAGCCCGCGGCCAAAGCCCTGATAGGCAATGTCGATCAACGGGATCAGCCCCCGCGCCGCGCAAAATCCGGCCAGCGCATGCCACATATCCGCATCAGGATCGATGCCCGTGGGGTTGTGGCAGCAGCCGTGCAGCAGCACCACATCCCCCGGCTTCGCCGCCGCCAGATCCGCGAGCACGCGGTCAAGATCCAGCGCGTCGCCCTTGGCCTGCCAGCGATATAGCTGCAGCGTCAGCCCGGCCCCCTCGAATATCGGACGATGGTTCACATAGCCGGGGTCCGTGCTCCAGACCGTGGTGTCGGGGCGCAGGCTGGCCAGCATATCTCCCAGCACGCGCAAGGCTCCTGTCCCGCCGACCGTCTGGATCACATGGCTGCGCGCGATCCGCGCGGGCGCATCGCCCAAGACCAGCCGCGCCATGCCCGCGTTGAACACCGCATTGCCCGCCAAGGCGCGGTAGGTTTTGGGGGCACTGTCCTGCGCCAAAGCGCGCTCGGCCATGCGCACCGCTTTCATATTCGGCGTGGCCCCGTTGTCATCGCGGTAGACGCCGATGACCATGTCGATCTTGTGGCTGCGCGGATCGGCGCGAAAGGCAGAGGTCAGTCCCCAGATTGGGTCTTCGGGAAGGGCGGCAAGCGCGTCGAGCATCGGGGTTACTCCTTGGGGCGGTTGGCCAGCATGACGCCAGCGCAAATGATGAGAACGGCCAAAATCGTGCCAAGCGTCAGGGCCTCGTGCAGCAGCGGCACGGCAAGCACTGCCGCAATCGCAGGGGCGAGCGACCCGATCGCGGCACATTTCGCGACACCAAGGCGGGCGATGGCGATGGCGTAGGTCAGGCTCGACACAAGGCCGACGCCGACCCCTTGGGCAAGGATGAACGGCATCGCCTCGGCCAGTCGCACCTGCGTCAGGTTACTGGGCAACACCCCCGTGGCGAGCAGCGGCAGCAGCACCAGCGTGGACGGCAGCGCCAGCACCAGCGCGCAGCCGATCGGGTCCAACCCGCTGCCCCGCAGCCCCAACGTATAGCATCCCCACAGCAGACTGGCGGATAGAAGCAGCGCCACGCCGGTCAAACTGCCTGCGGCCAAATTGCCCGAGGCCCCGATCAGCGCCGCCACCCCCACAAGGATGATCCCCAGCGGCAGCAGCACCGCAGGGCGCTGGCGGTAGATCACCCACGTCAGAACAGCCACCGACACCGGTGTCGTCCCGGCAATCAACGCCCCCACATGCGTGGCCGAGGTCTGCGCCCCGCCCATAGCCGCGAGCCAAAAGAACGGCAGCCCTGCCCCCGCCGCGATCATCAGCCAGCGATGCGCGGGCAACTGCCTTAACACAGCGATACGTTTCGGCAGGAAGGGTAAAAAGAACAGCGCCGGAATACCCGACCGGATCAGCGCCACATCGCCAAACGTCAGCTGCGCCCCGCTGGCGGCACGGGTGGACAGCGCGAACCCCGCCCAGACCAGCACGGTCACCGCAATCGCGAGATAGCCAACCAGGGGCCGAAGGGGGATCTGCCGCGGACCAAGTCCATGCGCGGCGGGCAGTGAGGGGGAACTGAGCATATTCGTCCTGCGCGTTGTATCTGCGCTGTTTTACGCTGTAACCACGGGCAGATGCTTGCTAATGATTGCGCGATATTATGAATTTCGGGCATATCCTGCCCTTAGAGGGCCAATATGGACATCAAAGATCGCGAGATCATCAAAGCGCTGCAGCGTAACGGGCGGCTGACCAATCAGGATCTGGCGGCTCAGGTGAATCTGTCGCCCTCACCCTGTTTGCGGCGCACCCGCGCGCTTGAGGAAAAGGGCGTGATCAAGGGCTATACCGCGATTGTTGATGAACGCGCTTACGGGCTGCCCGTGACGGCGCTGGTGCGCATCCGGCTAAGCAGCCACACGGGCGACGTGGTGAAACTGTTCGAGAAGAAGGTGCACGAGACCGAACAGATCCTCGATTGCTATGTCATCACCGGCAGCGAGGACTATCTGTTGCGCGTGCTGGTCGAGGATCTGAAAAGCTACGAGGAATTCGTGCGCCACAAGCTGCACAACATCCCCGGCATCGCGTCGATTGATTCCAGCTTTGCCTATGGCGTGCTGAAACAGTCGAACGTCTTTCCCGTGGTGACCTGAACCACCCTACGGATCGTCGAACCGGTCGTGAACCCCTTCAAGCAGCGTATCCAGCGCGGATAGGAAATGCGCCGCCGCTTGGGGGTCGAGCTTACCCAGAAACCGCGCCTGATGCGCGTCAACCAGCACCCGCGCACGCGCCAATAGGTCTTGCCCCGCCCCGGTCAGCGTGATCGCACGGGCGCGCCCGTCGCCTTCTGTCAGGTTCTGCACCAGCCAGCCTTTGTCGCGCATCTGCTTGAACGTCCGCGACGCCGTGGGGCGGGTGATGCCGATATTCTCGGCGATACCGGAGGGCGCGGTGATGCCTTCCAGCGCGATACTGGCCAAGACGCACCATTCCAACCGTGTCAGCCCAAGCTGCGAAAGCTCTGCATCCAGACTGGCACGCATAACCGCGGCCAGCCGCGACACGCGAAAGCCCAGCCTGTCGTGCAGACGATAGGAGGCAGGGGCAGAGGTGTTCTCGGGTCCGGTCATAAGGCATGAATACTTCATTTTTGCCGCACCGCTACTGTTTGCTTGCAAAATAGTTGATCTATGGCAACTATAGCGCCGAATTAAGAGGCAATACCCATGACCCCACGGCTGCGTTCCCGCAAAAACCGCCCCATCCATATGGGTGCCTACCCGACTGAAAAGCTGCGGCGGGCGGAGGGTGTTGCAGGGCCGGTGCCGGCCTTCACCCCCTTGGGGGTGACGGGCGACGCGCGTCCGCTGGCCCAAGCGACGCGGGATCACCGCGCCATGCTGGATGCGATCCGCGAGGGTCTGGTGAACAAGGCTTTGGCCGAGATCCCCGCCGATCTGACCGAGCGGGCGCAGCACCTCAAGGCGTTTGCCCATTTCAACGATGCGACGATGGTGGGGATTTGCAAACTTGCCCCCGACCACCATCTGGCACAGCCCCTGCGCAATGCGGATGTGGCGCGGCTGGCGCAGGATTTGCAGACGCGTCAGGTCAAAACGCTCGCCTCTGGTGTGGATGCGATCATGGCCGACCTGCGCGACTCCGTCACCGCACCCGAGACGGATATCGCAGGCCATACCCATGCGCTGGTGCTGCTTGTCGCGCATCCTCGCACGGTCGAGCAGGATGAACCCGGTGCGACATGGATCGCGGGGATGGAGGATCACCGGTCGTCCCTATTGGCCGCGGAATCGGCGGCGGTATTGTCGAATTACATCCGCCTGCTGGGGCGTCCGGCACGCGGGCATACGATGACGGCAAGCGATGTGGACCTGAACCAGCTGGCGGTCGCGGCGGGTCAGGCGCTGCCCCAAGACGGGCAGCTGACCGCCCCTTTTGTCGGCACGCGTTTTTCGCTGGCCGCCGTTACCATGGCGATGGATCTGGCCTGTGACCGCCCTCTGGCCACCGCTGCCCTGCCCCGCACGCCGCCCGCCTATGCAACACGGCGCTTTGTCGATGGCGCGCAGCCTTTCGAAAAGCTTAAACGTGTAGACAGCCCCACGACCTATATGGACGAACCGCGCATCCCGCGCCTGCCCAAGCGCACCGATATGTTCAGCCGTGCGCTGTTCGGGGACATGGGCAAAAAGCTGCAGGACGGGGCCACCGGCGGGCGCTACATCCGCAAGACGCCAACCTCTATGGCGCAGCGGCGCGCGCTTGGGGCCTTTGGTCTGCTGCAAGACGGGCAAGCTGCCGAGACGCAAACCGCCCTCGCCCCGCAACAGGCGGCAGAGATGGTCAAGGCGGTTGCCTATTTCCTGGCGGCCGATGCCGTGGGCGTCAGCCGTTGTCCCGATTGGGCATGGTACAGCCATGACGCCACCGGCACCGCGATCGACCCGCCCCATGATCAGGCGATCAGCCTCGTGATCGATCAGGGTTTCGACACGATGGAGGGGGCCTCGGGCGATGACTGGATCAGCGTGGCGCAATCCATGCGCGCCTATCTGCGGTTCAGCCTTGTGGGCGGCGTGCTGGCGCAGTTGATCCGCGATCTGGGGTATCCGGCCAAGGCGCATACGGTGATGGATGGCGATGTGCTGCAACCCCCGCTGCTGCTGCTGTCGGGCTTGGGCGAGGTCAGCCGCATCGGCGAAGTCATCCTGAACCCCTATCTTGGCCCGCGTCTGAAATCGGGCGCGGTGACGACCACCCTCCCGATGACCCATGACAAGCCGATCGACTTCGGCCTGCAGAAATTCTGCGAAAGCTGCCAGAAATGCGCGCGGGAATGTCCCTCGGGGGCGATCACGGCGGGGCCGAAGCTGATGTTCAACGGCTACGAGATCTGGAAATCCGACAGCCAGAAATGCGCCACCTACCGGATCACGACCGAGGGCGGCGCCATGTGCGGGCGCTGCATGAAGACCTGCCCGTGGAACCTTGAGGGGATCTTGGCCGACAGCGTGTGGCGCTGGACCGCGATGAAGCTGCCCGCCACCGCGCCAGCGCTGGCCAAGCTCGACGATCTGCTGGACCGTGGCGACATCAACCCCGTCAAGAAATGGTGGTGGGATCTGGAGATGCAGGACGACGGCGGCTACCGCCCCACGGACAAGCCGGTGAACACCCGCGGTCTGCAAAAAGACCTGAAGCTGCGCGCGCAGGACCAGACGCTGGCCGTCTACCCTGCGCCGCTTGCCCCGCATCCCTACCCCTACCCCGACACGATGGACCGCGAGGCCGGTATCCGCGCCTATGGCGCGATGATCCCCGCCGCCACACACCGCGCGCGGGTCGCAAGCGGAGACACGCAGGGGCTGGTCCCTGCGCTCAAGCCCTTGGCGGATAGTCCGGTATTGCCGCTGACCGTCACCCGCGCCGATGTGTTAAGCGACGGCATCACGCGCTATGAACTGCGCGATCCCGACGGGGCCGATCTGCCCCTGTGGCAGGCAGGGGCGCATCTGGATGTGGTGATCGCGCCCGAATACCTGCGCCAGTATTCCATGTGCGGCGATCCCTCGGACCGGTCGCGCTATGTCATTGCCGTCCAGCGCGAGGATCAGGGCCGCGGCGGCAGCGCCCTGATGCACCGTATCTTCACGCAGGGGCGCAAGATTTTCGCCGCCCGCCCGATCAACCATTTCCCCCTGACCGAAGACGCCCCCTTCAGCGTGTTGATGGGCGGTGGCATCGGTATCACCCCGATGATCGCTATGGCGCACCGCCTGCATTATTTGGGCCGTGACTTCGCGCTGCATTATTCTGCCCGCACCGCCGCTGATCTGGCCTTTGCGACCGAGATCGCTGCCGCCCCTTGGGCCGCCCATGCCGTGCTGCACGTCAGCGATCAGGGCAGTCGGGCAGAGTTTGACACGATCCTGTCGGGCCATCCTGCGAGCAGTCACGCCTACGCCTGCGGCACCCCTGCCTATATGGAGGCCGCAATGACCGCCGCCGCCCGCGCGGGCTTGGCCGAGGATCAGTGTCACATCGAATATTTCGCCGTCCCCGAAGCCCCCCCGCGCGAGAACCACAGCTTTACGGTCCATCTGGCCAAGACCGGCAAAGACATCCACGTCCCCGCCGACCGCAGCCTGTCCGATATGCTGACAGAGGCAGGCGTGCCCGTGGATGTGAAATGCGCCGACGGGATCTGCGGGGTTTGCGCTTGCGGGCTGGTCGAGGGTGACGCCGATCACCGCGATTATGTGCTGTCACAGGCGCAGCGTGAAACCACGTTGATCACCTGCCAGTCGCGCGCGGCGGCAGCGGGGGGGCATCTGGTGCTGGACCTGTGAAAACCTAGCGTTCAGCACATCGGTAAAGTCAGGGCGGGTATGCGAAAACTGCGCTTGCAATACCCCCTGCCTTTCTGTCTACGGGCGCCACCGCAACCGACCGCAGGCTGGACCGATCATGACAGAACCCAACGGCGCTTCGATCACGTTCGAGAACGTGGGCAAAGCCTATTCCAAATCCGGCGGCACGACTGTCACGGCGCTTGAAGGCGTTTCTCTGGCGATGGAGCCGGGATCAATTACCGGCATCATCGGACGGTCGGGGGCTGGCAAATCGACGCTGCTGCGCATGGTCAACGGGATCGAACAGCCCACGACGGGCTCGGTTCTGGTGGGCGGGCAGAATGTGGGGGCTGCAAAAGGGTCCAAGCTGCGTGCGATCCGTCGCGATGTGGGGATGATCTTTCAGCACTTTAACCTGCTGGCCTCGCGCAGCGTGGCGGGCAACATCGCCTTGCCGCTGGAAATCGCCGGTGTGCCGTCCTCGCAAATCAAACCCCGCGTGGCCGACCTGATCGAACGCGTCGGACTTAGCGCGCACGCCACACGCTATCCGGCAGAGCTGTCGGGCGGGCAAAAGCAACGCGTCGGGATCGCCCGCGCCCTCGCCACCGGCCCCAAAGTGCTGCTGTCGGACGAGGCGACATCCGCGCTGGACCCTGAAACGACGCAAACGGTGCTGTCGCTGCTCAAGGACATCAACCGCGAACTGGGGCTGACCATCCTACTGATCACCCACGAGATGGCCGTGGTCCGTGACATCGCCAGCCACGTCGCCGTGATCGACGGGGGCCGCATCGTCGAACATGGCGAGACCTACGATATATTCACCGCGCCTCAGCATGCGACCACACGGTCTTTCCTGTCGGGGGTGACCGGCGTCACCCTGCCCGCTTTCGTCAAGGATCGTCTGGTCCCAAACGCCCCCGCGCAGGGCGGCGAAGAGGTGATCCGCGTGACTTTTGCAGGCCAGCACGCCACCGACCCGATGCTGGCGCGGCTAACGCAGGACATGGGCATTCCGGTCAATATCCTTGCCGGCGCGGTCGAGGAAATCGGCACCCGCCCCTTCGGCAATCTGCTGGTATCGCTGCCTGTGGCCAAAGCCGCAGAGGCGCGTTCATTTTTGGAAAGCCACGGGCTTATGACGGAGGTGCTTGGCTATGTCGGCTAACCTTATCAACCTACTGATCGAGGCCACGGGCCAGACGCTTTATATGGTCGCCATCTCGGCGCTGCTGGGGACGCTGCTTGGCCTGCCCTTGGGGTTGTTTCTGGCGACCTCGCAACGCGGCGAACTGCTGTCGGCCCCGTGGGTCAACAAGGTGCTCGGGCTGGTGGTCAATGCCACGCGGTCGGTGCCGTTCATCATTCTGGTGGTCGCGATCATCCCCTTCACGCGGATGGTTGCGGGCACGTCGATCGGCACGACAGCCGCGATTGTGCCATTGACGATTGCCACGGTGCCCTTCATCGCGCGCCTGGTGGAAAACGCGATCCGCGAGGTTGACTCCGGCCTGATCGAGGCGGCGCGCGCCATGGGCGCGACCCCGTTGCAGATCATCCGCAAGGTGCTGCTGCCCGAAGCGCTGCCCGGTATCACGCTTGGCCTTACACTCGCCATTGTTAGCCTGATCGGCTATTCCGCCATGGTCGGTGCCGTGGGCGGCGAAGGCCTTGGCGATCTGGGCATTCGCTATGGGTATCAACGGTTTATGCCCGACGTTATGGCTGTTGTCGTGATCATCCTCATCGTCTTGGTGCAGCTTGTGCAATCGATCGGCGAACGCATCGCAGCCGCTGTCGACAAACGCGCCACCAAAAGCGGCGGGCAATAGCGCCCGTCTCCTCCTCCCAATTTCGTTTCCCAGTTAAAGGAGCATATACATGCTACGCATTGCGACCCTGACCTCTACCCTCGCGCTTATGGCGACATCGCTGATGGCCGAGCAGATCAAAGTCGGTGTTTCCCCCGGCGAGCACGCCGAGATCATGGAAGAGGTCGCCCGTGTGGCCGAACCCATGGGCCTTGAGATCGACGTTGTCGAATTCTCTGACTATGTGGTGCCGAACCAGGCGCTGGCCGATGGCGACATCGAGGCGAACTCCTTCCAGCACGTGCCTTACCTTGAAGCACAGATGAAAGACCGCGGCTTTGCGCTGGCTGTTGTGGGCAACACGATCACCACGCCGATGGGCATCTATTCGGACAAAATCACCGATATTGCCGCGCTTGAAGAAGGCGCGACCTTTGGCATCCCGAACGACCCCACCAATGGCGGGCGCGCGTTGCTGGTGCTGCAACAGCTTGGCATGATCAAGGTCGACCCCGCTGCGGGTCTGGTGCCCACCGTTCTGGACATCACCGAGAACCCCAAAGACCTGTCGTTCAAAGAACTCGACGCAGCGCAGCTGCCCCGTTCGCTGGCCGATCTGGATGCGGCGCTGATCAACACCAACTACGCCATCGCCTCGGGTCTTAGCCCCAAGGAAGATTCCATCGCGATGGAAAGCGCCGACAACCCCTATGTGAACGTGATTGTTGTGCAAGAGGGCAAGGAAGACGCGCCTTGGGTCAAGACCCTGCTAGAGGCGTATCACTCGGACGAAATCAAAGCTTTCATCGACGAAAGCTACCACGGGACAGTCATTACATCGTGGTAAAATGACGCGCCGGATACCGCCAATGATAGGGCGGTATCCGGTATCTTGGGGTGCGCCCCCCGTGGTCAGACCGGCACACGCAGAACACCTGCGGCAGGCAGTTCGACACCGTGGCAGGCCACTTTTGTATCTGAATAATTGAACCAGAACCGTTCGCCCCCCGTCGTGCGGGTACGTACCCCTTCGGGCATCGGCAGCAGGTCAATCCCTGCCTCGCCGCACAGACCGCTGATGAATTGGTCGAGCGTGTCCTCATCCAGCCAGCCCCCCAGATAGATCTGCTGCCCGTCGCGCATGGCAACCGGCTCTGCGTCAGTGGTCTGCAAGATCACCTCTGCCGTGCCGTCCAGCACATCACGGTAGCGGATCACTTTCCCACCGCCCTCCAGCGGCACGAAGATGTCATGCCGCAGGCTTTCGACCTGCGTGACCGTCACGTCCAACCCGTCGATTGCGGGGGGCAGCGGCACGGGGATTGCCATCTCGGACGTGCGCGCGCCGCTGCGGGGGCCATAGACGACCGTCGCCGCGCTGCGCGCCAGCGCCTGCTTCAGAGCGTCCGGCATGTGCATCATCCCCGGTGCCATCACCAGCCCGTAGCCGTCAAAATCGCGGCAGGTGGCGGGCAGGATATCGACCGACAGCCCCTGACGCCGCAGCGCCTTGTAGGTGTGAAAGACCAACCCGAAATAGCTTAGATCCGCACCATGGGGCTGGGTCGCCCATGCGAAATCCGCGTCATAGTCGAACAGCAGCGCGACCGGTGCCTGCGCGGGCTGCACATCCGGAGCCTTGGCCATCTCTGCGCCGACCTGCCGGACCTCCGCCATCGCGAAGGCGTCGGCACTGTCGGGGCGCAGCAAGCCAGCGTGCAGTTGCTCTTGGGCGAAAGGGGCCTGTCGCCAGCGGAAATAGCACACCGCTTCGGCCCCGTGGGCGAAGGCCTCCCATGTCCACAGACGCACCATACCGGCCAGTGGCACGGGGTTGTGCGGGGCCCAGTTGACCGGCCCCGGCTGCTGTTCCATCACCCACCAGCGCCCCTTGCCCACGGCGCGGTAAAGATCGTGGTGGAACGCCTGAAAGTCGGGGTCGCCCTGCCGCGCATAGCGGTGCTGTTGCGCCGCATCCGCGCCGACCCGATCCTCGAGGAAACCCAGCGGGTAGCTATCCCATGTGGCGATATCAAGATTTTCCCCCACCGCAAAATGGTCAAAGTCAGTGATCCGGCCCATGTAATTATGGCTCACGGGGGCGGCGCTGTGCGCGCGGATCACGTCAAGCTGAAGCCGGTTGAATGCCACCACCTGATCCGAGCTGAACCGCCGGAACGCCAGACGATGCGCAGGGTTGGCTTCGGTCACGGTCAGATTGGGCGGGTCGATGTCGTCGAAACTGTCGTAGTCCATCGACCAGAACGTATTCCCCCACGCGGCATTCAGCGCGGCTGGGGTACCATAGCGTTGTGCCAGCCAGCCCCGAAAAGCATGGGCTGCCGCATCACCATAAGAGATCACCGTGTCGTGGCAGCCGTATTCATTGTCGATCTGCCACGCCGCCACATGGGGGTTCGCGCCATAGCGTTTGGCCATCAACGTGGCAATCGTGACGCATTCCTGCTGATAGCCTTCGTGGCTGAAACAGTAGTGCCTGCGCGACCCGAATTTGCGCGGACGCCCTTCAATATCCACGGCAAGCATGTCGGGGTGGCGTTTCAGCATCCAGCGGGGCGGGGTGGCGGTGGGGGTGCCCAGCACAACCCGCAAACCGGCAGCCCCCAAAACCTCGATCGCGCGGTCCAGCCACGCCCAGTCATACTGGCCGGGTTGCGGTTCTAGCTTGCTCCATGAAAACTCGCCGATGCGCACCCATGTCAGGCCCGCTTCGACCATGCGGCGGGCGTCGGCTTCCCACATCTCTTCGGGCCATTGTTCAGGGTAATAGCAAGTCCCTAGGGTTCGTTTCATCACGCCTCACAAAATTATCCGGTGTTCCCGCTGGCCTCGCACGTCCGAGGCAAGCTGGAAGGTCTGGCCATCCTCCGCCCCGTCGCGGCCCTGCGCGGCTGAGGTGACAAAGAGCGTCCGCAGATCCGCACCGCCAAAGGCCGGACAGGTGGCCTGCGCTGCGGGAATATCAACGGTCTGCAACAAGGTGCCATCGGGGCTGTAGCGGGCGACCTGCGCGGCCCCCCATTGCGCGTTCCACAGGCAGCCGTCGCTGTCGACAACCGCGCCGTCGGGGTTACGCTTGTCTTTCTTGAGATCGACGAACACCTCTGGCGGGGCCGAGGGCCAGCCCTCTGTCGCATCAAGGGGCACGCGCATGATCTGGCGCGTGGGCGTGTCGGTGTAATAGGCAAATCGTCGATCGGGCGAAAAGCAGATCGCGTTCGAAATGGTAATCTCCGCGAAAAGCAGTCGCAGCGCGCCCTTGTAGTAGCGGTAGATCGCCCCCGCCCCCCGCTCTGCGTTGAAGCCCATTGTCCCGATCCAGAACCCGCCCCACGGGTCGGCGCGCCCGTCGTTGGATCGGGTCAGCGGCTGATCCGCCTCGAGTGGCACGACGAGGGAACGCTCCTCTCCGTTTAGGTCGAACCGCCACAACGCGGTTTCGGACGCGACAAGCAGGGTATCCCTATCGATCCACCCGGCGGCAGAGACGCATTCGTCAAACTGCCACGACAGCGTTTTGTCGCCCTGCCGCGACATCAGGGTTTTGCCGAGGATGTCGAACCAGAACAGCTGGCCGCGTTCGGGGTGCCACAGCGGCCCCTCGCCCAACGCGCACGCCCGCGCATCAAAGAGTGTGGCGTTCAAGAGAGGGCCGCCTTGTCATAGGCCCTTACCGCCGCGCGCGCGCTTTGCGCCACATCAGCCGCGCTTTGCCCCGGTTTATACAGACTGGACCCAAGGCCAAAGCCCGTCACCCCTGCCGCAAGCCATTCCGCGAAATTCGACGGGCCGACGCCGCCAACCGCATAGGTTTCGGTCTGCGCCGGAAGCACCGCCCTGATCGCCTTGAGCCCTTCGACCCCCAGCAGGAACGACGGAAACAGCTTGAGCCCATCGGCCCCGGCCTTAAGCGCGGCAAAACATTCCGTGGGCGTCATCACACCGGGATAGGACATCATGCCCGCCGCCTTGCTTGCCGTGATAACAGAAGGGTCCGCATTCGGAGAGACAATCATCCGCCCCCCCACAGCCCCCACAGCCGCGACGTTTTCAACGTCCAGCACCGTGCCCGCACCGATCAACGCGTCGGCCCCATAGGTTTGGGCCATCGTTTCGATGGATTTCAGCGGTTCTGGCGAATTCAGCGGCACCTCGATGCGGGTGATGCCTGCGTCGATCAAGGCGGCGCAGATGTCGGCGGCCTCATGCGGCTGGATGCCACGCAGAATGGCGATGATATTGCGGCTCATACAAGGGCCCCTTTCAATGAACGATAGGCAGAGGTCAGGCCCGCCAGCGTCAGACCCGCGTTATCCAGTGTTTCGGCCTGCACCCCCTGTGCGGCCAAAGCGTTTCGGTAATGCGCCGCGACGCTGTCTGCGCCCAGAATGGCGACATGGCGGCCCAGCCAATAGGGGCGCGTGCCGGCCAGCTCCAGCCCCACAAGCAGCCCTGACAGCCGCGCCCGCGCCGACCCTGCGGGTGTGCCCTGCAACAGCCCCCCTGCACGGAGGCCGAACAGTCTGGAGGCGAAGCTTTGCGGGCTGTCCATCGCCTGCGTGACGCCGTCGATAAAGCTGTCCTCGTCCCACTCTGCCGTGGTCACCGAATGGCGCAGGACCGACTGGCTGGCCAGCAGCGCGAACATCTCGCCGGTCATGCACGTCTGGAAGCTCACGATCTCGCCCGCGCTGATGTGGACCCATTTGGTGTGGGTGCCGGGCAGACAGAGGATGCCGTCAAACGCCGGCTGACTGTGCAGCACCCCTGCGATCTGGGTTTCCTCGCCGCGCATCACGTCAGGGGCAGCCATCTGTTTCACGCCGGGCAGGATGTGCACTGCGATCCGCGGGTCATGGGCTTGTACCGCAACCGCCGCCCGCGCATCCGGAGGCGCGCAGGGCGTGGCGACATAGGCGGCCTCGCGCCAGCCTTCGCGGGCGCCCACCATACCCGCGCAGATCACTGGGGTCACATGGTCCGGATTTAGGTAGGGGTCTATCAACGAAAGCAAGGCAGGTTCGAACCCGTCCTGCGTCAGCCCCGCCATCCCCTTGTCAGACCTGTCAGAGGCAAAAGGCTTGCCATCGGCCCCCATCATCCAGACCCGCAGGTTTGACGTGCCCCAATCGACAGCGATCCATTCAGCGTAGTGTTGCACGGTATCCCTTCCTATCCGGTGACCACGACGCCGCCATCGACGGCCATCAATTGCCCCGTCATCATGCGGCTGGAGGCAGAGGATAAAAACAGCACCGCATCCACGATGTCGTGCGGCTTCAACGTATCCTTAAGGCATTGCCGGTCAATATGCGCCGCCAGCGCTTCGGGCGTGACCCATTGTTCGATCTGCTTTTCCGTCAACACCCACCCCGGTGCCAGCGCGTTAAAGCGGATCTTGTCCGGCCCGAATTCCCGCGCCAGCGAACGGGTCATCCCGTTGATGCCGGCGTTGGCGGTCGTATAGGCAGGATAGCCCGCATTTCCCATCATATACGAGATCGAGCTCATGTTCACCACGGCCCCGCCGCCCGCGGCGCGCATCCCTGCGACCACGGCCTGACAAGCGAAGAAATAGGACTTGAGGTTGATCGCCTGCGACTGGTCCCAGAAGTCTTCGGTGACCTCTTCGGCGGTGTGACGGGCATCATTGGCGGCGTTGTTCACCAGAACCGTGACAGGGCCATGCTCATCGGCAGCCGCGGCCAGACTGGACCGAAGTGCAGCAATATCCGAGATATCGCAGGTCTGCGCAAAGGGGCGCTGGCCGTGTTTTTCTTCCATCTCGTTGCAAAACGCGGTGGCGTCGCTGCGCTGGACAAAACTGACCTTGGCCCCCTGCGCCAGAAAGCCGTCGGTCAGAAAGGCACCGATCCCCGCGCCGCCGCCGGTGATGAACACCGACCGGTCGCGCAGATCGGGAAATGTTGCGTTCAGGGTCATCAGTGGCTCTCCCGTGTGACGGGGCGGGTGTCTTTACCCACCAGAAAATCAAGGTCCGCGCCTTTGTCTGCCTGCAACACCGTCTCGGTATAGAGCTTGGCATAGCCGCGGTCGTATCGGGGCGGTTCGGGTACCCAGGCAGCGCGGCGCTGTGCCAGCACCTCGTCAGAGACAAGCACGTCCAATGTGCCCTGCGCCACCGACAGCCGGATACGGTCGCCGGTCTGTACCAGCCCCAGATTGCCGCCTGCGTTGGATTCAGGGCTGACGTGCAGGATCACGGTGCCATAGGCGGTGCCGGACATACGCGCGTCGGACACCCGGACCATGTCGCGCACGCCTTCTTTGACCAGACGCGCGGGGATCGGCATATTGCCGACTTCGGGCATACCGGGGTACCCCTTTGGCCCGCAGCCCTTGAGCACAAGAACCGTATCCGCGGTCACCGGCAGATCCTCGCGGTCGATATTGGCTTTCATATCCTCGATATTCTCAAAGACATATGCCTCGCCCTCGTGTTCCAGCAACGCGTCCGTCGCCGCCGAGGGCTTCACGATCGCCCCATTGGGCGCGATATTGCCGCGCAGCACCTTCAACCCGGCCGCAGGGCGCAGCGGATTATCCAGCGGGCGGATCACATCCTCGTTGTAGCATTCAGCCCCTTCGGCATAGGCAAGGATATCCCCACCCATGACGGTCTGCGCGGGCCGCAGCTTGTCGCGCAGATGGGACAGCACCACGGGCATCCCGCCCGCATAGCAGAAATCCTCCATCAGATATTTACCCGAGGGCATGCAGTTGACCAGCAGCGGGATATCCGACCCAAGCTCGAAATCATCGAGCGTCAGGTCGATGCCAACGCGGCCCGCGATGGCCAGCAGATGGATCACCGCATTGGTCGACCCGCCGACAGCGGCATTGGCCAGAATGGCGTTCTCGATAGAGGCACGGGTAACGACCTGCGACAGCTTGATATCTTCCTCGACCATCTCGACGATGCGCTTGCCGGTCAGATGCGCCAGCGCCATGCGGCGCGCATCAACGGCAGGCAGCGCGGCGTTGGTGGGCAGCGACATCCCCATCGCCTCTACCACGCTTGCCATCGTAGAGGCCGTGCCCATCGTCATACACACGCCCTTGGACCGGCTCATGCCTGATTCAGCGGCCATGAAATCCTGCAAGGTCATCTCGCCCGCGCGCACATCTTCCGAGAACTTCCACACATCCGTGCCAGAGCCGATGTCCTTGCCCTTCCACTTGCCGTTCAGCATCGGGCCGGAGCTGACAACGATCGTCGGCAGATCGACGCTTGCCGCGCCCATCAGCTGACCCGGCGTGGTCTTGTCACAGCCGCCCAGCAGAACCACCCCATCGATACCATAGGCGCGGATGCTTTCTTCGACGTCCATCGCCAGCAGGTTGCGAAACAGCATGGCGGTCGGCTTCATCTGGGTCTCGCCAAGGCTCATCACCGGAAATTCGACCGGAAAGCCCCCTGCCTCCCACACGCCGCGCTTCACCCCTTCGGCCAGATCGCGCAGACCGGAATTGCACGGGGTCAGCTCGGACCATGTATTGCAGATACCGATAATGGGGCGGCCATCAAACGCGTGGTCGGGAAAGCCCTGATTTTTCATCCAGCTGCGGTGAATGAACCCGTCCCGATCATTCTTGCCGTACCAAGCGCGGTTGCGTTTCTCTTTTGTCATAGCCGTGTTCCTTCAATGACCCACATGCGTTCAGGGAACGACCATGGCAGGGTCACGCCATGGTTCATGAGGTACTGGCCCGACAGCACCAGATCGCGGGTCTTGAGCGCGGCATCGCCCCGTGACAGCGCGACCGCATCGTCGCGGTTTGCCAGCGTGATCCGGTAGCGCGCCTGCGGGTCAAGTGCGGTCAGCCGCAGCGGGCGCGATGAGATCTGGGCCGAGGTCGCGGCCTTGCCTGCGAACACCACGAAACGCATCCCATCGGTGGCCTGTTGCTGCTCTGCGATCACCGCTGGGTCAGCGCTGTCGAGCCGCAGGATATCCGCGGTGCGCATCCATCCGCGATTGTCCTTCCACCACTGCGTGACCTGTTTCAGCACATCGGTTTCGCGGGCGTCGAGCTCGCGCGGGTCCATCTCGAAGCCCATGTGGCGCTGCGCGGCGACCCAGGCGCGAAAGCGGATGTCCAGCGTGCGGCCAGAGGTGTGGCAGTGGCGGGGCCCGACATGGCTGCCGGTCACGGCAGCGGGCAGGAACAAGGCAGCGTCATGCTGAATGCGCAGCCGTTCCAGCGCGTCGTTGCTATCCGACAGCCAGACCCGCTGGGTCCGCGCCATGATCCCGAAATCGATCCGTCCTCCGCCTGACGCGCAGCTTTCAATCTCGACCAGCGGGAAATCGGCGCGTAACCGGTCCAGCAGCGCATAGACGCCCCGTGTCTGCGCCGCGTCGGGTGCGGGCAACACGCGATTATGGTCCCATTTGATATAGTCGATGGCATTGTCGCGCAGCACCGTGGCGATACGGTCGTAGAGCAGTTCTTGGACCTGCGGCAGCGCCATGTTCAGCACCAACTGCTGACGCCCCTCTATCTGGTCCTGCGGGCCCAGAATCCAATCGGGGTGGGCGCGGTAGAGGTCACTATCGCGCGAGATCATCTCGGGCTCGAACCAGAGGCCGAAATGCATCCCCAAGCCCTGAACATGGTCGATCAGCGGGGTCAGCCCCTTGGGGTATTTGCGCGGATCAATGATCCAGTCGCCCAGACTGCTGGTGTCGTCGTCGCGCTGTCCGAACCAGCCGTCATCCAGCACGAAACGCTCTGCCCCCAAAGCGGCAGCACGGTCGGCGATATCGGTCAGGACAGACCAGTCGTGGTCGAAATACACCGCTTCCCAACAGTTGTAATGGACGGGGCGCGGGGTCTCGGGCTTGGGCCATGTCACGATGCGGTCGCGCAGATGACGCTGAAAGCTGACGGCACAGCCGTTCAGGCCGGTGTCTGAGTAGGTCAGGTAAAGCGGTGCCGTCTGGAACCGCGTCGCGGGGGCGTCCTGGGTGCCAGCCGCATGGCCCCATTGCACCTGCCGCCGCCCGTCCGGAAGCTCTTCGGCGATCATCGTATGACCGCCCGACCAGCCATAGTGGCACCCGTAGCACGTCCCTTGGGTGTTTGTGGTCCCCGTGGTCGGGATCAGCAGTCCGGGGAAGTGTTCGTGGCCCGTGCGACCCGTGCGGTTGTCGCGCGCGTGGATGCCTGCCCGCCACGGGGTGCGGTTCAACTGGAATTCACCGCACCACCGGCCCGAGACGTCGATCATCTCTGTACTCGGCTGCGGCGCGGGCATGACCGGCGCGGCAAGCCAGTGCAGGCGCACGGGCTGCGCGGCCTCCAGTGTCGTGTGGCAGGTGATCACGCCGGTTCCCGCATCAACCGCAAAGTCAAAGGTCAGCGTCAGCCCCTCGTCCGGTGCCGCGCAGGTGAACCGCAGCCCTGCATCCTGCACCACGTTGCGCAGGTGAAACACGGGGCGCAGCGGCGTGCCGTCGGCGCGCGCAACCGCGATCCCCGCCTGCCCCGGAAAGCTACGCCCGGCTTCGGGGCACAGCGACAGATCAGGGGTCTCGTCCAGCATGCCGCCGGTCACGTCGATGGCATGGGCGGCGCAGATCTCTTCCAGATTTTCGCCGTCGGGCAGCGGGCTGCCCCAATAGACCACCTGCGGCAAGCGGTCGTGCGCAGAGGCCAGAACAAGCGTCTGGTGCCCGTCATCAAGGCGGTAGGTCTGTGTCATAACTCTCTACTTTACTGCGCCAAGCGTGAGACCGGCGATGAAGTGTTTTTGCATCAGAAAGAACATCGCGACCGGCGGAAAGGCGGCGACAATCGATCCCGCGCTCATCAGGTGATAGGCTGCGCGGAACTGCGAGTTGAATTCGGTGATGCCCGCGGTGACAGGTTGCGCGCTTGGCCCTTGGGTCAGCACGACGGCCCAGAAATAATCGTTCCAGATGAAGGTAAAGACCAAAACCGCCAGTGCGGCCAGCGCGGGCTTCATCAGTGGCAGCACGACAAAGAAGAAGATGCGCCATTCGGCCACGCCCTCGACGCGGGCGGCCTCGATCAAGGGGAAGGGCAATGCGCGGATGAAGTTGCGCATGAAGAGCGTGCAAAAGCCCGTCTGGAACGCCACGTGAAACAGGACAAGCCCCTGAATGCTGTCATACATCCCCAGCGATATGGTCAGGTCGCGCACGGGCACCATCAGGATCTGGAACGGGACAAAGTTCCCCGCGATGAACATGAAGAAGATCAGCAGGTTGCCCTTGAACTTGTAGATCCCCAAGGCGAACCCCGCCATGCTGGACAGCGCAATCGCCCCCAGCACGGTGGGCAGCGTGATAAAGACCGAGTTCATCAGATAGCGCGGCATATTGCTTTCAAAGAAGACCTTGCCGTAGTTCGTCAGCCCCTCGAAGCTGGACGGCCATCCCCAGTAGTTCCCGGCGGCGAAATCCGACCCCGGTTTGATAGAGAACAGCGCCACCGCGATCAGCGGCAAGAGCCACAGGATCAGCGCGACGGGCAGCAACGTCTGATAGGTCAGCTGGCGGCTGCGCGATTGTTTGGCGATCGGTGTAGGGAACATCAGCGAGCCTCCCGCTCTTCGCGCCACATGGCATAGAGGAAATAGGCGATGAACCCGAGCATGATGAGGAACAGGATCACTGCGATGGCAGAGCCATAGCCCATGCGGAAGCCGAACTCGGACAGCGCTTCTTCGAACATGTAGAACGACAGCACGCGGGTCGATCCGAAGGGGCCGCCGTTGGTCATGACGCTGATCAGGTCAAACGACCGCAGCGCGCCGATGATGGTGACGACAAAGGCGATGAACGTCGCGGGCTTGAGCTGGGGCAGGATGATGTACCACAGCATCTTGCGCCCCTTGGCCCCGTCCAGTCGCGCGGCCTCGATCTGTTCGGGGTCCACCGCATTCAGACCCGTTAGATAAAGGATCATGCAATAGGCCGTCTGCGGCCACAGCCCCGCCGCGATGATCCCGTAGGTTGCCGTAGACGGATCGCCCAGGATATTCACCGGCCCTGCCCCGAAAATCGCCAGCATCGCGTTCAGCAGCCCTTCGCGTGGCAGGTAGAACCACGAGAACACCAGCCCGACGACCACCTGGGAAATGACAAAAGGAAAGAAGAACAAAGACTTGTAGATACGGATGCCGCGCACGGTCTGGTTCAGGAACAAGGCGATGAACAGCCCCGCGGGCACCGCCAGCAAATACAGCACCAGCCATTTGAGGTTGTTCCAGAACGAAATCTCGAACTTGCGGTCCATCTTCTGGTCGCCGATCCCCAGCAACCTTTCATAGTTCGCGGTGCCGACAAAGGTCTTTTCCCCCAGTCCGTCCCACTGATAAAAACTGATCGCGACGCTTTGGCCGATGGGAATGATCACATAGACCGCAAAGAACAGCATCGCCGGCAGCAGGAAAAGCCACGGCGTCAGCGCGATCTCGTTGCGTTTGTACCAACTGCGCGCGGGGGGCGGTGTTGTTGCTGCCATGCCGTGGTCTCCGGTAAATCAACACATGCGAAAACCGGCCGTCGGCGGGCTTGCGAATGGATTGAGGCGGTGGGTTGCGCCCCCCCAATGCGGGAGGACGCGACGCTTTAGCGTTATTCGTAGATGCGCTGACGCGTTTCTTCGAGACGCTCGAGAATGTCGTCAAGGTTGTCGGGAACCACCATGAATTCCTGCAACCCCTCCATGCCGACGCTGGCCATCTCGGCGCTGAAGTCGCGGTCAAAGAACTGGGCCACACCGCCCTTGGCGCTGGTGTTCAGCATCTCGAACCCCTGCTCGAGGAACTCGTCCTTATCGACCGAGGATTCAGAGTTGATGGGCAGCTGCCCCAAGGCGTCGCCTGCGTTGATCTTGGTCTGCACATCAGCCGATGTCACATACTGAAGGAACGCGCGGGCGTTTTCCTTGTTCTTGGCACCTGACGGGATGTGGAACGTGTCGGTCGGGGCATCCTCGCCCTGTGGCACATCCGCGATCTTCGGGAACTGGTAGAAGTCGATCTGGCTGTCGTCCAGGCCGCCTTCGCGCATCGCGGCAACGGCGAAGTTCCCCATCAGATAGGCCACCGCCTCGCCTTCGATCATGAAGTTCAACGCTTCCTGCCAGGAATAGGATTGGTGATCGGCGACATAGCCACCCATGTCGATGATCTTGCGCCAGTTGGCAAAGGTTTCGCGGACGCGCGGATCGGTCCAGGGCACCTCGCCACGGGCGAGTTCCATGTGGAAGTCGAAGCCGTTGGTGCGCATGTTCAGATAGTCGAACCAGCCGCCAGCGGTCCACAGGAACTTGGTCCCGATGGCATAGCACGCACGGCCCGAGGCAACGATCTTTTCGCAGTTCGCAAGCTCTTGTTCAAAGGTTTCAGGCTCGGTCAGTCCCAGTTCCTTGAAGATATCTTCGCGGTAGTACATGCCCCACTGATAGTAGGTATAGGGCACACCATATTGCTTGCCGTCGATGGTCAGCGCACCTTTGACGGACTCAAGCCCGGGCAGATCACCGTTGGCGTACATATCGGAGATGTCTTCGAACAACCCGGCAGAGACATAAGGGCCCATGCGGTTCGCGGCATACCAGTTGACCACATCGGGCGGGTTCGCCCCCAAGGCGTTCCGGATCTGCGTTTTCCACGCCTCGCGGTCGACGATCGTCAGTTCGATATCGACGTCCGGATGCAGCTCTCCGAAACCGGCTGCCAAGCTCTCCATCACCGCGCGCGGCGCGGGGTTCGACATGTCAGAGGTGATCTTGAGTTCCCCTGAAAGCTGGCTTTCGTCCGCGACAGCAAACGATGTTGAAAAGCCCGCAGCGACAACAGCCGCGAGTGACCTCTTGAGAATGGAATGCATGGTATCCTCCCTGATGCTTCCGCAATCCAAAACTGTCTCATTATTTGAAACTTAGTTTTGTATATTGATATATAAGATCAAGCTCGCTAGCCTTGTCAACAGTTTGGTGCGCCGCATAGGGGAAAGGTCAGTCAAAAGACCCCACAGGATGCAGCGCCCTGAGGGACGGAGAACGATATGAATGTGGTGAACAGCGACGGTACTGTTGCAAAGGCGCTGAGCGTGCTGGATCAGGTGACAGCAATGGGCCGCCCTGTCCGCATGCGCGAATTGCTGGAGACATCGGAGTTTCCAAAACCGACGCTGTACCGGCTACTTCAGACGCTCACCAGTCAACGTATGCTAAGCTATGACAAGGATCAGCAGACCTATGCGCCGGGCATCCGTCTGGTCAGCCTTGCCCATTCCGCATGGTCGCAAGCCTCGCTTGCACCGATTGCCGCCCCCTATATCAGCGCCCTCGGCGAACGCCTGCGCGAGGCGATCCACCTTGCGCAAATCGACAACGGTCAGGTCGTGTTCGTCGACAAGCGTCAGGCCAGCAGCCGCTTTGCCACGCTGGCGCGCACCGGTCAGGTCGCCCCTGCCTATTGCACAGGAGTCGGCAAGGCGATTCTCGCGCATCTTGAACCCGAGGCACAGGCGCAGGCGCTACAGCAGCAGGCGTTTTTGAAATATACCGATGCGACCCATACCAGCACCGAAACCCTTGTGCGCGAGCTGGAACAGATCCGCGCCGAGGGCGTCGCCTTTGACCGCGAGGAACACGAGGCCGGCATCATCAGCATCGCCGCCCCCATTCTGACCGACGCGGGCCGCGTCGTGGGTGCCGTATCCATTGCAACCGCAACACACCGTCATACGCTGGACGGTCTGAATGCGTTCCGCCCTGCCCTGCTTGAGTGTGCCACCCGCATCGGGGCCGAGGCGCAGTCCTGGCAGTCCCCCTCTGTCCCCTCATAAAAGGAAGTCGTATATGGCCGGTGTCGTCATGAAAGATGTCGTGAAACGCTATGGCGGTGTTCAGGTGATACACGGGATCGACCTTGAAATCGAAAATGGCGAGTTTTGCGTTTTTGTCGGCCCGTCAGGCTGCGGCAAGTCGACCTTGCTGCGCATGATTGCCGGGCTGGAAGAAACCACCGAAGGCAGCATGAGCATCGGCGACCGGGATGTGACCCGCATGGACCCGGCAGAGCGCGGGGTCGCGATGGTGTTCCAGACCTACGCGCTGTATCCGCATATGACCGTGCGCGACAACATGGGGTTCGGCCTGAAAATGAACGGCCACCCCAAAGCCGAGATCGCCCAGAAGGTGGCCGAGGCGACGCGGATCCTGAAGCTGGAAGAGTATCTTGACCGCAAGCCCGCCGCCCTGTCAGGGGGCCAGCGGCAACGCGTATCTATCGGGCGCGCCATCGTACGCGGCCCCGAAGTCTTTCTGTTCGACGAACCGCTATCCAACCTCGACGCCGAGCTGCGTGTCGAAATGCGCGTCGAGATCGCCCGCCTGCATAAGGAAATCGGGGCGACGATGGTCTATGTCACCCACGATCAGGTAGAGGCGATGACCCTCGCCGATAAGATCGTGGTGCTGCGCAAGGGCCGGATCGAACAGGTCGGCGCACCGCTTGACCTGTACCGCGATCCTGACAACCGCTTTGTCGCCGGCTTCATCGGTTCTCCCGCGATGAACTTTCTGGATGGCACCACCAGCGGCGGCAAGGTCGTGCTGGACGGGTTGGACGGCAGCTATGCCCTGCCCGTGACCCCACCCGAAGACGGCCGGGACATCACCCTCGGCATCCGGCCGGAACACATCGAAATTGACCCCCAAGGCAAAGGCTTCACCGTCGAAATGACCGAGGCCCTTGGCGGCGTGTCCTACGTTCACCTGCTGTCCGACACCGGTGCCAAGATCATCGTCGAGGAACGCGGCGACGACCGGTCTCGCGAGGGGGCGCAGGTTGGCGTGAAAATCCCACCCGAGCGGGCGATGCTGTTTGACGCCAACACGGAACAACGTCTGCGCTAAGGCGCATGCGGGTCACCGGTCACGTAAACCTAGACACAACCAGACATTCCTGAAAAACAGTTGGGGCGTGCAAGCGAGCCTTGCGCGACAGCCCCGCCGGAGCCGACCGCCCGGGCGGGACGGGCACCGTAGATAGGGAAGCAGATTAATGGCGAAACCGAGACTTACGCTCACCTATATCGTGGAACCGCCCTCTTACGACATCATGGCCTGTAGCCTGCTTGCCTCTGTACGCGAGCAGTTTTCCGAAGACGTGGCCTGCATCGGCTATGTGCCCGAACATCGCATGAACGACGTTCACCCCTCGGTGTTCATCGCACACGAGAAAATGGGCGCGGAGCTGCGCCCGATGAAAACGGAAGGCATGTGGCGCGAGCCCTATCCCCACGGCAACAAGATCATCGCCGCGATGCAGCCCCGCGAGAGCGAGTTTTCCGCCTTTGTGGATTCCGACGTCTTGTTTATCCGCCCCAATACAATCGACAATATCGTGAAATCCAGCCATGTTTCCTGCTCTGTCGCGGCCAGTATGTATTGGGCGCAGAAAGACATCTGGGACCTGATCTACGGGGCCTTCGATATGGAGATCCCCGAAGAGCGCGTGTACCTGATGCGCCAGTCGCGCCGCCCCAAAGTGCCCTATTTCTCGTCCGGTTTCGTCCTTTTCCCCGAAGCCGAAGGACCACAGGGCCGGTTTGCCGATGTCTGGTACGAAACGGCCCGACGGATTGACGAGATCGACACGCTGGAAAAGCGACGCCCCTATCTGGATCAGATGAGCCTTCCTGTCGCCATCCGCCGTGCGGGCCTGACATGGAACCCGCTGGCGGAAGAGCAACATTATATCCTGGGCGGCAAGATACGGGGGGAGCCCCTGCCCGAAGATCGCGATATCTTCACGGTGCATTACCGCAACCCCAAGGTGCTGGAAGAAGTCGGCCTAAAGCATAAATCCCGTCGCATGCTGCGCCGTCAAACGGGCGTCAGCTTTGTGCGCCGCCTGACCCGGACAGACGAGCCCACGGCTGAGTAATCCCGCCGCCTCACGCAAACCATTGATATTGGCGCGCCTTGCGCCATCTTGCCCCTCAGCGGTTGTTGACGATGACGACCCTGAGGGAAGCGGTATGTCCGATCAATGAACAGTCTACGCAGTACGATTAAAGCTTTATACGATGGGCAAAACACGCGCTCGCGCCGGTTTCGTTACGGGTTGATCCTGTTTGATTCCCTGACGATCATCTATTTCATCGCCACCGCCGCGCTGCCGTCAACGCCGGTGATTACGGCGGTCAATGCGTTCTTTGGTCTGTTCATCCTGTTTGACCTTGCCGCGCGTCTTTGGATCTCTACGAACCTGCGCAAAGAGCTGACGCGCATCTACACCCTTGCTGATCTGGTGGTGGTGATATCGCTGGTGCTGGCACCGCTTATGGCCGAAAGCTTTGCGTTCCTGCGGGTCTTGCGCGGTTTGCGGCTGATCCATGCCTATCACCTGCTGCACGATCTGCGACGCGAAAGCGCGTTTTTCCGCAAACACGAGGACGCGATCCTTGCCGCGGTCAACCTGCTGGTGTTCATCTTTGTCATCACATCGCTGGTGTTTGTGCTGACCTTTGAAGAGGACGCGGGCGTCGCGGGCTATGTCGATGCACTGTACTTTACAGTGGCGACGCTGACGACAACGGGTTTTGGCGATATCACGATGACGACGACGGGTGGCAAACTGCTGTCGGTGTTCATCATGGTGGTCGGGGTCGCGCTGTTCGTGCAATTGGCGCGCACGATTTTCCAACCCTCCAAGATCAAGCACACCTGCCCCGAATGTGGCCTGAACCGTCACGAGACAGACGCCGTTCACTGCAAACACTGCGGCACCACGCTCAAGATCGAGACGAAGGGCGATACGGGCGGTTAATGTCGCGGGGTATCAGACACGCGCGTGGCTGTTCTAGCGCGCGGTTTCCTTCATAAAGGACGCACGCTGATCTTTCTTGACGAATGTCCAGGCGATGAACCGGCTTGTCTTTTGCCCCTGCGCCATCTCGACCACATCGCAGTTGGCGACCTTGGCCTTTTTCAGGATTTTATACAGCGTCTGCACGTTGTCCTTTTTTGACACAAGCGACGTAAACCACAGACATTGCCCCGCAATCGCGCGGCTTTGGTCGACCATGCTGGCGATGAACTTGATCTCGCCGCCAGGGCACCAGAGCTCGGCGTTTTGCCCGCCGAAATTGAGCTTGCCTGAGCGCCCTTTGCCAAGGTTCGCCCATTTCCGTTGCGTGCCCTTCGTCGCCCTTTCCATTGAGGCGTGAAAGGGCGGGTTGCACAGGGTGACGTGGAAACGGTCGTCAGGATGGATCACCCCGTCGAAAATATCCTCGCGGTTCTCTTGCAGCCGCAGGTCCACGTCCAGCGCGTTGGCCTTTGCAATCTGTTGCGCAGACTTGATGGCCACAGGGTCGATATCGACACCGGTAAACTGCCAGCCATAGGCGCTTTGCCCCGTCAGCGGGTAGACCAGGCTCGCGCCGGTGCCGATGTCCAACGCCTTGATCTGCGGCCCGCGCGGAATCTCGTTGTTGTTGCTGCGCGCAAGCAGATCGGCCAGATGGTGGATATAATCGACGCGCCCCGGAATGGGCGGGCAAAGATAGTTCGGCGGGATGTCCCAGAAATCAATGCCGTAGTCCGCCTTGAGCAGCGCTCGATTGAGCATACGCACAGCCGCTACATCCCGGAAATCGATGGTGGTCTGACCTGCTGGATTAGGGCCGGTAAACGGCCCTAGCTCGGGGAGGGCCGCAATCAGACGCGCGAAATCATACCCCTCGTTGTGGAGGTTGCGGGGGTGCAAGTTGGTTTTGGTGGCCATGGGAAAGCCTTTGTTGAAAGTGGTGAAAAGCAGCCAGGCCGTTGGCCTGTCTTACCCCCTGAAGGCCCCATAGTAAAACCGAAGACGCGGGCATTGACCTCGGGAAAGACCCAAGTTCCCTATTTTCAGCGTCTTACCGCCCCGCCATCGTGGACAGGACATCATCACGCTGGATCAGGCGATGCCAAACGACTGCCATGAAGATATGCCCAAGCACCACAAGGGCAAGGATCCAGCCCAGCTCTCCATGCCATTCCGCGGGCGCTTGCATCCAGGCGACCTCGGCGGTTTGGGGCGGGAATATCTGCACCCCGAAATAGCTCAGGCCACGGGTGCCGCCCGCTGCGGCCAAGAGCCGTACGCCCGGGACGATCACCATCAAGGCATATAGAACCACATGACCCGCGACAGCCGCCTGCCCCATCAAACCGGCATGCGCAGGCCGCCGTTGGATGTTCGCCAGCCCCCACAAACCGCGCACCAGGATCAGCGCGAATAGCGTCACCCCCAGCGTCGTATGGTAGCCCCAAAGAAGCTCGCGCAGGGTGTTCTCTCGCGGAAGCGCCCAATGCGCCGCGGCGGAGATAAACTGCGCCGCAAACAATGCAGCCATGCCCCAGTGAAGCAGCCGGCTTACGGCGCCGTAACGGGTTGGTGTATCAGATAGTTGTGTCACAAAATGCCCCTGTCTCTGGCGATATCACGATCATTATATGCAGCCGCTGCGCGGTCACCTTAGGCAGGCAACTGCGCTGGATGAAGCTTTAACAGACCATCCACCGCAGCTGTCGCGCAAATCATTCAAGCCGCGTCCCGTTCAACATACGGATATTTCTGCCCCTGCGGTCGACAAATCGGTCAGATCGATTTCTGGTTCACGCGCTTCGACAGCTCGGCGGCGCTTTCCTTACGCTCGCTATAGCGATCCAGCAGGTAGTCTTTCCTGTCTTTGGTCAGCACCGTGAACTTCACCAGCTCTTCCATGACATCAACGACCCGATCATAGAACGGCGATGGCTTCATCCGATCCGCGTCGTCAAACTCCAGAAAGGCTTTGGGGGTGGAGGACTGGTTCGGGATCGTGAGCAACCGCATCCAACGCCCAAGAATGCGCAGCTGGTTCACGGCGTTAAAGCTTTGTGACCCCCCGCTGACCTGCATCACGGCCAGCGTTTTGCCCTGCGTCGGGCGCACACCGCCCAAGGACAGCGGAATCCAGTCGATCTGGGTTTTCATGATGCCGGTCATGGCCCCGTGGCGTTCGGGTGAACACCAGACCATACCGTCCGACCACGTGACCAGATCGCGCAGCTCCTGCACTTTGGGGTGACTGGCGTCGGCATCATCCGGCAGCGGCAGGCCAGACGGCGAATAGGTACGCGTGTCGGCCCCCAGCCGTGTCAGAATGCGCGCGGCTTCCTCTGTCATGAGCCGGCTGAACGACCGGTCCCGCAATGATCCGTAAAGCAACAAAATACGCGGGCGATCCGCGTCTGCTGCGGGCTCAAGCAGACGCGCCGCATCAATCGCTTTGAAATGGGTGTCATCAAGGTTCGGGGTATCAGGCAACTCGGTTTCCTTCCGCGTCAATCAGTAAAGAGCCGTCTTCCTTGGTCAGCGGCCCCTGTGGGAGGTGGTCAAGCAAGTCCAACACGGCCTCGCTTGGGCGGCACAGCCGGACGCCTTTGGGTGTGCAGACAATGGGGCGATTGACCAGAATGGGGTGTTCCAGCATGGCGGCCAGAAGGGCTTCGTCGCCCACGTCAGGATCCAGCAGCCCCAATGCCTCTGCCGGAGATCGCTTTACCCGCAAAGCGCTGCGCGGCGTCAAACCCGCCGCCGCGAAAAGCCCCAAAAGCTGTTCGCGCGTCCAGCCGGTATCAAGATAGGGGATCACAACGGGCTCCACGCCCGATGCTTTTATGATGGCCAGCACATTGCGGGACGTGCCGCAGTCGGGGTTATGATGAATGACAACACTCACGCTGACCCCTCCGAGGCAGGGAACCAGTGGCGGGTTCTGTTTGCAAAAGCGACAAGCGACAGCATGACAGGCACTTCAACCAAGACACCGACCACCGTCGCCAATGCTGCACCGGATCCGAGCCCGAAAAGGCTGATCGCAACCGCGACCGCCAGCTCGAAAAAGTTGGAGGTGCCGATCAAGGCGCAGGGTGCCGCGACGTTGAAGGGGATACCCCAGGCCCGCGCGACCCCATAGGCCAGAAAGAATATCCCGTAGGACTGGATCAGAAGCGGCACAGCGATCAGGGCAATCACCAGCGGCCGGTCCAGGATCACCTCGCCCTGAAACGCGAAAAGCAAGACCACCGTCACAAGCAGACCGATGATCGAAAACGGCTGCACACCCGCCTTGAACCGATCCACCGCCGCTTCGCCGCCTTGCGCAATCAGCCGCTGGCGCGTCAGATATCCCACGAAAAGCGGCAGCATTACGTAAAGGCCCACGGACAACAGCAGCGTATCCCAAGGCACAACGATATCCGTGGCCCCCAGCAAGAAGGCAACGATGGGCGCGAAGGCGAACACCATGATGACGTCGTTCACGCTCACCTGCACCAGCGTATAGGTCGCATCCCCCCGCGTCAGGTTCGACCAGACGAACACCATCGCGGTACAGGGTGCGGCCCCCAGCAGGATAACGCCCGCAAGATAGGCCTGCGCGTCATCCGGCGGGATCAGACCTGCGAAAAAATAGTTAAAGAACAACACGCCAAGGGCGGCCATGGTGAAGGGCTTGACCAGCCAGTTCACCACCACCGTGACAACCAACCCTTTCGGCTTGTCCCCCACCTGACGCAAGGCTCCGAAATCCACACCGACCATCATCGGGAACACCATCGCCCAGATCAGCACCGCAACGGGCAGGTTCACCGACGCCACCTCAAGCCCGGCGAGCATGCCAAAGGCAGTCGGAAACAGATTGCCAAGCAGCAGCCCCGCGCCAATCGCCAGCGCCACCCAGACGGACAGCCATTTTTCAAACGTGCCCAGACCCGCCGCCGCGGGAAGTGTCGTATCAGTCATGTCGAACCTTCAAAAATTGCAGCCCCTTGGCCGTGAATATGTGGTTGCCCGATGTCAGCACAGGAATGTTACAGGACCAATGCGGCACCTCCCCCATGCGCGTCTAACAGGGGCAGGCGAGCTCGTTTATGATGGGCTGGCAGAGTTCCGGGCGCCCGCCGCAGCAATCCTCCATCAGAAAGGCGAGCAAACCGCGCAGCCCCTCCATATCGGCAAAGTAACGAATGCTTCGCCCTTCGCGCTTGCTGCGAATAAGGCCCGAACGTGCCAGAATCGCGAGGTTGGTCGACATCGTGTTCTGTCGCACCCCCAAGGTGTCGCCGATATCGCCTGCCGACATTCCCCCTTCTCCGGCTGTGATGAGAAGACGGAAGACATCAAGGCGGGTGACCTGACTGAGCGCCGCAAAAGCGTCGAGAGCGTGATTCTTATCCATATATCGGGAATTATTGATTCACTTGACGCAGGTCAAGCCCTGATCAGCAACTCGTTGCGCTTACGCGAACCTATGGGCAATCTACGCGCCCCTTCAAAGGCGGAAGGGACGCGGGGGCGTGGCGTGAACATGGCACGACGCCCCCGCGTGATCTCTATTACTTAAAGTCCGCCAAGCACCTGTTTGCCAATCACGCGACCGCTTTCTTGCCGCAGATGCGCTGCGCGCAGCGCCTCGACGGTCAGCGCCTCGCCGCGCTCGGTGACTGTCGACTGCAATGTGCCTGCGTCGATCATCGCTGCGACGCGGTTCAGCAGGTCTTGCTGGGCATCCATATCGTCGGTCGCGAACATCGAACGGGTGAACATGAATTCCCAATGGATGCTCAACGCCTTGGGCTTGGCCGCCTTGATATCCAGCGCCTCGGGGTCGTCGATCAGCGCGATCTGGCCGCGGGGCGCGATCAAGTCGATGATTGCGGGCCAATGCTGATCCGTCGCCGTCAACGCGGCGACATAGCTTGGGGTCTGGCTCAGCTCTGCCAGCTGCGCGGCTAGGTCACCGCGATGGTCAACCACGTGATCCGCCCCCATCTTGCGCACCCAATCCTCGGTCTCGGGCCGAGAGGCCGTCGCAATGACGGTAAGCCCGGTCAGCGCTTTGGCCAACTGGATAAGGATAGAGCCGACGCCGCCAGCGCCACCGATCACCAGCAAGCTTTGCTCCGCGCCGCCCCCTTCGGTCAGGCGGAATGCGTCGAACAACATCTCCCACGCGGTGATCGAGGTCAGCGGCAGCCCCGCCGCTTCGGTAAAGTCGAGGCTGGCCGGCTTGCGCCCGACGATCCGTTCATCGACGGCATGGAATTCCGCATTGGTGCCCGCGCGCGTGACGTCGCCCGCATAGAAGACCTCATCGCCGACCTTAAAGCCGGTGACCGACGCGCCTACTTCGGCCACGACGCCTGCCGCGTCAAAGCCCAGAACGCGCGCCGCGCCTTCGGGTTGGGTGGCGGCGCGCAGCTTCACGTCGACCGGATTGACCGAGATGCCTTTCACCGCGACCAGCAGATCACGCGGTCCCACCGCGGCCCGGTCGATTTCAATCATATCGAGCGTGTCCGCAGGGCCCGCCGCGCTATATCCAATGGCTTTCATTTCTTTGTTCCTTCATTGTGTCGCTGAAAAATAGGTCTTGTGAAACGGTAGAAAACCGGCATTTTTCCGATTTGATTATTCGGATAGCGGAGATAATAGCGGTGGATACTGACAACCTGCGCCTTTTTGTAATGGCCGCCGACCGGCTAAACATCTCTGCTGCCGGACGGAATCTGGGTCTTGCCCCTGCGGTCGCCAGCGCCCGCCTTGCCAAACTGGAACAGGAGCTTGGCGTAGAGCTGCTGCGACGCACCACCCGTAAAGTGTCGCTGTCGCTCGAAGGGTCCGACTTCCTTCCTTACGCGCGGGAGATACTGGCGCAGGCAGAGGCGGCGATGGCCGTTCTTGGCAGCCATGAAACCAGCCCCAAGGGCACCATCCGATTTGCCGCGCCAAGCAGTTTCGCGCAGCGTCACATTATGCCCCTTCTGCCGCAGTTTCACGCGGCGTTCCCCGACCTTACGCTCGAACTTCGCCTGTCTGACGCACGGTTTGACGCGATCGAGGGCAGTTTTGACCTGGCGTTGCGCGCGGCCCCCCTGACCGACAGCAGCCTCAAGGGGCGCAAGCTGGCGGATGATACCCGCGTTCTTTGTGCCTCTCCTGCATATCTTGAGGAACACGGCGTACCGCAGTCACCGGCAGAGCTTCGGGGGCATCGGTTTCTGGCATGGATCGACCTTGAGCCGCGCGAATTGATCGGCCCAGAGGGCGAAACCGCGCCGCTTGACCCCGCCCAGATGATCTGCCGGACCATCGTTGACGATGGTGACGCTCAGCGTGAGGCCACCCTTGCGGGGGCCGGTCTGTCGATCAATTCCCTCTGGAGCGTCTCGGACGAGCTGCGCTCGGGCCGGTTGATCCGTGTCCTGCCGAAATGGAAGCTGAACGACAGTTCGGTCTTGTGGTTGATGTACCCGCGCTCAAACGTGCTTACCCCCAAGACGCGCATCCTGATCGACTTTCTCATCGCGCATCTTGGGTCACATGCAGAGTGGGGCGCGTAGCAGCCAGACCCGCGCCCACAACACGCCCGTTATCGGTATAACCGTCAGTCATGTCGCGAACTGGCCCAAGGCTTATCCTATGCGGTCACCGTCGCGCTGGACGAAAGCGACCTGCGGTCCACGGGGTTGATCACCGGTGGCTCTGGCGTGGCATTGGGCCTGCCGGATGATTTTCACCCGCGCAAGACACCTCACACGTTGTAGCCGCCATACTGCCGGATACGGTCCTCGAAGCTCGATACCCGCTCTGCCGCGTCATCCGAACGCGCGGCCATGCCGACCAGCAGCATCTCCACCGCTAGAAACGCCGAATTGAGCGACGGCAGGAAATGAGGTCCGGCCATCGGCAGCGGGACCACTTTCCAAGCGCCAACAGCGATTGGGGAGCCATGACTGTCCGTCAGCGCCAGAACCCGCGCGCCGCGGGACTGGGCGATCTGGCAGGCCTGAACCACCTCTGCCGCGTAGTGTTCATAGGTGATCCCGACGATAATATCCTCGGACGTGGCCTGAGACAGGACATCGACAATGCCCCCCGGCAGGGTCGGCACGTCTACGAAATTCGAGAAGGCCATGCCGCCCACATACGAGAAATAATGCGCGATCGCATAGCAGCTGCGCACGCCGACCACATAGACTTTGCGCGCCCCGAGCAACGGGTCGATGCACGCATTAAGCGTGTCCAGAATATCTGCCGAGAAAAGCATCGCCGTGTTTTCACCATGCGCTTCCATGAGCGCGGCGAACGCGCTGTCGCGATGTTCGTGTCTTAGTGTCTGGGCACGCGCGCCGTAGTTTGGCGCAGGTGTCTGGATCGTTGCCTGCACATCCGTGCGGAAGGCGTCAAAGCTGGTATAGCCAAGCTCCTTCGCCATACGGGTCACGGTATTCGGATTGACCCCTGCCTGCTTGGCCAGCCCGCGAATCGAGCTAAAGGCCACGAGCGAAAGGTTATCAAGAAGCCACCGCGCAAAGGACCGAAGCGCGGGCGTACCTTGCGCACTTACCTGTGACAAGCGGTCTTTCAGCGTTTCATCGTTGCTCATCAAACCCTTACCTTCTGTTAATGCGTGCCGGCGTTCACGCCGCTGTCACACCCAATGCACTGCAAAAATACATTTGCTTAATCTATTGCAATAAAATAATACAAACGCATCATCGCGCAAACAAGTGCTGATGTCACGTCACCCAAAGCGCGTCTTCAAGCAAGGACTACAGTCATGAAAAGTCGTATCTTCGGCAGATCCACCAAAGGCGCGCTGCCGGTCGCCACCAAGGGGGACGGCTGCTATCTGATCGATGCGGATGGACGTAGATATCTTGATGGTTCGGGCGGCGCTGCTGTTTCCTGTCTGGGGCATTCAAATCAGGCCGTCCGCGCTGCCCTGCACGCCCAGATTGACCAGCTTGCCTTCGCGCACACCGGCTTTTTCACGTCGGATCCGGCAGAGCGTTTGGCCGATCGCTTGGTCGAGAACGCGCCTGCGGGCATTGATCGGGTATATCTCGTCTCTGGGGGCTCCGAAGCGGTCGAGGCATCGATCAAGCTCGCGCGGCAGTATTTTCTGGAAATCGGGCAGCCCAAGCGCCACCGCGTCATTGCCCGCCGCCAAAGCTATCACGGGAATACATTGGGCGCTTTGGCAGCAGGGGGGAATGCGTGGCGTCGCACCCAGTTCGCGCCCCTGCTTGCCGACACCACCCATATCAGCCCCTGCTATGAGTACCGCGACCGGCAGGACGGCGAAACGCAAGAGGCCTACGGCCTGCGCGTGGCGAATGAATTGGAAACCGAAATCCTGCGGCTTGGCCCTGATACGGTGATGGCCTTCCTCGCGGAGCCTGTCGTGGGTGCAACCTCCGGCGCGGTTCCTGCCGTGCCGGGATATCTCAAGCGCATCCGCGAGATTTGCGACCAATATGGCGTGCTGCTGATCCTGGACGAGGTGATGTGTGGCATGGGCCGTACCGGCAAACTATTCGCCTGCACCGAGGACGGCGTCGCCCCGGACATGATCACCATCGCCAAAGGACTTGGGGCGGGCTATCAACCGATCGGCGCGCTGCTGACCTCGGCCGCCATCTATGATGCGATTGCAGCGGGCACCGGTTTCTTCCAGCACGGCCACACCTATATGGGGCACGCCTTAGCGGCCACGGCGGCCAATGCCGTGCTTAGCGAAATCCTTGACCGCGATCTGCTGTCCCATGTCACCACCCAGGGCGACAAGCTTGACGCAGCACTAAAGGCGCAGTTCGGCGATCATGACAACATTGGCGATATACGCGGGCGCGGGTTGTTCCGCGGGATCGAACTGGTTGCCGACCGCAGCACCAAAGCACCCTTCGATCCGTCCCGTGGCCTTGCCGCGCGGATCAAGAAGGAGGCCTTTGCCGCCGGTCTGATCTGCTATCCGATGTCTGGCACAATCGATGGCCAACATGGCGACCACGTGCTGCTCGCGCCGCCGTTTATCATCGAGGATGCGCAGATTGATGAGCTGGTGGGCAAGCTATCAACAGCCATCGACAAGGCGCTTGCCGCATGACCGCATTGCCCAGATTTATGGTCGCGCCGAATGGGGCGCGGCTGACCAAGGCGGATCACCCCGCCCTCCCCGTCACCATAGAAGAGACGGTCGCCTGCGCGCTAGCCTGCCATGCTGCGGGTGCCGATGGCCTTCATGCGCATGTGCGCGATACCGAGCAACGGCATGTTCTGGACCTCGGGCTTTATGCCGAGCTTCTGAGCGAGCTCGGCCAGCGCGCCCCTGACCTCTATGTTCAGATCACCAGCGAGGCCGCGGGCCGCTTTACCCCCGCAGAACAACGCCATCTGGTCGAAACCCTGAAACCGCGCGCCGTGTCGGTCGCGCTGCACGAGGTCACGGCCGATCAAGAGAATGCCGCCACCCGACGGTTCTTTGCCATGTGCGCCGAAGCGAAGATCGACGTTCAACACATCCTCTATGACACTGCGGATATCGCCCATCTTGCCCGGCTTGTCGCACAAGGCGATGTCCCCCGCGACAGGCTGAAGACCCTGATCGTTCTGGGGCGCTATACCAGCGGCCAGACCAGCACACCCGCGGAAGTCGCAGCACTGGCACAAAGGCTAAAATCGGCCTTGCCGGACGCCGACTGGGCCGCCTGCGCCTTCGGCCCCCAAGAAACCGCCTGCCTGATCGAGGCCATGCGCCACGGCGGCAAGACCCGGATCGGATTCGAGAACAACCGCTTGAACGCAGACGGACAAGTCGCGGCAAACAATGCCGAGAGGGTCACGGAACTGGTGACACAGGCCAAGCGCGCCGGATTTGCGTGACCCTTATCGTAAGACGCAAGTGAAGCGGGTTCGGTGAGCGTGTTGATCGCTGACTCGAAGCAACACCACACAGGCGCGCGGCCTTGATTGTGGATTCATCTGCAGATCTTGGGGATCCGAAAATTGGACGCAATGGTTTGAGGAATAAGGGTGAGGTTTTGAAACCTCACCCCCAACTCCAATTAGCCACACTTACTATGGCCGCAGCTACCGCAGGTCATGCAGCCTTCGACCATGCGCAGGTCGTATTGGCCGCAGCTGCTGCAGGCTTTGCCGCGGGGGGCGTCCAGGCCGACGACCTTGGCTTGCGGGTCGGATTTCAGCCCCTGCCCTTCGCCCGCGATAAAACCGGTTGCGATCAAATGTTGTTCGATCACGCCCCCGATAGCGGCCAGCATCGAGGGGATGTATTTGCCGCGCATCCAGGCGCCGCCGCGCGGGTCAAAGACGGCCTTCAGCTCTTCGACGACAAAGGACACATCACCACCGCGACGGAACACGGCAGAGATCATGCGGGTAAGCGCCACGGTCCAGGCAAAATGCTCCATGTTCTTGGAGTTGATAAAGACCTCGAACGGACGACGATGCCCGCCGATCACCACATCGTTAATGGTGATATACAGCGCATGCTCGCTGTCGGGCCATTTGATCTTGTAGGTGGAGCCCTCAAGCTCTTCCGGACGGTCCAGCGGATCGGACATATAAACGACCTCGCCGCCTTCCTCAGCGGTGGCTTGGGCCGCCACCTCGCCCGGGGCTGTATCGGCGCTTTCTGACACCGACAGAACCGATCCGGTCACGTCATTGGGACGATAGGTCGTGCAGCCTTTGCAGCCTTGATCCCAAGCGGCCATATAAACATCCTTGAACGCGTCAAAGCTGATGTCTTCGGGGCAGTTGATGGTTTTCGAGATGCTGCTATCGACCCATTTCTGTGCCGCGGCCTGCATCTTGACGTGATCCAGAGGGGCCAGCGTCTGCGCATTAACGAAATAGTCGGGCAAGGGCGCGTCGCCCTTCAGATCGCGCCACATCTGTACGGCGTAATCGACGACTTCTTCCTCCGTCCGGCTGCCATCCTTTTGCAGAACCTTGCGGGTGTAGGCATAGGCAAAGACCGGCTCGATCCCCGAGCTGACGTTGCCTGCATAAAGGCTGATGGTGCCTGTGGGCGCGATCGAGGTCAAAAGCGCGTTGCGGATGCCGTTTTCGGCAATGGCGTCGCGCACATCCTCATCCATCTGCTGCATGGTGCCGGACGCCAGATAGGCGTCCGCCTCGAACAGCGGGAAGGCCCCCTTTTCCTTCGCCAGATCGACGGAGGCCAGATAGGCCGCCCGCGCAATCGCCTTGAGCCACGCCTCGGTCTGCTCTGCCGCCGCGTCCGAGCCATAGCGTAGCCCGACCATCAACAAGGCATCCGCCAGACCGGTGACACCCAGCCCGATGCGACGCTTGGCTTTCGCCTCTGCCTGCTGTTCGTCAAGCGGGAATTTCGACACGTCAACGACGTTATCCATCATGCGCACAGCGGTCGCGACCAGCTTGTTCAGCGCCTCGACATCCAGCTGAGGGTTGTCGCCAAACGGATCGGATACCATCCGCGCCATATTGATCGACCCCAGCAAACAGGCACCATAGGGCGGCAGCGGCTGTTCCCCACAGGGGTTTGTGGCGGCGATGGTTTCGCAATAGCTCAGGTTGTTGGCCTCGTTGATGCGATCGATAAAGATCACACCGGGCTCGGCGAACTCGTACGTGGCTTTCATGATCCGGTTCCACAGGTCACGGGCCTGAACGGTGCGATAGACCTTGCCGTTGAACTGCAGATCCCAGCTGGCATCGGCCTTGACCGCATCCATGAAAGGGTCTGTGATCAACACGGACATGTTGAACATCCGCAGCCGCGCGGGGTCGGATTTCGCGGCGATGAAGTCTTCGACATCAGGGTGGTCACAGCGCATTGTGGCCATCATCGCGCCACGGCGCGAACCGGCGGACATGATCGTCCGACACATGGCATCCCAGACATCCATAAAGCTCAGCGGGCCGGAGGCGTCAGCAGAGACCCCCAGCACATCCGCGCCACGGGGCCGGATGGTGGAAAAGTCATAGCCGATCCCGCCCCCCTGCTGCATGGTCACAGCGGCTTCTTTGAGCATGTCGAAGATGCCGGCCATGCTGTCAGGCACGGTCCCCATGACGAAACAGTTGAACAATGTCACACGGCGCGCAGTACCTGCCCCGGCAGTGATGCGGCCCGCGGGGAGGAATTTGAAATCCTCCAGCGCTTCGTAAAATGCCTCTTCCCATTTTTCCGGTGCTTTTTCGACCTGTGCCAGATCACGGGCGATTCGCCGCCAGCTGTCTTCTACCGTCACATCACGCGGCGTGCCGTCGGCATCTTTAAAACGGTATTTCATGTCCCAAATCTGTTCGGCAATGGGGGCGGCAAATCGTGACATATTCGATTCCTTGAGGGCTGTTTGGGAAGGTGTTCACCATACCCCAAATCAAAGCGCAAGCACAACAGGTTGAAGAAAGTGTGTATTAGAATACATGATGCTGTAGCAGCGACGGAGGATTCTGTGAAAAATCATATACATCTCATCAAGTTGTCCGTCGGCACGGAAACCGTCGATGATCTGGCCGCATGGCAGGAAAAAAAACGCGTGCAAACCGAGGACGGTTTTCCCCGTCACGTGACGCGCATGTGGCCCAAACGCGAACCCGAGATTCTGAACGGCGGGTCGATCTTCTGGGTGATCAAAGGAGTGATCCAGTGTCGTCAGAAAATCCTGCGTCTGGACGAGACGTCGGGCGCGGACGGCGTGCGCCGCTGCGCGATCGTGCTGGACCCCAAGATCATCCGCGTGCAAGGCAGCCTCAAACGCCCGTTTCAGGGGTGGCGCTACCTTGCGCCGCAGGATGCCCCTGCCGATCTGCCCGAAGGCCGCGACCACGAAGAGCCTCTGCCCATCGAGTTGAACCGCGCGCTGGCCGAGATCGGCGTGCTCTAGCAGCAGCCCCTGCGCGCGCATCCCCCGCGGGATTTGAGTTTACTTGGCAAAATGAAGCAGGGCCGCGCGTGCCTCTTCATTTTGCCCTTAAACTCCCGCCGGAGGCGCATCCGCAGGATGCCACGCGCATGCGCGTCAGGACAGTCGCGCCAGCAGGGCCGTCATCGTCGCGCGATCCGCATCATCCATCTCTGCCATCCGGCTTCGCCAAAGCGTCGCCTGTGACCGCAGGATCAGCCCGTCGGACAGGATCTTGAGGTGATTGGCGCGCAATGTCTCCCCGCTCGAGGTGATGTCGGCGATGGCCTCTGCGGTTTCATTCTTGATCGTGCCTTCGGTCGCCCCCTGGCTGTCGACCAGCGCATAATCCGCGACACCGGTGCTGCGCAGGAATTCCCGCACCAGCCGGTGGTATTTCGTCGCAATGCGCAGGCGGAACCCGTGCTTGTCGCGGAACGCCGAGGCGGCGGCATCCAGATCATCGAGCGTATCAACATCGATCCAGGCCTGAGGCACAGCAATGATCAGATCGGCATGCCCGAAGGCGAGCTCTTCTACCGGGGCGACAAGCTGATCCCACAGCGCCAGTTTCTCTTGCACCAGATCGGTGCCGGTGACGCCCAGATGGATACGGCCAGCGGCGAGTTCGCGGGGAATTTCGCCCGCAGAGAGCAGGATCAACGACACGCCCTCAATACCTTCGACGGCCCCCGCGTATTCACGTTCGGAGCCTGTGCGCTGCAAGGTGATCCCGCGCGCGGCAAACCATTCAAAGGTTTTCTCCATCAGACGCCCTTTCGAGGGCACACCGAGTTTGATCGTCATTGGCCTGCCTCCAGTTCCAGCATCAGCCCGGGGCGCATGACGCCCCCCACCGCGGGGATTTCCCCGCCCTGCCCCAGCCGCCGTGTCAGCGCGTCATAGCGTCCGCCTGTGGCGATGGTGGGCAGGTCGGGCCGTGTCGCCGCGCGGAAGCCGAAGACGAACCCGTCATAATATTCCATCGACACGCGACCAAAGCTGGCTTCGAACATCAGGTTACCGGTATCGACACCGCGGCCGGCAAGCGCCTTTTCCCGCGCCGCGACACGGTCCACCGCATCAGAGATCGCGGGCATATCGACGGCAAGGTCATGCAACTGGCTGATCGCATTGGGCATGGTTTCACGCACATCCAGCAGCGCCAGCAGCAAGGACACCTGCGTCCGCGACAGGGCCGGCTCGGTGGCGTCGGCGCGCAGGGCGGCGATGCGTGTTTCAATCTCGTCCAGACTGCGCAGGCCGATCAGTGGTGCGGTGATTACACCGTCACTGGCCAAGAGCGCCGCGCGGGTCGCGGGCATCGGCGTTTTGCCAGCATAGCGGTCGAGCAACGCACGGAACCGGCGGGGCCGCCAGATGTGCCGCATCAATGCCGCCTTGCGCGATGCCGATGTATCCAGCCCCGCAACCGCAGCCATCAAGATACCGATATCCCCCGTCACGGCAGTGACCGGAAGCCCCTCCAACGCGCCCTGGATCAGGGCAAAGACTTCGGCATCGGCTGCCGCGGGATCGCCACGGTCAAAGACTTCGTAGCCCGCCTGAATATATTCATTGGCGCGGTTGGGGTCACGTTCCTGACGGCGGAACACTTCGCCCGCGTAGGTGTAGCGTGCCGGGTCCGCCCCATGGGCCATATGCATCTGCACCACGGGCAAGGTATAATCGGGGCGCAGCATTTGTTCGCCCCGCATCGCATCCGAGGTGACATAGGCGCGCGCGCGGATGTCTTCGCCATAAAGGTCCAGCAGGGTCTCGGCGGGTTGCAGGATCGGGGGTTCCACCACCGCAGCCCCCTGCGCCTCGAACAAGGCGCGCAGGCTTGCGGCCTTGGCGAGGATGTCGGATCGTGTAGCCATCAGCGGTTAAGCTCCAGTATCTCGCGCACTTTGGAGACAAGATCCCCACGCGCCACTTCATATTGACTGGGGCGGTCTTTCCATTCCTCGAGCGTGGCGCTTTCAGCGATTTTCGCGCCAAGGATCAGGTCCTTGATCTGGATCATACCCTTGTCAAATTCATCCCCGCCCGCGATCACCGCCACCGGGCTGGTGCGGCGGTCTGCATATTTCAGCTGGTTGCCAAAGTTCTTTGGGTTGCCCAGATAAACCTCGGCCCGGATGCCCGCCTGACGCAATTCGGCGACCATCGCCTGATAGTCGGACATGCGCGCCTTATCCATCACGGTCACCACCACGGGCCCTTCGGCCTGCGCCGACATCCGGCCCTTGGCCTGCAGTGCTGCAAGCAGCCGGTCGACGCCGATAGAGACGCCCGTTGCAGGGACTTCCTGACCGGTGAAGCGCTTGACCAGATCGTCGTACCGCCCGCCCCCTGCGACAGAGCCAAAGTTGCGGGGCCGGCCTTTTTCGTCCTGGATTTCGAAGGTCAGTTCCGCCTCGAACACCGGACCGGTGTAATAGCCAAGACCGCGCACCACGGAGGGGTCGATCTCTACGCGGTCAGCGCCGTAGCCGCCGGCCGCCATCAGATCGGCGATGGTTTCCAGCTCGTCCACGCCCTGCGCGCCTGTCTCGGAACCCGCGACCAGTTCACGCAGCCGCGCGACGGTTTCCGCACCGCTGTCGCGTTTGGCTTGCATAAAGCCCATGACCACATCGGCCTGTTCATCGCTGAGCCCTGCGCCATCGGTAAAGTCGCCGCTGTCATCCTTGCGGCCCGCGCCCAGCAATGCGCGTACGCCGTCCAGACCCAGCCGGTCGAGCTTGTCAATCGCACGCAGCACGATGCCGCGCTCGTGGGCGAAATTGTCGGGGTTGGCAGGGTCAAGCACGCCTGCGACCTCCATCACACCGTTGAGCACCTTGCGGTTGTTCACCCGCACGATGTAATCGCCGCGATCAATCCCGACTTCTTCCAGACAATCCGCCAGCATCGCGCAGATCTCTGCATCCGCTGCGACCGACGGTGCGCCGACCGTATCGGCATCGCATTGATAGAACTGGCGGAAACGCCCTGGCCCCGGCTTTTCGTTGCGCCAGACCGGCCCCATCGCATAGCGCCGATAGGGCGTGGGCAGATCGTTGCGGTGTTGTGCATAGACGCGTGCCAGCGGTGCTGTCAGGTCATAGCGCAGGGCCAGCCAGTCGCCGGGCTTGTCCGCCTCTGCATCCTCTTGCCACGCGAAGACGCCTTCATTGGGGCGGTCCACATCGGGAAGAAACTTGCCCAAGGCCTGCACCGTCTCGACCCCGGAGCTTTCCAGCGCGTCAAAGCCATAGCGATGATAGACCTGCGCAATCTTATGCAGCATCTCGGCACGCTGTGTTACTTCTGCACCGAAATAGTCACGAAACCCCTTTGGCGTTTCGGCCTTGGGGCGGGGGGTCTTTTTTGGCTTGGCCATTGGATCACATCCTGTGGGCTGAATATCGCGCTTCGCGTCTAGCCCAACCCCCCGCCAAGGGCAAGCGACGCGGCCCCGCCGCGGCACGCATGCCCCCTTATCGAATGCGCGACAACCTGTTAGGAGGACGGCAAACGCGCAAGCTGCAAGGTGCCCTCATGGATAAGCTCGAAGAACAAATGGCCCATCTGATCCGTACGGTGGATGACCTGTCCGATGTCGTCGCCCGTCAGGAGACAGAGATCGCGACCCTGACACGGCGGGTTCATATGCTGATGCAGCGCGAGGGCGAACGCGAGGCAGCGGGCTCCGACGGGGTTGTCATCGGCAACGAACGCCCGCCGCACTATTGATCGGATGCCTCATCCAGGAGGCTGCCGCCGCCCCGATGGGCCGCGTCAGATTTCCTCTACCTCCATCACGCCGGTCAGGGACCGGATGGCCCCCTTGATCTTGGGGGTGACAGGGTATTCGGCGCAAAGATCGACCTCCACCTCGCCGGGCAGGGTCGGGTCCATCAGGCACAGTTGCACCGGCCCCTTGCCCGCGCTGCGCGCCGCGGATCGGGCACCGGCCAGCACATCGGCGACCGCCTGAATAGCCCCCGCATCATCCACAAAGATCCGCAGCCCCATATTGCCCGCATCCTCGACCAACGTATCGATCGGCACCACGGACCGGCCCAGCAGTTTCAACTGGTCGCTTTCCATCGTCGCCTCGACCATGACCACGACCTTCGACCCTGTTTCAAGGTGGTCGCGCGCCAGCTCCAGCGTGTCCGAAAACAGCGTCACCTCGTAAGCGCCCGTCGGGTCCGACAGTTGCGCAAAGGCAAAGCGGTTGCCGCGCGCCGATTTACGTTCCTGCCGTCCGGCGACGATCCCTGCCAGACGGGCGTTCATCGCCCCTTTGACCGAGACTTTCTCGGTCAACTCGTCCAGCGTCAGGAACGGCACACCGCCTGTTGCGGATTTGCGTTTCATCGGCCCCATGTAATCGTCCAGCGGGTGGCCCGACAGATAGAAGCCTACGGCCTTGAACTCTTCGGTCAAACGCTCGGCGGCCTCCCAATCGTCGCAAGGCACGATGCGCGGCTCTGGCAAGTCATCCCCCGCCTCGCCAAACAGCGACACCTGATTAGAGGCTTTCTGCTCGTGGATTGCGGCGGAATAGCTGACCAACCCGTCCAGCGACTGCCAGACGCGGCGGCGGTTGTTGTCCAGCTGGTCGAACGCTCCGGAGCGGGCCAGCATCTCAAGCGGACGTTTTCCCACCCGTTTCAGATCAACCCGCCGCGCCAGATCAAAAAGCGTGGCAAAGGGCTTGTCCACACCGTCCACCTTGCGGCCTTCGGTGATCAGCTTCATTGCCTCCACCCCGACGTTTTTCAGCGCGCCCAAGGCATAGACCAACGCGCCCTCGACCACCTTGAACGTCGCATCACTGCGGTTCACACAAGGCGGCACCCAGGGCAGTTCCAGCCGTTTGCGGACCTCTTCGAAATAGACCGCCAGCTTGTCGGTCAGATGGATATCGCAGTTCATCACACCAGCCATGAATTCGACCGGATGGTTCGCCTTGAGCCATGCGGTCTGATAGCTGACCACCGCATAGGCGGCGGCGTGGGATTTGTTGAAACCATAGTTGGCGAATTTTTCCAGAAGGTCGAAAACCTCGGACGCCTTTTTCTTGTCGACCCCGTTGGCCATCGCGCCCTTTTCGAACTTGGGGCGTTCCTTGGCCATTTCCTCGGCGATCTTCTTACCCATCGCACGGCGCAGCAGGTCAGCGCCGCCAAGGCTGTAGCCCGCCATGACCTGCGCGATCTGCATAACCTGTTCCTGGTAGACGATGATGCCCTGCGTTTCCTCCAGGATGTGGTCAATCGACGGATGCACGGATTCCCGCTCGCGCTGGCCGTTCTTGACCTCGCAATAGACCGGAATATTCTCCATCGGGCCGGGCCGATACAGCGCGACCAAGGCGACGATGTCTTCGATACAGGTCGGCTTCATCCGTTTGAGCGCATCCATCATGCCGCTGGATTCCACCTGAAACACCGCCACCGTCTTGGCACTGGCATAAAGCTTGTAAGATGCCTCGTCGTCCAGCGGGATGGTGGCGATATCGTCGATCAGCCCCTCGGGCGGCTCGAACAGCTCTGTCCCGTCGGCGGCCACATGCAGGTGGCGGCCCGAAGATTTGATCTGATCTACCGCGTTCTGGATGACGGTCAGGGTCTTGAGGCCCAGAAAGTCGAACTTGACCAGACCGGCCTGTTCAACCCATTTCATGTTGAATTGCGTCGCGGGCATATCGGACCGCGGGTCTTGATAAAGCGGCACCAGCGCGTCCAGCGGCCGGTCCCCGATCACAACACCCGCCGCGTGGGTCGATGCGTTGCGCAACAGCCCCTCGACCTGCTGGCCATAGTTCAACAGCCGCGCGACGACTTCCTCGTTCTTGGCCTCCTCGCGCAGGCGTGGCTCGTCCGCGAGCGCCTTTTCGATGCTGACAGGTTTCACGCCCTCGACAGGAATCATCTTGGATAGACGATCCACCTGCCCGTAAGGCATCTGCAACACCCGCCCGATGTCACGCACCGCCGCCTTGGACAAAAGCGCCCCGAAGGTGATGATCTGCCCCACCTTGTCGCGCCCGTATTTGCGCTGCACATACTGGATCACCTCTTCCCGGCGATCCATGCAAAAGTCGATGTCAAAGTCGGGCATCGAGACCCGTTCGGGGTTCAGGAACCGTTCAAACAGCAGTTGATAGCGCAGCGGGTCCAGATCGGTAATCGTCAGCGCATAGGCCACCAGACTACCCGCCCCCGAGCCCCGTCCCGGCCCGACGGGAATATTGTTGTCCTTGGCCCATTTGATAAAATCAGCAACGATCAAGAAGTAGCCGGGGAACCCCATGCCCTCGATGATGCCCAGCTCGAAATCCAGCCGCTTTTCATATTCCTCGACGGTGGTGGCATGGGGGATCACCTTGAGCCGGTTTTTCAGCCCCTCATGCGCCTGCCGCTTGAGCTCTTCGATCTCGTCATCCGCAAACTTCGGCAGGATCGGATCACGGCGATACGCCATGAAGGCACAGCGCTTGGCGATCTCGACCGTATTCTCGATGGCTTCGGGCAGATCGGCGAACAGCGTCACCATCTCGGCCTGCGATTTGAAGTAATGCTGCGCGGTCAGCCTGCGGCGTTCGTGCTGCTGATCGACATAGGCCCCATCCGCGATACAGATCAGCGCGTCATGGGCCTCGTACATATCGGCCTTGGGGAAATAGACGTCATTCGTCGCGACCAAAGGGATGCCCATGTCATAGGCCATCTCGACAAAGCCCCGTTCGGTCAGCTGTTCGGCTACGGGCTGGCCATCCTCGCCGGGGTGGCGCTGCAACTCGACATAAAGCCGGTCGGCAAAAGCCCCGTGCAGCCGCGCCATCAATGCCTCTGCCGCGGGACGTTGACCGCCCTGCAACAGCTGCCCCACGGGGCCGCCCGCCCCGCCGGTCAGACAGATCAACCCGCCGTTCAGCGCCTCCAGCTCCTCTAGGGTGACCTGCGGCAGCGCCCCGCCCTTGTCGATATAAAGGCAGGAGTTCAACTTCATCAGGTTTTCATACCCGGCCTCGGATTGGGCCAGCAAAACCACAGGGGCCGGATCGCGCGGCTTTTCCCCCGGTTGCACCTTCACATAGGCCAGATCCACCTGACAGCCGATGATCGGCTGCACACCCGCCCCCGCCATGGCGACCGAGAATTCCAACGCGGCGAACATGTTGTTGGTATCCGTCAGGGCCAGCGCCGGCATATCGCCCCCCTTGCACAGATCGGGCAGCTTTTTCAGCCGCAACGCCCCTTCCAACAACGAATATTCGGAGTGCGTGCGCAGGTGAATGAATCGGGGTGCTTGTGCCATGAGGCCAACTTACCCAAGCCCACCCGCAGTCACCAGTCCCACCGGCACCCTGCGCCCGTTTTTCCAGCAACACGACACGCCCTTGAGCGCAGGACGCCACGAAATCTCTTGCCAAGCCCCCTTGCCCCCGCCTAGCCTCGTTCAACATTTGCCCGCGCCGCGTTCTACGTCGCATCGAACGCCGCGCAGATCACGGGCTGAGGTACCGCGGCGGAACGAACCCTATGGACATCACTTTTCTCCTCAACGGGGAAGTCGTGTCACTGACCGGCGTCTCCCCCACCATGACGCTGCTGGATTGGCTACGCGAAACCCGACATCTGACCGGCACCAAGGAAGGCTGCAACGAAGGCGATTGCGGTGCCTGCTCCGTCATGATCAGCGACGATCAGGGCCACCGCGCCCTGAACGGCTGCATCCTGTTCCTGCCCCAGATCAACGGCAAATCCGTGACCACCGTCGAAGGGCTCTCAGCGTCTGACGGCAGCCTGCATCCCGTGCAGCAGACCATGGTCGACTATCACGGCAGCCAATGCGGCTTTTGCACGCCGGGCTTTGCCGTCACCATGGCCACCGACCATCTGAACGGCGCCACCGACCACGACACGCAGCTCGCCGGCAACCTGTGCCGCTGCACCGGCTACGCACCCATCATCCGCGCCGCCAAAGCCGCCGAGGCCGCCCCCGTGCCCGCGCATCTGCGCAACCTCAAACTTCCAGATGGCCCTAAATCCTCGGGGGGGCCGGCGCAGCCGGACGGGGGCGGACAGCCCCCTGCGACCTCGCTTCCCACGACCACGGATGAACTGGCCCACTGGTACGCCGACCACCCCGATGCGACCCTGATTGCGGGGGCAACGGATGTCGGCCTCTGGGTCACCAAACAATTCCGCGATCTGGGGCCGGTCGTGTTTCTCAACCAGATCCCCGACCTGCGCGGCGTCACCGATGGCGGGGATCACTGGCGCATCGGCGCAGCCACCACCCTTGCCACGCTTACCGCGCATTTTGCCCCGCTCTACCCCAGCTTGGGCGCGATGCTCCGGCGGTACGGATCCGCGCAGGTGCGCAATGCGGCCACCATCGGGGGCAACATCGCCAATGGCTCGCCCATCGGGGACGGCCCTCCGGCGCTCATCGCGATGGGGGCAACATTGCACCTGCGTCACGGCGACACCCGCCGGAGCCTGCCGCTTGAGGATTTCTTTATCGACTACGGCAAACAGGACCGCGCCCCCGGAGAATTTGTCGAGGCGATCACCGCACCGAAACTCCCCACCGGCAGCGACGACACCCTGCGCTGCTACAAGATCAGCAAACGTTTCGATCAGGACATCTCGGCCCTGTGCGGCTGTATCAACATCACCCGCGCGGGCGATGTGATCACTGACGCACGCATCGCCTTTGGCGGCATGGCAGGCACACCGAAACGGGCAAGCCAGACCGAAGCCCTGTTAATCAATCAACCCTTTGACGCGGCGACGATCCGCCGCGCGATGGATGCCTTGGCACTGGATTATCAGCCGATGACCGACATGCGCGCCTCGGCGCAGTATCGCCTGCTGACCGCCCAGAACCTGCTGCTGCGCTATCTGCATGACGTGAACGGCCTGCCCACGAACCTGCACGAGGTGACAGCATGAGCGTTGCCAAACCCCTCCCCCATGATGCAGCCAAGCTCCATGTCACGGGGGCTGCGCGTTACGTTGACGACATCCCGACACCGGCCACAACGCTGCATATCGCCTTTGGACTGAGCACGGTGGCCGCGGGCACGCTCAACGGCATGGACCTGCGCGATGTCGCTGCTGCCCCCGGGGTGGTGGCGGTGCTGACGGCAGCGGATTTACCCTTTGACAATGACGTATCGCCGTCAAACCATGACGAACCCCTGCTGGCCACCGACGCGGTACATTATGCGGGCCAACCCGTGTTCATGGTCATCGCGACAACCCACCTTGCCGCTCGCCACGCCGCGCGGCTTGGGGCGGTGGACATCACCCCGACCACCCCGATCCTGACCATAGAAGAGGCCCTAGCCGCCGATGCTCGGTTCGAGGATGGCCCCCGCATCTACCAAAAAGGCGATGCCGCAGCCGCGCTGACCACCGCCGCCCAAAGCCTCAGCGGGACGATCAATATCGGCGGGCAAGAGCATTTCTACCTCGAAGGTCAGGCCGCCCTCGCCCTGCCGCAAGATAATGGCGACATGGTCGTCCATTCCTCGACCCAGCACCCGACCGAGATCCAGCATAAGGTGGCAGAGGCGCTTGGCACGCCGATGCACGCCGTGCGGGTAGAGACGCGGCGCATGGGCGGTGGTTTTGGTGGCAAGGAAAGCCAGGGCAACGCGCTCGCCGTGGCCTGTGCCGTCGCCGCTGCCCGCACGGGACGCCCCTGCAAAATGCGCTATGACCGCGATGACGATATGATCGTCACAGGCAAACGCCATGATTTCCGCATCGACTATACCGCTGGCTTCGACGCCACTGGCCGCATCTCGGCGCTGGATTTCACCCATTACACCCGCTGTGGCTGGGCGATGGACCTGTCCCTGCCCGTGGCCGACCGTGCGATGCTGCATGCGGATAATGCCTATCACCTCGATAACATCCGCATCACCTCGCACCGCTTGCGCACCAACACGCAAAGCGCCACGGCGTTTCGCGGGTTTGGCGGGCCACAGGGGATCGTGGGCATCGAACGGGTCATGGACCATATCGCGCAGTCACTCGGGTTTGATCCGCTGGCTGTGCGGCGGGCCAATTTCTATGCCGATGTAATGCAGCCTGACGCAACCGGACAGGCCCATGACCACCGCGCCCTGCCCCATGACACCGAGGCGGATCTTGCCTCTCGCGGGGCACCGCCCGCACCACAAGAGAGCACGCCACCCCAGCCCACGGGTCTGCAAACCACCCCCTACCACCAACCGGTGCAGGACTGTATCATCAACGCGCTGACCGACCGGCTGGCCAAGACATCAGACTACGCCGCCCGCCGCGCCGCCATTGCCGACTGGAACGCAACACAGCCGGTTCTGAAACGCGGCATCGCGCTGACGCCTGTCAAGTTCGGCATCTCTTTCACCCTCACCCACCTTAATCAGGCGGGGGCGTTGGTGCATGTCTATCAAGACGGGTCGATCCACCTGAACCACGGCGGCACGGAAATGGGACAAGGCCTGTTCCAGAAGGTCGCGCAGGTCGCCGCCAGCCGCTTTGGCGTTGACCTCTCGGTCGTCAAGATCACCGCGACGGATACGGGCAAGGTGCCCAATACCTCGGCCACGGCGGCGTCTTCGGGGACGGACCTGAACGGCATGGCGGTGCAAGCGGCCTGCGACACGATCCGCGACCGCATCGCCGACCATCTGGCCGAGCGTTATCAGACCACCGCAGACCAGATACGCTTTGCCCAAGGCCAGGTTCATATCGGGGAAGAGGTGATCAGCTTTGCCCAAGCCGCCGCCTCTGCCTATGAAAACCGCGTGTCGCTGTCCTCCACCGGCTACTACAAGACACCCGAAATCGAATGGGACCGCATCAAGGGCCGCGGCCGCCCGTTCTTCTACTTTGCCTATGGCGCAGCCGTCACCGAAGTGGTGATCGATACGCTAACGGGCGAAAACCGCATTTTGCGCGCGGACATCTTACACGATGCGGGCGCATCGCTGAACCCCGCGCTGGACATCGGCCAGATCGAAGGCGGCTATGTGCAGGGCGCGGGCTGGCTCACGACCGAGGAACTCGTCTGGGACGCCAAAGGCACGCTGAAAACCCATGCGCCGTCGACCTACAAGATCCCCGCCATCTCGGACCGGCCCGATGTGTTCAACGTGGCGCTTTGGGATGAACCCAACCCCGCACAGACGATCTACCGGTCAAAAGCGGTGGGGGAGCCGCCGCTGATGCTGGGAATCTCGGCCTTCATGGCGCTGTCGGATGCGGTACGCGCCTGTGGGGACGGGTTTGGCGACCTGCAAACACCCGCCACGGCCGAAGCAGTGCTGACCGCCATCGGGAAGGCCCGCAATGCCCTTTGACCGCGCAGCCCTGGCGCAGGCCGTTGCCGCGCATGGCACGGTGGCGCGCGTCGTTCTGGTGCAGGTCAAAGGCTCTGCCCCGCGTCCGGCGGGGACGTCGATGCTGGTCTGGGCGGGCGGTGCGTCCGGCACAATCGGCGGCGGCCAGCTTGAGCTGCAATCGATGCGCGACGCCGCCGCCATGCTCGCGGGTGGCCCGCGCAGCAAGCTGACCCGCGCCGCCCTTGGCCCCGCGATGAACCAATGCTGCGGCGGGGCGGTGACGGTGGTGACAGAGCGTTTCGACGCCGCCACAGTCGAAGCCCTGCCCGACACCTACCCCGACATCTACCTGCGCGCTGTTGATCCGGCGGCCCCGCCCCTTGCGGACAGTTTTCGCGCCAAGATCGACCGTGCCAGTGGCGGCACGACACCGCTCGCCATTACCCTGCACGGCGGCTGGTTGGCAGAGCCGCTGTGGCAGCCCTCGCGGCAAGTGGTCATCCACGGCGCAGGCCATGTCGGCAGCGCGCTGGCGCGTATTCTGGCCCCGCTGCCGCAGTTTCGTGTCATACTCGCCGACCCGCGCCCCTTGTATCTGGACGATCTGCCAGCGGGCGTCAGCGGCGTCGATGCCCCTTGGGGTGCCGCGCTGCACAGCGCCGAAGATGACGCGGCACATTTCATCATGACACCGGCCCATGACGACGATCTGGACCTCTGCCACCGTTTGCTGCAACGCGATTTCGCCTTTGGCGGGTTGATCGGGTCAGACACAAAATGGGCGCGGTTTCGCAGCCGTCTGGCCGCCCTTGGCCATGCCCCCGAACAGATCGCCCGCATCACCTGCCCCATCGGCGCGCGGCAATTTGGCAAGCATCCTCAAGCGATTGCGCTTGGGGTGGCCACGCAACTCTTGCAATTTGAACCCGCCCGCACGAATAAAAAGGTTCGTTTGACACAAAAGGAACGCTGCGCATGACCGACACGCCCCTTCTGGCGCTTTCCGGGCTGACCAAAGCCTACCCCGGTGTTGTCGCCAATGATGACGTGTCATTGCGGATCGCGCCGGGCGAGGTCCACGCGCTGCTGGGGGAAAACGGCGCGGGCAAGTCGACGCTGGTCAAGATGATCTATGGGCTGGTCAAACCCGACAGCGGCACGATGCAGATGCACGGAGCCAGTTTCGCCCCGCACGAGCCCCGCGCCGCACGCGCCGCCGGTGTGGGCATGGTGTTCCAGCATTTCTCGCTGTTTGACGCACTCAGCGTGGCCGAAAACATCGCACTGGGGATGGAGAACGCGCCCAAGCTGCGCACCCTCAGCAAGCAGATCCGCGACGTGTCCGAGGCCTACGGCCTGCCGCTGGCCCCCGACCGCATCGTCGGCGACCTTTCGGCCGGTGAACGCCAGCGGGTCGAGATCATCCGCTGCCTGCTGCAAGACCCCAAACTGTTGATCATGGATGAACCCACCAGCGTTCTGACCCCGCAAGAGGTTGAAATCCTGTTCAAAACCCTGCGCAAGCTCAGCGCCGAGGGCACCGCGATCCTCTATATCTCGCACAAGCTCGAAGAGATCCGCAGCCTGTGTGACAGCGCCACGATCCTGCGTTTGGGCAAAGTGGTGGGCCATTGCACCCCGTCAGAGACGACGGCACGGGATATGGCAGAAATGATGGTGGGCAGCACGCTCAAGACGCCGACCCGCGCAGGCAAGACCCCCGGCGCGGTCAAGCTGGACCTGAAGGGACTGTCCGCACCCTCGCCCAGTTCCTTTGGCATGCCGCTGCGTGACATCACCGTGCAAGTCCGCGCGGGCGAGATTCTGGGCATCGGTGGCGTGGCGGGCAACGGGCAGGATGAATTGCTGTCAGCCCTGTCGGGCGAGCTGCCGACCGCCGCTGGCATGATCGGGTTCGAGGGTCAGGACGTGGGCCAGCTTGGTCCCACCGCGCGCCGCCGTCTGGGTATCCTGACCGCGCCCGAGGAACGGCTTGGCCATGCCGCCGCCCCTGATATGTCCCTGACCGAGAATGCGATGCTGACCGGTGCCGTGCGCGAAAAGCTGGAGCGGCGTGGCATGTTGAACTGGCCCGCCGCCAAACGGTTTGCCGAACGTATCATCGCGGATTTCGACGTGCGCACCCCCGGCCCCGGCAATGCCGCGCGGTCGCTGTCGGGCGGGAACCTGCAAAAATTCGTCATCGGCCGCGAGGTGTTGCAAAATCCGCAGGTGCTAGTGGTCAATCAGCCCACATGGGGGGTCGATGCCTCTGCCGCGGCGGCGATCCGGCAGGCGCTGCTGGATCTGGCCGAAAATGGCACCGCAGTGATCGTGATCAGTCAGGATCTGGACGAGCTGATGGAAATCTCGGACCGCTTCGCCGCGCTGAACGAGGGCCGCCTGTCGGAGCCGCGCGCCGCGGCAGGGCTGACGGTGGACGAGATCGGATTGATGATGGGCGGGGCCCACGGGATGGAGGTGGCGCATGTTTGACGCGTTGCTTGCGGGGGTTTCACACCCCCACACCCCCGTGGAGTTTACCTTGCAAAATGAAGCAGATGACAAGAACTGGGGCGCGGCATGATGCGGCTTGAGAAACGGCCGCAGGCCAGCCGGGCGTTTTCCTATGCAACGCCGGTTCTGGCGGTGATTGCCACGATGGTTTTTGGCGGCGCGCTGTTCGCGGTGCTTGGCAAAGACCCTGTCGCGTCGATCATGACGATTTTCTGGGAGCCGCTGTTCGGCGATTTCGCCTTTTACTATCGCCCGCAACTGCTGGTGAAAGGAGCACCCTTGGTCTTGATCGCCATTGGCCTGTCGCTGGGGTTCAAGGCGGGGATATGGAACATCGGGGCCGAGGGCCAGTACATCATGGGGGCCATTTGCGGTGCCGGTGCAGGTCTGGCCTTCTACCCCGCGGAGAGTGTTTTTATCTTTCCGGTGATGGTGCTTGCAGGCGCGCTTGGCGGATGGGTCTGGGCCATGATCCCTGCCGTGCTCAAGGTCAAGTTCGGGACGAACGAGATTCTCGTGTCATTGATGCTGGTCTATGTGGCGGAACAATTCCTCGCCTCTGTCAGCCTTGGGTTGCTGAAAAACCCCGAAGGCTTCGGCTTTCCGGGCAGCCGCAACCTGCAGCAATATGCATCGGCCCATAATGGCGAGTTGATCGCGGGATCGGGGATGCATTGGGGGGTGGTTGCGGCGCTGATCGCGGTGATCTTTGCCTATGTCTTATTGGCGCGGCACCGGTTGGGCTTTGCCATCCGCGTGACCGGCGAGGCACCGCGGGCGGCGCGGTTTTCTGGCGTGAACCCGACGCGACTGGTTTTGTTCTGCATGGGCATGTCGGGTCTGCTGGCCGGTCTGGCAGGGATGTTCGAGGTAGCGGGCCCTGCGGGGCAGATCACCATCGATTTCAACGTGGGCTACGGGTTCACCGCGATCATCGTCGCCTTTCTGGGGCGGTTGCATCCGGTGGGTATCCTGCTGGCCGGTGGCCTGATGGCGCTGACCTATATCGGGGGTGACATCGCGCAAAGCCAGTTGGGATTGCCTGCCGCCGCCATTCAGGTGTTTCAGGGGATGTTGCTGTTCTTCCTGCTCGCCTTTGATCTTTTCACCCATTACCGGCTGCGCCTTGGCCGGACGGAGGTCGCGTAATGGATCTGTCTGCAATCAATCCGGTGCTCTTTGTCGCTGGCTTTCTGGTAGCGGCGACGCCACTGATCTTTGCCGCTTTGGGCGAGTTGGTGGTCGAGAAATCCGGCGTGCTGAACCTTGGGGTCGAAGGGATGATGATCATCGGCGCGATCTGCGGTTTTGCGACCGCCGTTGAGACCGGATCGCCCCTATTGGGCTTTGCCGCCGCGGCCGTGGGGGGCGCGTTGCTGAGCCTGCTGTTCGCCTTCCTGACGCAGATCACATTGGCCAATCAGGTCGCATCGGGCTTGGCGCTGACGCTGTTCGGGCTGGGGTTTTCGGCATTGCTGGGGCAAAGCTATGTCGGGATCAAACCACCGCGCCTGCCGGATGTGAACTTTGGCCCGCTGCATGACATCCCCGTCATCGGGCCGATCTTCTTTTCCCATGACATTATTCTGTACTTGGGCTTTGCGCTGGTCGTCGCCGTTTGGGCAGTGCTGAAATTCACCCGCATGGGGCTGATCCTGCGCGCTGTCGGCGAAAGCCACGAGGCGGCCCACGCCCTTGGCTACAAGGTGGTGCGCATCCGTACGCTGGCGATCATGTTCGGCGGGGCCTGTGCCGGTCTGGGCGGGGCCTACATCAGCCTGATCCGTGTGCCCCAATGGACAGAAGGCATGACCGCAGGTGTGGGCTGGATCGCCCTTGCGCTGGTGGTTTTTGCCAGCTGGAAGCCCTGGCGGCTGTTGCTGGGTGCCTATCTTTTTGGCGGTATCACGCAGCTTCAGCTGAATCTGCAAGGCGCGGGCGTTGCCATTCCGGTCGAGTATCTGGCAATGTCGCCCTACATCATCACCATCCTTGTGCTGGTGATCCTTTCCGCGGATAAAAGCGCTGCGCCGGCATCGCTGGGCCGCACTTTCCACGCCTCTCACTAGGGGCCTATCTTCAAGCGCCGGATAAAAGGCGCGTTACTCAGGGGACTACGTTATGAAATTCACCACACTTATGGCCAGCGCGGCACTGGCGCTTGGGCTTGCGGGCGGCGCATATGCCCAAGACAAGACCAAAGTCGGTTTTGTCTTTGTTGGCCCCGTCGGCGATGGCGGCTGGACCTATGAACACAACCAGGGCCGTCTGGCAGTCGAGAAAGAATTCGGCGACGCTGTCGAAACCGTCTTTGTTGAAAACGTGGCCGAGGGCCCCGATTCCGAGCGTGTGATGACGCAGATGGCGTTGGACGGCGCGGACCTGATCTTTACCACGTCTTTTGGCTATATGGACCCGACCATCAACGTCGCGGGCAAATTCCCGGATGTGAAATTCGAACACGCCACCGGCTACAAGCGTGCCGACAACGTGTCGACCTATTCCGCGCGTTTCTACGAAGGTCGCGCCATTCAGGGTCACATCGCGGGCAAGATGACCAAATCGAACATTATCGGCTATATCGGGTCCTTCCCGATCCCCGAAGTGATCCGGGGCATCAACTCGGCCTATATTCACGCCAAGAAGGTGAACCCCGATGTCGAGTTCAAGATCGTCTGGGCCTACACATGGTTTGACCCCGCCAAAGAAGCAGACGCCGCCAAGGTTCTGATCGAACAGGGTGCGGATGTTGTCTTGCAGCACACCGATTCCACAGCACCTCAGGCGGCGGCGCAAGAAGCGGGCGACGTGATCACCTTTGGTCAGGCGTCCGACATGGCGCAATACGCGCCCAAGCCGCGCGTCTCGTCGATCATTGACGATTGGGCCCCCTATTACATCGCCCGCACCAAAGCGGTCATGGATGGCACATGGGAAAGCAAAGACACATGGGACGGCATCGGTGCCGGCATGGTTGGTATCGGCGAGATTACGGACGCCGTGCCTGCTGACGTGAAAGAAGAAGCGCTGGCGCTGAAAGCATCGATCGCGGATGGGTCCTACCACCCGTTCACCGGCCCGCTGAAAAAGCAGGACGGTTCCGATTTCCTGGCGGAAGGCGAAACAGCCGATGACGGCACGCTGGCGGGCATGAACTTCTATGTCGAAGGCATCAAGGGCGACATTCCGAACTAAGCCGGACACTGACCTGACACGATCAAAGGCCTCGCATCCGCGGGGCCTTTTTTGTTGCGAAATCAGCGCGGTGCCCCGTCTTCCGACAAAACGCATCTGGTGCGGGGCATTCAAGCTGCCTACAGAAGGTACATGCGCTTTCTGCCCGCCTTCCCCTGCCAGCTGCTTGCCACCGTTCTGGTGCTGCTGTCGCTTGCGACATCGGGGTTTGCGCATCGTTTCGCGCCCGTAGACCTGTCGCCCGAGCTGCAAGCCTATGTTGCGAATGGCGGCGCGCTGGCGGACCTCTGCGGCACTGGTGATAGCCCGCACTCAGGCAATATGGCCGATTGCAAGACCTGCCGTCTGATCGGTGCCATGGCACTGCCCAAGGCAGTCGTCGGCCTGCCCGTTCCGGTGCTTGAGAAAACGCAAACCCTGCGCTTTGTGGCGAAACGGCTGCTGCACACGCGCAAGCCTGACCCCAGCCGGCTGACCCGCGCCCCGCCCCAAGTCTGAACATCCATCCCATCTGTTCATTCTTTCCGCCTGCCGATGATGCAGGCCCTTAGGCTTGGAGCCCTCATATGACGACCCCCACCCAAACCACGCAACCCGACGGCGGCGTGAACAAACTCTACTTTGCTGCATGGCGCTGGCATTTCTATGCCGGGCTGTTCGTGCTGCCCTTTCTGTCGGTTCTTGCCATAACCGGCATGGCAATGCTGTGGATCGCCTGGATTGACGGGCGCGACGGTGAATTTACCCCGGTGACCGTGCAGGAAACCGTTCTGTCGGTCTCGGCACAGTCGCAAGCCGCGGTCGAGGCCGTGCCCGGCGGCACGCTGGTGCAATATGTGGCCCCACGCGCGCCTGATCTGGCGGCCCTGTTCCGCGTGGACCACGATGGGGATGCGGTGATGGTTGCGGTTGATCCCTATACGGCTAAGGTGATCGAGAGCTTTCCGCGTCGGTCCGGCTGGTACGATTTCGCGGATGGCATCCACAGTGATCTGATGCTGGGGGTGACCGGTGATCGCATGATTGAAGCCGCGGCCTCGATCGCCTTGGTGCTGATTGCCACGGGGCTTTATATGTGGTGGCCGCGTGGTGCAGGCTGGCGCGGAACGCTGGTGCCACGTTTCACCAAGGGCCGTGCGATGTGGAAGTCGCTGCATGGTGTTGTGGGCATATGGGTATCGGCCTTTCTGGTGCTGTTCCTGATCTCGGGCCTGTCCTGGGCGGGCATCTGGGGCGGCAAGATGGTGCAAGCCTGGAGCCAGTTCCCCGCCGAGAAATGGGATGCCGTGCCCCTCTCGGACGACATCCACGCCAGCATGAACCACCACCGCCGCGAGGTGCCTTGGGCGCTGGAACAGACGCCGATGCCTGCCTCTGGCAGCGCGGCTGGGGCTGCGGGGGTTGCAGGGGCCGTCACGATTGACAGCATCGATGCATTGGCGCGCGAGATCGGCTTTGACGCGCGCTATCAGATGAACCTGCCGCAGAACGATACCGGCGTCTGGACGCTGAGCCGCGATTCCATGAACACCGACAGCACCGACCCGATGGCGGACCGCACCGTGCATATCGACCAGCACAGCGGCAATATCCTCGCCGATGTGCGCTATGCCGATTATTCGCTTGCGGGCAAAGCCATGGCAGTGGGGATTGCGCTGCACATGGGCACCTTGGGGCTGCTGAGCGTGCTGGCCAATACGCTGGTCTGCCTGTCGGTGCTGTTCCTCTGCGTCAGTGCGCTGGTGCTTTGGTGGAAGCGTCGCCCTACCGCCGCTGGCCGCCTGTCCGCCCCGCCCATGCCGTCAGAGCTGCCGTTGTGGCAGGGTGCCGTGCTGGTCGGGCTGTTCGTGTCGATGGCCTTCCCCATGGCCGGGGCCGTGCTGCTGAGCGTGCTGGCGGTCGATGTGTTGATCCTGTCGCGCCTACCCGCGCTGCGCCACCGTCTGACCTGACCTCAAGCCCCCGCGCCGCTTGTCAAATACGGCGCGGGGGATGCATGCCCACTACCCATCCGCCTGCAACACGCTATCATCAGCGTCATGATCAAAATCCACCACCTGAACCGGTCCCGCTCTCATCGCATTTTGTGGCTGCTCGAAGAAATCGGCGCGCCTTATGATGTCATCCCCTATACCCGCAATGCCAAGACCAACCTCGCCCCGCCCGAACTAAAGCTCGTGCACCCCTTGGGCAAATCCCCCATGGTCGAGATCGACGGCACGCTGATCGCCGAGAGCGCGGCCATCACCGAGGTGCTTTGCACCCGTTTCGCGCCGCAGATGATCCCCGATCGTGACAGCGCCGCCTATTTGCAGCACCTTGAACTGATGCATTTCGCCGAAGGGTCCGCGATGACGCCGATCCTGCTGAACCTCTATGTCAGCCGTTTGGGCGACGCCGGTGCACCGCTGCATCCGCGCATCGCGTCTGAACTGGACAACCACTATCGCTATATGAACAGCCGCGTGCGGGCCTCGGGGCATTTTGTGCAGGATACATTGTCGGCGGCGGATATCATGCTCAGCTTTCCGGCAGAGATCGCGATGCAGCAGGGCCGCGCCAAGGATTATCCCGCACTCGCTGGCTTTGTCGAGATGATCCACGCGCGCCCCGCCTATGGTCGCGCCACCGCGCGCGGCAAGACCGATGCCTAACCGCGCGGTTGCACGTCCCACCGGCCCATGTCACCCATAATCAAAGAGCTTGGGGCCGGCGGGACAGGCCTGCGCGAAACCAGTGCAAGGGACAGGGGGTACCTATGACAGAAAGCACATCCGATATCCTTGTCATCGGCGGCGGCATCGCGGGCATCTCGGCCGCGGCGCGCCTGTCTGGTGATGCAAAAGTCACGGTGATTGAAGGGGAAAAAGCGCTTGGCTATCACGCCTCTGGCCGGTCGGCCGCGCTGATCGAAGAGAATTACGGTGCGCCCTCTGTGCAGGCGCTGAACAAGGCCACCGTCGACTATCTGCGCGACGGCGGCTACCTGTCCCCGCGCGGCCTGATGATCATCGCCGACCGCCACGAGGAAGAGGCGTTTCACAGCGATCTCGCCCATATGGGGGTCGAACAGATCACCCCCGACGATGCGCTCCGCCTTGTGCCGATCCTGGCCGCCGAGCGCATCGCCTTTGCCGGCTACCACGCTGACGCCCATGATATTGATACCGACCGTCTGCTGCAGGATTTCGCCAAGGAGCTGCGCGGCAATGGCGGGCGGATTGAAACCGGGCATCCCATCACATCCATCACCCGCACGGGCAATACGTGGAAGGTCACCGCAGGCCCGCACATCCATCACGCCGCAAAACTGGTCAACGCCGCCGGAGCCTGGGCCGACCAGATCGCCATTCTGGCTGGTGTGCCCCCCATCGGCATCACCCCCTACCGCCGGTCCATGGCCCGCATTGCGGCACCGGGCGGGCATGACCTGTCGCGCTGGCCGATGTTTTTTGGCGTGGGCGAAACATGGTACGCCAAGCCTGACGCGGGCGCGCTGCTGATCTCGCCCGCCGATGAGGACGCGACCGAACCGCAGGACGCATGGGCCGACGACATGGTGCTGGCCGAAGGGCTGGAGCGGTATCAGAACATGGTCGCCGTGCCGCTGACGAAACCCATCGCGACATGGGCGGGGCTGCGCAGCTTTGCCGTGGACCGCACGTTGGTGCTGGGTCCCGATCCCGCCCAGCCCGACTTCATCTGGAGCGCGGGACAAGGCGGGTACGGTTTCCAGACCAGCGCCGCCGCCTCGCAACTGGTGGCCGATCTGACCCTCGGCAACGCGCCGTCGCTACCCGATCCCGTGGTCGAGGCACTGCGCCCCGATAGGCTGCGCGCATGACAGCCAAGCTTCCCCCAAGCGCCAGCGTCGCTCTGCCCACCCGCGGTGCCATGCTGCACGCCCCCGCCGCCGACCGGAACAAAGACGCCCTGTGTGACCTGCTGCGTGACCATGCACCTCAGACAGGTCGCGCGCTCGAGATTGCCAGCGGGACGGGGCAACATATTGCCGCCTTCGCCCGCGCCCTACCCGATTTGCACTGGCAGCCGACCGAGCCCGCCCCCGACCGCCGCGCCAGCATCGACGCCTATATCGCCGAGGCCGGGCTGACCAACGTCGCCCCCGCCGCCCCGCTGGATGCAACAGCGGCGGGTTGGCACAAGCCATTGCCACCGCAAGACCTGATCTTCCTCGCCAACCTGCTACATCTGATCCCGACAGAGGCCGCACAGATGCTCATCACCGAAGCCGCGCTTGCGCTCGCCCCCGGTGGCACGTTGATCCTCTATGGTCCGTTCCGCCGGCAGGGTGTGCTCACCTCCGACGGAGATGCGAAATTCGACGCCGAGCTGCGCACCGCCGATCCTGCGATCGGGTACAAGGATACGGTCGACATCACGCGTTGGCTCAGCGATGCTGCACTAAGCCCGATCGACAGGATCGACATGCCCGCCAATAATCTGGCCTTTATCGCACGAAAGCCGTGACCCTATGCCCCGACTTCGCGTTCTTGCCCTCCTCTCTGCCCTTGCCCTTTCGGCCTGTGGTGCGCCGCAACTCTCGGTCCCTGTGGGGGATGTGACGGCGGCCAATTTCGGCGACCGCAAGCCGTTCGACTGGCCCGGCCAAAGCCCCGACCGCTATGCGGTGCACGGCATCGATGTGGCGCGCTTCCAGCAACCGCTGAACTGGGGCGAGGCCCGCGTCTCCGGCGTGAACTTCGCCTTCATCAAAGCCACCGAAGGCGGCGATCTGCTGGACCCGATGTTCCAGAACCACTGGGAGGGTGCCGGCCGCGCCGGTGTCGCCCGCGGGGCCTATCACTTCTACTATTTCTGCACGACGCCCGAGAAACAGGCCCGCTGGTTCATCGAAAACGTGCCCAAAGCGCCGGGCATGCTGCCCCCCGTGCTGGATCTGGAGTGGAACCCCTTTTCCCCCACCTGCACCCTGCGCCCGCCCGCCGATACCGTCCGCCGCAACGCGCAGACGTTCCTAAGCATCCTGCGCGCGCATTACGGGCAGCAGCCCGTCGTCTACACCACGCCGGAGTTCTATGCCCAGAATGACATGGGGCGTCTGCGCGGTGTTGAATTCTGGCTCCGCTCCACCGCCGCCCACCCGTCCGAGAAATACCCCGACGAGCGCTGGACCTTCTGGCAATACACCAGCACCGGCCGCGTCCCCGGAGCCGCCGGAGACATCGACATCAACGTCTATGCCGGTAGCCCCAGCAGCTGGGACAACTGGCTTTCGCGGCGTCAGGTGCGGTAAGGGAACGCCTGAGAGCATCGGACTGACGAGAAGATTTCCGCCTTAAATTTTCACACGAGTTAAAGTTAAGGTAACGTCGCGCACGTTTTGCCATGCCCACACCGCGTCGCGAAGATAAAATAAACGGCTGTTAGTATGGGTTGAAACACGGGTATTTTTCAGAACTAGATCGTGCGGAATAATCGCCGCCTTAAAAACGGAATAATCCGAAGAGAACAGCACACCGGCCAAGAAGTCAAACGGCTTGGCTTCCAGATTGCGCAGTGCAGACAATTGCCGCGAGGTATTCGAGGCCGTCAACCGGCGCGATTTTATTTGGTAACGTAAGCCGTCCCTGTCCAGCGCGTCATAGCCCTTCTCGGAACTGGCAGCCATGTCCCAGCCAAAAGCGCGACAAAACAGCGTTTCCGCATAGTCGCCCGCAGGGTTGTTGGATGACCGTACTGCGCCGCTTGACCTTAGCCTTGCCGACACTTCTGCATGCAGAGCAAGCAGGTCGGAAACCGATTTGTGTTCAAGTTCTGTTATCATGCCGTACCTGATATTACTTCGAATACGACAATGAGCGCCTTTAATTAAGAAACCATTAAGCGTCACCCATCCACACGGATCGTTGCGTTTTTTGGGTCGTAGGGGCTGTCCTCCACCACTTCGGCGTCCCATAGCTGGTCGAACATCTTGACCTTCAGCTTTGTGCCAACCACCGCGATGTCGGGTTTGACGTAGCCCATGCCGATGGATTTCCCGAAGGCCACCGAATACCCGCCCGAGGTCAGGCGGCCAACGCGGGTGTCGCCGTGATACAGCACTTCGCGGCCCCAAGGGTCTGCGTCGTCGGGCCCGTCGATCAGCAAGGTCACACATTTGCTGCGAATGCCATGGGCTTGCATTGCGTCCTTGCCGTGGAAGTCCTTGGACAGGTCGACAAAGCGCGGCAGATCGGCCTCTAGCGGGGTGGCATCGCGGCCCAGTTCATTGCCGAAAGCGCGGTAGGATTTCTCTTGCCGCAGCCAGTTCTGTGCCCGCGCGCCGACCAGTTTCATCTCGTGTTTCTCGCCCGCCTTCTCCAGCAGATCGAACAGGTGGTTCTGCATCTCTATCGGGTGGTGCAGTTCCCAGCCGAGCTCTCCGGTATAAGCGACGCGGATGGCGCGGACGGGGACCATCCCCAGCTCGATATTGCGCATGGTCAGCCAAGGGAACCGCTTATTGCTCAGCACCGTCTCGGGGTCCGCATCCTTGATGACCTCGTTCAGGACATCGCGCGATTTGGGGCCCGCGATGGCAAAGACACCCCATTGAGTGGTCACGTCATGGCATTCGACATACCCGAATTCGGGCGTTTTATCGGCGATGGCCTTGCGCAGGAAATCACTGTCATAGGCCGTCCAGGCCCCGGCGGACACAAGGTAGTATTCATCCTGAGCGAGCCGCACGATGGTATATTCGGTGCGCGTGGTGCCGTTGATTGTCAGCGCATAGGTCAGGTTGATGCGCCCGACGGAGGGCAACTTGTTGCAGGTGAACCAATCCAGAAAGGCAGTGGCCCCCGGCCCCTTGACCAGATGTTTGGTAAAGGCGGTCGCATCGATCAGGCCCACGCCCTCGCGGATCGCCTTGGCCTCATCGACCGCATGCTGCCACCAGCCGCCGCGCCGGAAGGACCGGCTGTCGTGGTCATTGAACCCCAGCGGCGCAAAGTAGTTCGGGCGTTCCCACCCGTTCACATGGCCGAACTGTGCGCCACGGGCGGCCTGACGGTCATAGGCAGGCGAGGTGCGCAAGGGCCGACACGCGGGGCGCTCCTCATCCGGGTGGTGCAGGATATAGACGTGCTCATAGGCCTCTTCGTTCTTGCGCGCGGCATATTCGGTGGTCATCCAGTCGCCATAGCGTTTGGGGTCCAGCGACGCCATGTCGATCTCGGCCTCGCCCTCGACCATCATCTGCGCAAGGTAGTAGCCCGTGCCCCCCGCAGCCGTGATCCCGAAAGAGAACCCTTCGGCCAGCCACATATTGCGCAGGCCGGGTGCCGGACCAACCAGCGGGTTGCCGTCGGGCGTATAGCAGATCGGCCCGTTGAAATCGTCCTTGAGGCCGGAGTCCGCACAAGACGGGACGCGGTCGGCCATGGCCATATACTGATCCGCGATCCGGTCCAGATCCAGCGGAAACAGATCGGCCCGGAAGCTGTCCGGCACCCCATATTCGAACCGTGCAGGCGCGCCGCGCTCATAGATGCCCAAAATCCAGCCGCCCCGCTCTTCGCGGGCGTAGGATTCATTGTCGGCGTCGCGCACGACCGGATGCTCCGGATTGCCGTCGGCGCGCCATTTGACCAGCTCGGGGTCCTGATCCATCACGATAAACGTATGTTCAACCGGAATGGCAGGCATCTTGATGCCCAGCATCTTGGCGGTGCGCTGCGCGTGGTTGCCGCTAGCGGTGACGACGTGCTCGGCGGTGATCACGACCTGCTCGTCCGAGGGGACAAGGTTCCCGCCCTTCTCGACCATCTTGGTGACGGTCACTTCCCATGCCGCGCCATTCCAGTGAAAGGCATCCGCCTGCCACTTACGCTCGATCGCCACGCCCCGCTGCCGCGCGCCCTTGGCCATCGCCATGGTGACATCGGCGGGATTAATGTAGCCATCGGTTTCGTGATACAGCGCACCTTTCAGATCGTCGGTCTTGATGAGCGGCCATTTTGCCTTGATCTCGTCCGGCGTCATGAAAGTATAGGGCACGCCGCAGGTCTCGGCGGTGGAGGCATAGAGCATGTATTCGTCCATGCGTTCGTCCGTCTGCGCCATACGCAGGTTCCCCACCACGGCAAAGCCCGCGTTCAGGCCGGTCTCTTCCTCAAGCGTCTTGTAGAACTTGATTGAATAGTCGTGGATGTGGGTCGTCGCATAGGACATGTTGAAATAGGGCAGCAACCCTGCCGCGTGCCATGTAGACCCCGAGGTCAGCTCGTCCCGCTCAAGCAACATCACATCATCCCATCCGGCGCGGGCCAGATGATAGGCAATCGACGTGCCAACGGCACCGCCGCCCACAACCAGTGCTTTGACTTGAGTTTTCATGAATCCAATGCTCCGCCAGAATAGGTCTTAGCGACATTTAGCAGCCCCCGCGCAAAACGCAGAACCCAGCCGACCAAAGACAGCACAAATGCGACCAACGTCGAAAAACTCGCGCGCAGGCCGCTTCCAAATGGTTAAAAATCCCCGCCGGAGGCATCGCATCCCTGCCCGTGGCAGGGATCGATATACCGCCCGCGCCGCCCCGACTACGCCAGGGATTCGGGAAGAATCTTGCCCGGGTTCATAATGTTATCGGGGTCCAGCGCCTGTTTGATCGCGCCCATGACGCCCACGGCCGCTCCCAGTTCCTTGACCAGATAGGGGCGTTTGCCCTGTCCGATGCCATGCTCTCCGGTGCATGTCCCCTCCATCGAGATCGCGAGCTCGTTGAGCCAGCTAATGAAATCTTCGGCGCGGGCGACTTCATCCGCGTCGTCCATATCCAGAAGCAGCGAGGCGTGGAAATTGCCATCGCCTGCGTGGCCGACGATGGGCGCGATCAGACCCAGCTCCGCCGCTTTGGCGTTCGCGCGGCCGACCGCTTCGGCCAGCCTTGAGATCGGCACACAAACGTCGGTCGCCACCGCCTTGCAGCCGGGGCGCAGGGCCAGCATCGCCCAATAGGCATCATGCCGCGCTTGCCACAGCTTGTTGCGTTCCTCCATCGTGGTGGTCGCCTGATAGTCGGTGCCGCCGTTTTCATCGGCGAGTGCGGCGAATGTTTCGGTCTGTTCGACCACACCAGCGTCAGAGCCATGGAACTCCAGCAGCAACATCGGCGTTTCGGGCAGCGACAGTTTGGCATAGCCATTCACCGCGCGCACGACCATCGCGTCCAGCAGCTCTATTCGTGCGACGGGCAGCCCGTATTGGATCACGTTTTGCACCGTTTCGCAGGCCGCCTCGACCGTGGGGAAGGAACAGCGGGCAGAGCTGATCGCCTCGGGGATGCCTTGTAGCTTCAACGTGATTTCGGTGATCACGCCCAATGTCCCTTCAGAGCCCACCATCAGACGCGTCAGATCGTAACCCGCAGATGATTTGCGGGCCCGTGCCCCGGTGCGGATCACCGTGCCATCGGCCATCACCGCCTCGACCGCCAGCACGTTGTCCTTCATCGTGCCATAGCGTACCGCGTTGGTGCCCGAGGCCCGCGTCGCCGTCATCCCGCCAAGCGAGGCATTGGCCCCGGGATCAATGGGAAAGAACAGGCCCTGATCCCGCAAATGGGTGTTCAGCGCCTCGCGGGTGACGCCGGGTTGCACGCGGCAATCCAGATCGCCGGCGTTGACCTCGACCACCGCGTCCATCTGCGTGACGTCAATCGACACGCCCCCCGCGGGCGCATTCACATGCCCTTCAAGCGAGGTGCCGGTGCCGAAGGCGATGACCGGCACCTTATGCGCGGCGCAGACCTTGACCACAGCCGCGACATCGTCGGTCGAACGGGCAAAGATCACGGCATCGGGGGCCTGATTTCTGATCCAGGTCGTCGTATGCCCGTGCTGTTCGCGGATCGCTTCGCCCGTCTGGAAGCGTTCGCCGAATTGCTGCTTGAGGATACCCAAAGCGGTGTCGATCCCGGTCTCGTTGCGGGGCATGTCGGTGGCCTGTGCCATATGGTCTTTCCTTTGGTTCAGAATGGGCGATCACTCGCCAAGGGCAATGCCTTCGCGGCGCGGGTCAGCCCCGCCGCGCAGGTCATCGCCAATCGAAATCATATGCAACCCCGAGGTCAGCGCGCGGGTGTTCACCTCATAGCCAAGCCCCATCAGCGCATCGGCCATCGCGGCGGCGTCGGTGCCTTCCTCAAGGTCGTAGGGGCCGAACCGGTTGATCGCATGGGGCAGTGCGGCGGCCTGTTGCACATCCATCCCCCAATCCAGATGCGCAATGATCGCGCCCGCGACATAGCCGATGATGCGGCTGCCACCGGGGCTGCCCACGGCCAGAACCGGCGCGCCATCCTTCATCACAATCGTCGGTGCCATCGACGAGCGCGGGCGTTTTCCCAGCTCGACCCGATTGGCAATCGGCACGCCATCGGTATGCGACCGGAAAGAGAAATCCGTCAGCTCGTTGTTCAACAAAAACCCGCGCACCATCAGTCGGCTCCCAAAGCCGTTTTCGATGGTGGTGGTCATGCTCGCGACATTGCCCATGCTGTCCACGATCGACACATGCGAGGTCGATGGCAGCTCGATAGAGATATCATCGGCAAAGTTTAGGGCATGGTCGAAAGCGGGCGCGCCCGCGGTGACTTCCGGCAGCGCATCGTCGCCCTGCAACAGCTTGGCGCGTTCCGCCAGATAGGATGGGTCGAGCATACCGGTCACCGGCACGGGCACATAATCGGTATCGGCCACATAGCGCCCCCGATCCGCAAAGGCGAGCCGCGAGGCATCGCCGATCAGCCGCAGCACATCTGCGTCCGCCGGTCCGGCGCTCAGGTCCGCGTTTTCCAGCAGCCCCAGTATTTGCCCAACGGCCAGCGCGCCAGAGGACGGCGGCCCCATGCCGCAGACCTCATGCCCGTGATAGGGCGCGCAAAGGGCGTCGCGTTCCTTGACCCGATAGATCGACAGATCGACCTCTGACAGCACACCGGGGTTGTTAGCCCCTTGGACAGCCCCCACGATGTCGCGCGCAATGTCGCCGGTATAGAAAGCCTCCACCCCGCGTTCAGCCATCGCCGCGACCGTGCGGGCATAATCGGGATTCTTGAGCGTATCGCCCGCCTGAACCGGCGTGCCGTTCGGCATGAAATAGGATGCTGTCGTTTCCGACGTTGCCAGCCGTTCGGCGTCATCAGCCACCAGCCCCGCAAGACGTGGGGACACGGCAAAGCCCTTCTCGGCCAAGGCGACAGAGGGGGCCAGCAGCTCGGCCCAGGGCTGGTTGCCCCATTTCTCATGCGCTGCGGCCATCAATGCAGGGGTGCCCGGCGTACCGACCGACCGCCCGCCAACGACGGCGTCAAAGAACCCTAGCGGCACACCTTGGTCGTCCTGAAACAATTGCGGCGTGACCGCCAGCGGCGCGGTTTCGCGCCCGTCCAGCGTGGTCAGCCTGCCCGATGCGGCGTCATACCAGACCAGAAACGCCCCGCCGCCCAGGCCAGAGCTTTGCGGCTCCACCAGCCCCAGCATCGCTTGGACGGCGACCAGCGCATCGGCAGCGGTGCCCCCCCGTGCCAGCACATCCGCCCCCGCCTGAACCGCATGAGGGTTGGCGGCGGCGACCATCCAGTTCTGGGCGATGACGGGTTTGCCAGCATCCTTAGCCTCGAAGGCGGCGGTGATCCGCGGCGACATGCCGGTAAAGCTGCCTTGGCTGGCACCTTCGGGCGCGACACTATCGGCGGCCTGTTGCGCGAAAGCGGCCCCGCTTACAAAACATGGGGTAATCGCTCTGTCACTCCGCGTTTCGTCATGGCATCGAAATGTTTTTTCTCCGGTATGATCCAGAGCGTGATCCGAAAGGGTCTTGTTCGAAGCAACAGATGGAGATTGAGCATGGGCCAGTACATAGGGCTTGACGTTTCGTTGAAGGATACCGCGATCTCAATCCGAGAAGACGGCAAAAGAATATGGCGCGGGAAATGTCCCTCCGACCCGGGAATTATTGCGCAGGCGGTTCGGAAGCATGCGGACGACCCCCTGAGCGTCGTTTTCGAAACTGGCCCACTCGCCACTTGGTTCTTTCATGCCTTAACGGGGGAAGGACTCCGGGCGATCTGCATTGAGGCGCGGCATGCTCAGAAAATTCTGGGTGAGACGCTGAACAAGACCGATGCAAACGATGCTGAGGGATTGGCCAAACTTGCCGAAACCGGCTTCTATAAGGCTGTCAGGGTCAAGTCGTTCGAAGCGATGCTGATCCGGTCATTGGTTGCAGCCCGCACCCAACTCTTGGCCATCACGACACAATTGACCAATCAGATCCGTGGTTTGATGAAGACTTTCGGTCTTGTCGTGCCCAAGAGCAAAGGCCGGGTGTTCATAGAAAAGGTTAACGATCTACTGGACGGACACGTCGAGTTGAAAGGGATCATCTATCCGCTGCTTGAAGCTTGGCAAGCTGTCAGGGAGCGGGCGTCTACGCTCAGCCGCCAGCTCTTGTTGGCGGCGCGACAGTGCCAAAGCACGCGTTTGCTCATGACGATACCAGGCGTTGGGGCGATCACAGCAGTTTCCTATGTGGCCGCTATCGAAGACCCGAAGAACTTTCCGAAGTCCCGATCTGTCGGCGCATGGCTTGGCCTCACTACACGCCGATACCAATCGGGAGAGATGGATTTTAACGGCCACATCTCTCGAAGGGGGGATCAACGATTGCGTGGGCTCCTCTACGAGGCTGCGACCTCGTTGCTTACGAGGACACGAGCCGAAACGGTCAGTGATCTAAAAACCTGGGGGCTTCAATTGCGCGAACGCCTTGGCTTCAAGCGGGCGGCGGTCGCCGTTGCTCGCAAACTCGCCGTCATCATGCATTCCATGCTGAAGACCGGTCAAACCTTTATTCCAACGCGCGAGGAACTCGCCTAATGCATTGTCCCTCGCACACCGAGCTCAGCGCATCATAACTTGATGCGAGGAGGCGTCCCTGTCGTGGACGGAGGTCAGGCCAATCCGAAAGACGTGGCAGCAGCTATTACAGACTGCGTGCAAAACAATGGAAGGCTTCACCTGCGGAACCCAAAATGCGGCAGCCAAGTGCTGACCGCGGAGACAACCATGCCCCGGACACACGCATGACCTCGATAACATAAACGTGCTGAGAGCGAACTGAGCAAGAACCGGAGGCCGAAATGCTCTAAAGGCATTTCGATAGGCCGTGCTTTTGCATCAAGGCTTGACTGCGGCCTTGCGATTAGACAACCACCTATGGCGATGGCTGCGCAGGTCCGCCCGATGTGTTTCACAATGTGCTGTGCAAGCATGGTCCCCTCCCCGTTCCGGTGCTCGGGGTCAACCTACTTGTTTTTAGCGCCAGCGCAAATTGAACCGCACAGGCGCTGCGCCTAAAGCATCGAGGGCACGACCTGATCCGGCGGACGGTGCCCGTCTTCGAAGGTCTTGATGTTGATGATGACCTTCTCGCCCATCTCTACCCGCCCTTCGAGCGTCGCAGACCCCATATGCGGCAAGAGCACGACAT